>JAZQRJ010000049.1:0-59893 GCA_045629505.1 Novosphingobium sp.
ATCACCACAACTTCAGCACCTAGATCTGTCGCCGCCAGCGCAGCGGCAAGGCCTGTCCCGCCCGCGCCGATGATTACAACGGAAATGTGGGGGATCGGGTCGGACATCGAAATCTCCAGCAAATGGCATCTAGGGGCAGCGGAAATGATATCAATATATATCATAATACGGCGATGCAACGGCGCTTAGGCGTCAGGAGTGGGAAAGGCGCTGTTGTCTGATTGAGGTCGCTTAAGTGTCACGATCCTCCTACCTGCAAAAGCCTGGAACGCTGGCGGTGCGATGGACCCGGGCATCATGGGTGCGGATAATGACCGCCTTGTGAGTGCTGACCGAGCGGCGGAGTGTGGTGAGGACGAGCAAAAGCCACGTAGGGATTGCGATGTAATACAAAAATGATATCAAGATAGTACATATAGAAACGAGACATATTGTGCTGCGGTCATTTCCTGACATTTTGATACGAGAAACGGGGCGGTGATACCGCTGCGCCTACTCTGATGGCCAAGTTCGCGAGCCTTCTGCTCGGCACGGCCTTTGCTATCGGGGTGGCTCTTTCATCTTCCTCGGCACTCGCGGGCGATCAGCGATCAAGCGTTGATGCAACAGAGTGGGATTACCGCGATAGTGCGAGTTGGCTGGCGGTCCCGCGGTCATCATCTCGTCGCCATTCGACCGCCGCGTTTGTGGTTCACCCGACTACGTTCTATTCATCGGATGTGGGCAATGCGACGATGGATTGGGAGCGGAGCGATAGCTCCATCGCCGACCTGCATCGCAATCAAGCAGGCATCTTCACAGACTGTTGCTCCGTGTTCTTGCCATACTATCGGCAAGCATCGGTTGCGGCGGTTTTCGCTGAACCATCGGCGGCCACAGCAGCTTATAATCTGGCATATCTGGATGTGCGGGCCGCGTTCGTGGAATTTCTGCGACGCAACGCAGCCGGACCAATTGCCCTCTTCGGTCACAGTCAGGGGGCGCTTCATGTTCTGCGCCTTTTGCGTGACGAGGTTGCGGGCACGCCCACGGCCCATCGGCTTGTTGCGGCATATGTCATTGGAATTGGCGCCGCGGATGCTGAGCCGGGGGTTGCCGATCGAGGTATCCCGCCGTGCACAACGCCCTACCAAACGGGCTGCTATCTTGGATGGTCAACATTCCTAAGTGGTGCAGATGCATCAGGCTATGTGGCTCGCAACGCTTCGAGCTTTGCGGATCGGGGTGGGCAGGGCCCTTATCGCCCGATCTGCATCAGTCCGGCCACGTTCTCAGCCGCTCATGACGATGACGCGCAAGGGTCGGAAGGCACCTGCCGTGATGGCGTGGTCCGCGTCAGCGATGACAAGGCCAGGCAATTCAAGCCGATCGGGCAAGGCAACATGCACATGCACGATGTCTCCCTCTTCACGAATTCAATTCGCGATAATCTGACCACGCGGACGCGCGCGTGGTTGCTTCGACATAATTTACCGCAACACCAATCGATAGGAATACAACCATGAAGACATTATCATCTTTTGCCGCGGCAGCCGTGTTGCTGACCAGTACTGCATGTGTGGCATCGCCCAAGAGTGAAGCGGCCTCGGCTTCTGCGGTCGCAGTTGAAGATGCCGAGTTTGAGGCAGTTCGCAAGGAAATCTGGGCCAAGGAACTGGCGATCTATCAAGGGCGCGGTCGCGGCGACCTGAGCATCTATCTGTCGAGCACTGCCGACGGTTTCAGCGCTTGGCCGCCGCACTATGATGAGCCGAAAGGCAATGATGGTCTGCAGCAGACCCAGCAGGTGATGGAAGGCCTTAATCAGGAGCGGCTCGAGATGAACTTTGTCAGCTTGGTGCTGAACGGAGACACGGCCATCGTGTATTACAAAACTCACCGGACGATGCAGGCTGACGGCACTCCGGCCGATCAGCGTTACGATGTGACACACACTTGGGTGCGCCAGGATGGTGAATGGAAGGTTCTGGGCGGGATGGCTCGCCTGCGGTCAGACGCCAAGGTTGCCCAATAATACTTTCAGGTCGCGGACATGAAAAAGGCGGAGAGGGCATCCCCTCTCCGCCTTTTTTTTAGCGCCGTTGATTAGTGGTTCAGAAGATTGCGTTGCATGTCTTTCATAGGCTGGGTTTCGCTCGACCAGAGCACAAGTGCCCCGATGGATGCCACTGCGCCAACGCCAACCACCAAGGGCCAGCCACCGCTGTAATACAGCAACGGTGCTAGCGCGGAGCCAATCGCCCCGCCTGCAAACATTAAAGTCATATAGATTGCATTGATGCAGCCCCGTGATTCTGGCGCAATGCGGTAGATTACCGACTGGGAAAGCACCTGATTGGCGTGAACCGCTGCGTCAAGGATCAGCGCGATAATCACCATCGGGATCAATGCAGAGAGCACAAGCGCGGGCCAGGTCAGTCCCAAGGTGGCGATGACCGTCAGGATGGCGATTGCCGTTCCCTGCCTTGCCAGCCCGCGGTCAGCCAAGCGGCCTGCGATGGGTGCTACGAAAGCCCCGCCGGCGCCGGCCAATGCGAACAAGGCAATTTCACTCTGCGTCAGTCGGAAGCTTTCACTGAGCATGAGGGGGGCGGATGTCCAGAACAGGTTGAACGAGCCAAACAAGGCGGCTTGGTAGAGGCCGCGCCTCCGCAGCAGCGGAAATTTCATGAAAAGTGCAGGAAGGGAGCCGACTAACGCGCGATAAGATGATCGGGTTGCAGGCGTGTATTTGGGAAGCCGGAAGGACAACAGAGCGCAGATCAGCGTCAACGCAGCGGCAGGCAGCAGGAATGCAGCGCGCCAGCCAAACGTATCTGCAAGAAAGCTCGCGACCGGTCGCGCAAGCATAATGCCGGACAAAAGCCCCAGCATGACTTGGCCGATCACGGCACCTTGCTCTTCCGGTCGGGAAAGGCGCGTCGCCAATGGAACCAGAACTTGTGCGCCGACCGAGCAGATTCCAGCTACGGCTGCGCCAGCCAGGAAGACTGCGGCGTTTGCTGATAGTCCCGCCACGAGAAGGCCAGCAATAGCGCCCCCGGTTAGCAGCGTAACCAGCTTCCGATTTTCGACGACGTCGGCAAGCGGAACGACCAGCAGCAAACCGATGCAATAGCCAATTTGGCCGAGAGTTACGAGCAACCCGGCTGATTCAGGCGAGAAGCCAAGCGAGTCGCCAATCAACGCGATTATCGGCTGCGCGTAGTAGAGATTTGCTGCCATCATTCCGCAGGCTGTGGCCATGAGAATGACGAGCAGGCGGCTCATAGCCGGGCGGCTTTCCGAGCTCATTCGCCGGCGTCCAAATGGCGGCGTTGCGCCGATGCATCACATCTAAAAAATTCGGTCATCAATGATTTCTCGCCTGCTTGCATTCACGGCTTTGCGTTTGACGCACTGGTTATTGTATTATAATCATATCAAAATGACAAATGGGGCATTGGACAGGGGAACTATGGTGCGCAAAGCCTCGGACTGAATGGCGGAGTTGTCTCGGTGACTCCTGCATTGCGTGGAATTGGCCGTATGTCGTGCAACCGCTCTGGTTGACTGCAGCTCCGGCTTCGCAGCGGATCAGTCTCTTGCTGCGGCGATGGAAGGGCGGGAAACCGTGCTCGCATCGTCAGCGGGCTAATAAGCTGAACATGCGATTGCTTAATTGTCATATACCTAGGGGAAAAGTTCGGTAGCTTCAGGCGCTTCCCTCTCTGATGATCGGGGTCGCTCACTTGGCTCCCGCAGGGTGCTGGTGATTGAAGGTGTGAGGAGCACAATTAATCATTGGCGGCGTTTTCTGAATAATTGGTTAAAATAAAATAATACATTTAAATAACCGATAATTATTTTTACGGAGTTATAAGTGAAGAAAGTTAATATTAAAATGAGGGCTACACTTTCACTCTTTGCGACTACTGCTCTGTCAGTTGCATTTGCTCCATCCGTATTTGCAAATGACACAGATGTCTCTGCTTCCGCTGAGACCGCCAACGCATCGGAAATCGTTGTTACTGCGCGCGGTCGTGAAGAGCGCCTGCAGACAGTGCCTCTGGCGATCAACGTTCTTTCGGGCGATCAGCTGCGCGATCAGGGCGTAAAGTCGCTTGCAGACCTTGCCACGGTCACGCCCGGCCTGACTTTCCAGGATCTGAACGGTGCTTATGCTGCACCGACGCTTCGCGGTGTTGCGCAGGTCGATCAGATGGGCCCGCAGGGTAACGTCGGTGTGTTCATCGACGGCGTTTACCTGAATAACCGTTCTGCCCTGGCGTTCGACCAGTACGAAATCGGCCGGATCGAAGTCGTCAAGGGCCCGCAGAGCGCGTCTTATGGTCGCAACACCTTCGCTGGTGCGATCAACTACGTCACCGTTGCTCCTTCGATCGACAAGGTTGCAGGTTATGCGCAGGCAACGCTGGGCAACTATGGCCGCCACGAGGGCAAGGCTTCCATCAACTTGCCGATCTCCGAAAACATGGCGGTTCGCGTTTTCGGCGGCTACTCGGAATTCGGCGGCACGATCCTCAACGAACGTAGCGGCAAGCGTCTGGATGGCTGGAACGATCGCTGGAGCGCAGGCGCAAGCTTCATGGCTCTTCTTTCGGACCAGTGGACGCTGAACCTCTACGGCGTGCACTCCGAGACCGCCAACGATCAGCCGGCTCTGGCCAGCCTGCCCGTGTCGGCCAACAACTGCGGCGGTACGTCAATCGTCAACGGCAACCCCATCAACACGTTCCTGTGCGGCACGGTCAAGGCGCCCAAGACAGTCAATCTGAACGACACCATCGGCTATGGCCTGACCGGCGAATCCAACATCGTCTATGGTAAGCTGGCCTTTGATGGCGACACCGTGAACCTGCTGGGTGTGGTGAGCTACACCGAAGGCAAATACGGCATGCTGTTCGATACGTCGGGCGATCCGTCGCTCATCAACGTGCCGCTTAACGGAACGCTTTCGCGTCAGCTGTTCACGAACTCGGCTACCGAAGCCAGCTCTGACTGGAACTTCGGCCTTGAGGCAAGCTCGGCCACCCAGGGCCCGCTTAGCTGGAAGGTTGGCATGAACCACTTCCGTTCAAGCGTGTCGGACGGTCTTACGCTGGGCTTCCAGCCCCTTGGTGAACCGAACGCGCTTCCAGAGGTGTTCTCAAGCCGTGGCGGTACTTTGAAGACGACCGGCTTTGGCGTGTATGGCTCGCTGGGTTATGAGTTCTCGCCACAGTTCAACGTCCTCGCTGAACTGCGTTATTCGGTGGACGATCAAACATACATCGGTCGCGGTTCGGTCGCTGCTGCTCGCGGCAAGCAGTCGTTCAGCTATGCTTCGCCCCGGTTCTCCGCAAACTGGAAGCCGAACGACGACCTGCTGGTTTATGCAACCGCTGCTCGCGGCCTGAAGACCGGTGGCTTCAACTCCAACGCTGCGAATACGAGCTTCTTCTCGTACGGCGCAGAAACCAACTGGACCTATGAAGCTGGTGTGAAGTCCACGCTGCTGGGCGGCAGGCTGATTGCCAACCTCAACGGCTTCTATGTCGATTGGCGTGATCTGCAGGCGCAGACCCAAATGCCATTCTCGACGCTGTCCGTCGTCGCCAACAACGGCGATGCCAGCGTAAAGGGTATCGAAGGCCAGCTCGTTTACAACTTCACGCGTAATCTTCAGCTGAGCGTCAACGGCGCGTTGATGGATCCGAAGTACAAGGGCGGCATGATGGACGGCGAAGTTGCCTTCATCTGCGGTGAAATCCCGGGTAGCACGGTCATCACCAGCGATTGCACGTCGAACGTTGCGGGCAATCAGATCGCTCGTACCAGTGACAAGCAGGCTGCCGTTGCCGGTAGCTGGACGATCCCTGATCTGTTCAGCGATACAGATGGCTTCATCCGTGCGGATTATAGCTGGCAGTCCAGCAAGTACAGCACGGCTCTGAACGTTCAGCGCCAGGGCGCGATTTCGCTGCTTAATGCTCGTGCGGGCCTGCGCTGGAACGGCGTTGAGTTTGCTATCTGGGCCAAGAACCTGCTGCAGGAGCGCTATCTGTCGCGCGCCACGGTTGTAGCTTCGACGGCTGATGGCGGCCCGCTTTCGGGCGCAAGCTACACCCGCATCTATCCCGGTGAACGCCGCACCTTCGGTGCAGACGTAAGCTACCGGTTCTAAGAATTGCAGAGCGAGGAGATAGGTTAATGACTTTCTTGACGAATCTCGACAATGGGGACCTTCAGGCTGGCGTTGTGCCTACTTTCTCGCTCTCGCAACGAGGGCGAGCGGGTCTGGAGCTACTTGGAGCAATGCAGAAGTATTCCTCCGGGACGCTCCGCCCGCTGGCCGCTGAAAATTTCGAAAAGAGTAAGGAAGGCGCCGCGCTGACCAAGGCGCACGCCGAAAATGATCCGTCACTTTCTCCCAAGGAACGGATCGCTGCGGCAAAGGCCGTTTGTGAGAGCGACAATGTCTACCGGCTTGAACGGTTCTGTCAGCGCTTCGTGGGTGAAGAAGTTTTCAATCGCGGTATCCCCGCGATTGAGGAGCGCCGTGAACTGTTCAATGCGTTTGATCAGACTCAGGGCGAAGTGGAATCAAAAGGCTCGTTGCGGCTGAACGAGAATCTTGAGATTCCAAAGTATTTCGATGCCGTTGAATGGCACCTCGAACCCGGCGGCTGGGACGGATACGATCTTTACGGCGCTCTGTTCGCATATGGCGTGGGGCCGTACGTCTTCCGGCACGGCGGTTATGCCGCTGTCGGCGTGGGCGACGACATTACCAATCAGCGCGTTCGCACCGTCCAGCAGTTCCCGAAGAAGGGCTATGCTCGAGTTTATGAGCCCGGCTGCGGCGGCGTTTCAACGCTGCGTGCTGTTCACACCGTATTCCCGGATGCCGAACTTCACGGTTCCGATCTTTCTCCGCTGCTGTTGAAGAACGGCTTCAAGATGGCCGGGCGCTTTGGCTTTCCGGTCCATTTGAAGCAGGCCGACGTGGCCACCGATACGGGCGAAGCTGATGAAAGCTTCGACGCCGTGATCACCTATGCCTTGCATCACGAACTGCCGCCCAAGGCAAATCGTGCGATGTTCAAGGAATTGTTCCGTATCATGAAGCCGGGCGCGGACATTGTTATTTCCGATCCGCCGCCGTTCCGCGCAGTCAGCATGTTCCACGCCGTCATCCTGGATTGGGATACGGAGCACCGGGTTGAGCCGTTCTTTTCTGCAGTTCTGCACGACAGCCTGGACGACATGCTTGAAGAAGCTGGTTTCACCAATGTCGAATCCTATTCCATCGGCAAGGATCAGTATCCCTGGATCACCCGTGCAAGGAAGCCGGGCGAGACTATTGCCATCGAGGAGAACGCATAATGTCGACGGGTCACGATTACCTGGGCGCAGAAAGTGTAACCGATGTGGCGCGGATGCTGATGCAGCTGATGTCCGAAGTATGGATCATGCGCGATCGCCAGATCATCACCGAATACTTGCTGGAAACACGCGGCAGCGTGACCCGCGAAGATATCGATAACTTCGTTGCGCCGCCGGAATTGGCGCAGCGGGTCGAAGCAGAGCGTGAACGGTTCGCAAGACTGATCCTGGGCGCTCCGATCTCTGCTGAAAAGCGGAGCGTTCAAGAGATCCTTGAGCGTGCTGGCTTTGCTAAAGAAGGACAAGCCGCCGCATGAACGCGCCAACCGTTGTCGCCCCAGGGCAAGTCGCTGCTCAGCCACGATTGCCGCTTTCGATCTGCCTTGGCTGGGGGATCGGGACGATAGCGGTTGCCGCTCTTTTCAATTCCGTCAACGTCCTCCTGCTGCGTTACGTCGTCGATTACGGCGGCGTCAGCGCGGCATTTGCCGGAATGGTCATCGGCCTTTCCAAGTTATATGATGCTGTTATCGATCCAATTATCGGATCGGCGAGCGATCGCTGCCGCTCCAAAGCCGGGCGGCGGCGTCCGTTTCTGATCGCTGGCGGCGTCCTTTTGACATTTTCCGCGCTGATGCTGTTCAACCTGCCATCTGGAATGTCGGGTTGGATGACTACAGTGTTCTTCACTGCCGCCGTGCTGCTCTATGCCACGGGATACGCAGTGTTTAGCGTCCCCTATATGGCGATGCCGGCGGAAATGACGCCGGACTATCACGAGCGTTCACGCCTCATCTCATTCCGAGTGGCGGCAGTTGCGATCGCAAGCCTGCTGGGCGTGTTCGTTGGTCCGGTGCTGATGGAAGCTGCGGGCGGTGGCCGCGATGGCTATGCGGCTTTGTCATGGTTCCTGGCCGCTCTGATTCTGGCCAGTGCGCTAATCTGCTATCACGCTACGGCCAAGGCGGAATTTCGTCCCCCGTCGCTTGAGCCGGAAGCCGAACTGAGCTGGATGCAGAAGTTGCGCATGATCGGCGAAAACCGCCCGTTCATGTTGTTGCTTATCATCAAGCTGTTGCAGTTGATGGCGCTGGCGCTGACGCAGGCGGCGATGCCATTCCTCTTCCGCCGGGTGCTTGGCCTCGACGATACCGCCCTGGGCCTGTATTTCCTGGCTTTCTATGGGGCGATGATCGTCGTTCAACCGATCTGGGTGAAAGCGGCGAAGTATCGCGGCAAGCGCGAAGTGTTCATTGCCGCAACGCTGTTCTACGCGCTCGTTTACGGCAGCTGGTACTTTGTATCGCCAACAGAACCATCGTGGCTGGCATATCTGCGCGGTGCGTTGCTTGGCGCAAGTGGCGGCGCTGTCCTGCTGCTCGGCCAATCGTTGCTGCCAGATACCATGGAGTGGGACTATCGCCAGACTGGCCTCCGCCGAGAAGGTGTCCTGTCGGCAGTCTATACCATGTGTGAAAAGCTGGCCTTTGCGATCGGTACTGCGCTGACCGGCCTGTTGCTGGGCATGACCGGTTATATTCAGGGCGCAGGGTCTGAAGCTATTGAACAACCCGCCGCGGCAATCGCAGCAATCTACTGGCTGGCATCGATCCTACCAATGCTGGTCTTGTTCGTCAGCGTGATCGCGCTGTTGTTCTATGATCTGACCGAAGAAAAACTGACAGCGAGCGAGCCTGCATGACCATGCCCACCATCGATACGCTGATCTGTAACGCGTACATTATTACCATCGATGAGCATCGCCGCGTCTTTACGAATGGCTATCTCGCCATTTCAGACGGCCGGATCTCTGCCATCGGATCGATGAGGGATTGTCCCGCGCCCGTTAATGCTGATGGGCGCAGGGTAGAGGTGATCGACGCGGGCGGGCGTTTGCTTATGCCGGGTATGGTCAATGGCCACAATCACCTGATCCAGAACAGCTTTCGCGGGTACAACGACGATCGCTGGCCAGTTCTGGATATTCCGGCTGCCGTTCGCCGTCTGATTGAGCAACTGTTTGCGCTGTCGGGCCGTCTGGATGATGAGCGGACTTATGCACTGGTGCGCTTGCACGCGCTGGAAATGCTGAAGCTGGGCTACACCGCGACCCACGACGAACATTTCACCAACGTGCGCAAGGACAGCGTCGACGGGTCATGGCAGGCACTGGCTGATAGCGGAATGCGTGGCTATCTCTGCCGCTGCATCGTGGACGGCGCTGGGGTTCCGGTCGAAGGCCATGAGGCGATCGATGATGGCTTGGCGGAGGTTGAGCGCCTGAAGGCGAAGTTCGATGGTGAGCGCATCCGCGTTGCCACTGGCTTCCTCAACTTCAATTTCGTTTCCGACCCTGAACATATGCGCCGCATTCATCAGGGTGCGCGGGCGCTGGGCGTGGCGTTCGATGTTGATATGACCGACAACAGCCGTGGAGCGGTCCTCGCGCAGCGCGGCTTCGAACATGGCCAAGTCCGGTATTATGAGAGCTTTGGCTTGCTCGATGAGCCAATCTACGCGGGCAAGGCTGTCCAGGTGCGCCCGGATGAGTTCGATCTCCTTAAGGCGTACGATTGCCGTCTGGCGCTGGTTCCGGCTTTGCGCTTTTTCGATGCGGTCGGTCTGCCCATCCATGAATTCTTTTCCCGGGATATGATCCCCGGTCTGGGAACGGATGCGCCGCTGGTTAGCGACTGTCAAAGCCCGTTTGAAACAATGCGGCTGGCGATTTTTGCGCAGAATCTTGCGGTGAAGAATAGCGTTGCTGCCGGTGGTGAGCGCCCTGACGCGGCCCACTGGGCCGTGGCTGAGCGGACCCTTGAAATGGCTACGCTTGGCGGCGCGCGAACCTTGTTTATCGACGATGTCAGTGGATCGCTCCAGGTGGGCAAGGCAGCAGACTGCGTTCTGGTCGATACTCAGCGTTCCGATTTCGCTCCCGATCACGCCGGGCGTCGCAAGGTTGGGTCCCTGGTGTGGGCTGGCCATGCGGGCATGGTCGATAGTGTCTGGATCGCGGGTGAGCGGTTGATTGAAGGCGGCAAATCGACCCGCTGGGACGAAGAGACGGTGGTGGCGGAAGCCGAAGCCGTGCTGGCTGACATTGATCGAGAGGTGGATCTTGGCCGCTTTCTGTCTCCCCGTCAGGCAGGCAGCAGCTTCCGTGGCTGGAATTACGTCTAAGCCTTTCACCTCAAGCCGCAGGATAATGGGATGAGCGAGACAGTTTTGAGTAATGGCAACGATGCAGACCGCGTCGCGATTGTAACCGGCAGCACGCAAGGGCTAGGGCGGGGGATCGCGATTGCCTTGATGGAACGCGGCGTATCCGTGATGGTTTGTGGTCCAGAAGTGCCGGACAACTGGTCGGCAGGGCTTCCGATGGATAAGGCGCGGGCAGCCGCATTTCCATGTGACATCCGCGATAGCAGCGCCGTTGCTGCGCTGTGGGCAGCTGCCGAGCGTGAACTCGGCCCGGTAGATATTTGTGTCAACAATGCCGGACTGGCTCTAACCGGGTCGCGGCTTGTAGACCTGCCTGAAGCGGACTTTCGCAGCATGGTCGAAATAAACCTGCTTGGCACGATGAATGTGTGCCGCGTCGGCATTGCCCGCGCGATTTCGCAAGGCGCGGATGGCGGGCGGCGTCTGACGATCGGCAATGTCCTTGGTGCAGGTTGGGATGGTGTGCCCGTTCCTTCAATGAACGGCTATGCTTCCAGCAAGGCCGGCGTCACCTTCCTGTCCAAGGCTTTGGCGGCAGAGCACGCTGATGATCCCGTAACTATCGCAGCGATCAGCCCCGGCATCGTAATGACTGAAGGCTTCTTGCGGGAACACGCGAAAGTTCCGGCCGAAGTACGAGAGGCGCGTGAGCGCGTCGTCAACATCATCGGCGATCACGTTGAAGTTATCGCGAATTGGGTGGCCGATCTGATGCTTGGGCAAGCCGTCCATGGCGAAAATCACGTATGGCTTACCGCGGAAAAGATTGCCGCACGTCAGGCGGAGGTTCCGCCCAGAGATGTCTTGTCGCGCTATCTCGTGCAAGATCGGTGATGACAGAATTGCCTGCCAACGCGGTGAAGGGCTGGCATCATGCCGCTCTTTCGGTTCCGGATCTGGATCGAGCGATAGACTGGTACGGCCGGATTCTCGGTTTTTCGGTAGAGAAGCGGTGGGAAATCCCGGCGGCGCGCGCGCAAGTGGCTTATTTGACCAATGGCGAAATGCGTCTGGAAGTTTTCGAGGTGGAAAACGCTGCCCAGCTTCCGCTTGAACGATCCAATCCGCGTGAAGATCTGCAAACGCATGGTCACAAACACTTCGCGTTCTCTATCGTCAACTATGATGCGGTGAAAGCTGCCGTGATAGCAAACGAAATAGAAATACAGTTAGAAGTTGGCCAAATATTCGGGCGAGCATTCTTTATTCAGGACTGCTTCGGCAATCCGTTGGAATTTGTGGAAGTTTCCGAGGATTACAGTCCGTATCGTACGGGCCGGACGTAAGCCACTTATTACTAATGATCGCCTGCTGTCAGGACGTGGCGGGATACTGTAAGGCTGGAAAGTTGGGGGACCTAAGCGATTAGGGGCATACCCACCATGGGAGGTGAGATCTCCTTTCACGCCCAAACAAAGCTGGACTGCTTCGCCGCGGGTTCTAAATTGCGCCCATGGTCAAAAATTCTCCAAAAGCGCCCGCCAGCGGGACGGTAGCCAGTCCCCTGCACACGAAGCCCAAGCTCCTCATCCGACAAGCTAAAGTGAGCGATGTTCCGGCCATCGCTCGGCTATCCGCCACCGTGTATGGCAAGGCCGATGCTTTCACACGTGCCGAGGTTCGCGGGCAGATCAACAACTTCCCCGAAGGCCAGTTCGTGGCCGAATACGAAGGCACCATCGTCGGCCATTGCGCCACGATGATCGTTACCACCATGCAGGCATTTACGCCGCATACGTGGGAAGAAATCAGCGCCGGCGGATATGGTCATCCGCCCAGCGATGATGGCGATGTCCTTTATGGTTTCGAAGTTTGCGTAAACCCGGAGTACCGACGTTTGCGTATCGGTCAGCGGCTCTATCGCAAGCGTAAGGAACTTTGCCAGCAGTTCGAATTGAAAGGCATTGCCTTTGCCGGGCGGATGCCGGGCTATGCTCGCCGCAAGCGCACTTATCCCACACCGCAGGAGTACCTGCAGGCGGTGATGGAGAAGAAAGTGCGCGATCCCGTCATCAGCTTTCAGGTGAACGAGGGGTATGAGCCGCGCGGCATCCTGCGCGACTACATTCCCACAGATCGGGAAAGCGACGGTAACGCCGTGCTGATGTATTGGACCAACCCGCTGGCCCCCCGCGATACTGGCAAGAAAGTCCCCGGCTTTCGGGAACGTCTGCCTTCATCGGTTCGAGTGGCGACCGTGCAGTTCCAGATGCGCAAGATCAGCACCATCACTGAATTCGAGGAGCAGGTGGAATATTGGATCGACGTTGCGTCAGACTACAGTTCCGATTTCGTGCTGTTCCCGGAGCTGTTCACGCTGGAGTTGCTCTCCATCGAGGAAACGAAGCTTGGCCCGGTCGATGCAATCGACAAGATCGCTAACTATACCGAACGCTTCTGCGCATTTATGGAGCGGATGGCGGTCAGCTATAACATCAACATCATCGGCGGATCCCATCCCACGCGCGTTGCCAAAGGGGAAATCCGCAACATCAGCTACATCTTTCTGCGCGACGGTTCGACCCACACTCAGGAAAAGCTGCACCCCACGCCGTCAGAGCGCCGCTGGTGGAACATTCAGGGTGGTTTTGGTGCGAGCGTCATCCCCACCGATTGCGGCCCAATCGGAGTAATGATTTGTTATGACAGCGAATTCCCGGAACTTGCCCGCCACCTGGTGAACCAAGGCGCGTTGATGCTGTTCGTACCGTTTTGCACTGATGAGCGGCGCGGTTATCTGCGGGTGCGCTATTGCTGTCAGGCCCGAGCGGTGGAAAACCAGTGCTACGTTATCACGTCCGGTGTGGTGGGGAATCTGCCGAACGTGGAGAACATGGACGTCCACTATGCGGAAAGTGCGATCCTGACACCTTCGGACTTTGCCTTTGCCCGCGATGGCGTGGCGGCGGATACGGCACCTAATACGGAGACCATTGCCATCGCCGACCTCTCGCTGGACGATCTTCTGACGAGTCGGCAGTCCGGCGCGGTCCAGAACTTGCGTGATCGTCGCTTTGATCTCTATCGCGTGGAATGGACAGAGCGCCGGGCTGGTTCTGCACCCGCGCTACCGGAATCATCGGGTGGTGGGGCATCGACGCACGGCTGATTGCGACGGCATTAAACGGAAAGGAAAAGGGGCGAGGAATGGTAAGTCTTGATCAGGCGCAAACTATCGTGGTGGCAGCACGAGCCAAGGGCCGTGAGTTGGGCCTCAATCCGTTGACAGTGGCCGTGCTGGACGCTGGGGGGCATATGGTTGCGCTTGAACGGGAAGATGGATCGGGTTTTGGCCGGCCGGACATTGCCATCGGCAAGGCTTCTGGCGCTCTCGCCATGGGCACGTCCAGCCGCGCGCTGGGTGACATTGCTGCTGACCGTCCGCAATTTATGGCTGCGCTTAGCGCCGCTTGGGGCGGCAAGGTTATCCCCGCGGCTGGCGGCGTATTGATCCGAAATGCGCAAGGTGCGCTGATCGGCGCGGTGGGTGTGACGGGTGACTTGTCTGATAATGACGAAGCTGTCGCCCTTGCGGGGATCGCTGCTGCGGGGCTGGTAGCAGGTTAGAGGTGGAGCGCGTCACGCATTTGCGCACTGTCGCACCTTTCTGGTAGGCGCGGTTCAGTAGGTAATCCGGATTGCGCTTTCGCCGGCAAGTGGGCCTGGAGACATGATGACTGCGATACATGCGACACATGGCGCGCTTAGCAATGGCAACGGCGAGAATTCCAAGCGGCGTAGTCGCGGACGTCCCCGGCTGGAAGAAGTGGCCGAGATTGAGAACGATCTGGTCGAAGTCGCGCTTCAGGAGTTTCTGAAGCACGGATATGGCGGCACCTCGATGGCGATGATCGTCAAGGCCGCGGGCATATCCAAGACTACGTTGTACTCCCGGTTCTCGTCCAAGGAACAATTGTTCATCGCGATGATGAACAAGATGGTGGAGGGCAATCTCAGCGCGCAGATCCGCGCTGCCACGGGCCCGACCCGCCCGCTTGCAGATATGTTGAGCGAGTTCACTCGCCGTAGTTTGGAAATCTCGCTGGATCCCGTGCATTATGGCGTGATCCGGCTGATCTATGGCGAATCCCATCGTTTTCCCGAACTTCGGGAAGCTGGCGAACGGCTGGGCAATGCGATGGTTTCAGGGATTTACAGCATCATCATGGATTATGGTGAGCGTGAGGGCATCACCTTCCGGGATCCGATGGTCCCTGCGCGAATGCTGATGATGACGATGCGGGGATGTTATCTGGGCGTCCTGCTGTCCCAGAACACAACCGTGAGTGACGAGCTTCGCGATGAAATTGACCGCTATGTGCGGTTGCTGACCGCTTCGATCAACGAGTGGTAGTCCCGATCGCAGTGCGATGAACGCGCCCGGCGCTGCACGGTTGACCGAACAGCAATCTCACGACTGAGTGTCAACCCGGACAATCGAATGGCCGCACCCGCTTTCGCGAACACGGCCATTCTGGGATGATCTGTTTTAGCTCGCGTGGTACGCGTGCCGGCCTACTGATCCTGCAGGTCTCTTTGGCTCGACTTAGAGCGTGATGCCCGGCCAACCATGGTCGGAAAGGTCGAAGTCAAACTTGCCGCTGGGCGACTTCATCTTCATTTCCCACGTAACGCCCGCGTCCTTGTTGTCGCGATCAACCATCGACTTGGCGCCAGCAGCTTCTGCCGAATCGATCACAGCGTCGAGATCTTCGACCACGAAGCCGATGTGGTTTAGGCCCTGCGGGTTGAAGTTCGGGAAATTGGGGTCAGCGATCTTGATGAGCGCGATGTTCATTACGCCGTCGCTCATATAGATTGCGCCCGAAGAGTTCACGTCGCCGGCCCGGCCAACTTCTTCAAGGTCGAATGCTTGCTTCAGGAAGTTTGCTTCGCCTTCGAGGTCTTCGCAGTTGATTGCGACGTGGCGCAGTTTCGCTTTTGCCATATTCAGATGCTCCTATTTGGGTGCGGTCTGGCGTTCTTCGTCCGGGCCGCACCTTCGCTACTAGAAAGATGTATCACAATTACATTGCGATGTGGACATTCTTCGTGCGGATAAACTCGCGAATGCCCCAGATTCCGCCCACGCGACCGACGCCGCTCTGCTTATGGCCGCCAAATGGCGCTGCGGTGGGAAGGCCGGCCGCACCATTCACGAGCACGTTGCCAGCATCCAGCTTTGCAGCAACCCGATGCACCGTCTTGATATTGGTGCTCTCGATGTAGGCAGCAAGACCGAACTCGGAATCGTTAGCCTTGGTCACGCCGTCGTCTTCGTCCTTGAACGGCATCAGGCTGACGACCGGACCGAACACTTCCTCACGGGAGATTTCCAGCTTGGCTTCCGGATCGTTGATGAGCGTGGGCTTGATGAAGTAGCCATCGGCCAAGTCGCCACCCACAGCCTCACCGCCAGAGATGAATTCAGCGCCTTCACTGCGTGCATGGTCCAGCATGCCGATGATGCGATCATATTGCAGTCGGTGCGCGATCGGGCCCATCACAGTGCTTGTGCTGTTGGGGTCGCCGATCGGAATCTTGGCAGCCAGAGCCTGACAGTCAGCCAGGAAGTTGTCGTAGATTGATGCGTGAACAAGTGCGCGCGACCCCGCAATGCAGGCCTGCCCGGCGTTAGCCACTGCGGTCATCACGACCGACTGTACGGCCTGATCCCAGTCGCAATCCGGAAATACCAGGCGTGCCGACTTGCCGCCCAGTTCCAAACCGACCGGGGTCATGTTGTAAGCAGCGTTGGCAAGAATCTTGCGCGCTGTGTTGCCGCTGCCGGTGAAGTGAAGCTTGTCCACGCCCGGGTGCTTTGTGAGTGCTTCGCCAGCTTCAAAGTTGCCGGGGATCACGTTGATCACACCTTCGGGAACGCCGGCTTCCAGCGCCAGTTCGCCAAGGAACAGGCAGGAGTATGGAGCCATTTCGGTCGGCTTGATGATGCAGGTGTTGCCACCGGCCATCGCCGGGGCGATCATTTGGCCGAACGAGATCACTGGGCCGTTCCACGGCACCATGATGCCGATCACGCCATAAGGCTCGTCGATCGTGTAATCGAACGCTTTCTGCGGCCAGATTGGCACGACTTCGCCGCAGATCTTGTCGGCATAACCGGCGTTGTATTCGAACAGGTCGGCATCCCATTCCACAAACCAGTCGAGCTGGTGGTAGATGCCCCCGTTTTCGGCATTGACGACGCGCTTCAGCCGTTCGCCATTTTCACGGATGAGCTGGGCAAAGCGCAGCATGATCTTGCGCTTTTCGTTGGGGGGAGTGGCGCGCCAGCCCGGCAAAGCTGCGCGGGCGGCCCGAACCGCAGCATCAACCTCTTCTGGGCCCGCTACAGCCACCTTCCGGGTCAACTGCCCATTGGCGGGATAAAGATGATCATATTCACGGATGCCGCCCCCGTTGATCGGCTTTCCGATAATGAAATCCGACTTTGGCAGCAATTCGACCTTGGGAGAGATTATCGACATAAGTTTTACTCTATAGTCTGTTTTCTGGGCATCGCTCGACTCCGCACTAACCAAGTGATTATGAATCGGCAAGGCTTGCTTTTCTGTCAGTGTCTGGCATCTCAGGGGCGATTCAATTGAGCGAGGCGCAGCAGCGCCAGCATGCATTAGAGTTAAATGAAAAAGGAGAAAGTGAATGAGTGAGGATAGGCTGGCCGCATTGGAAGCCAGGATTCAGGAACTGGAAGATGTGCGGGAGATCACGGACGCTGCCCGCAAGTTCAACTGGGCCTGCTGTGGTGGTTTCAATGGCGTTCAGGCCGGACGCATGGAAGCACTCGATAACCTCGCTGACGATGCCACGATTGAAGTGAAGGGCCTGCATGAGCCGGGCAAGGGGCCGAAGGGTCGCGAACAGTACACTGAGTACTGGGATTACTTCTACGGTGATGCCGGCCCGCTGCCATACGTGTTCCAGACTGCGGTTTCTGAGTTCGTTGAAGTCAAGGGCGACGAGGCTGAGAGCTGGTGCGTGATGATCGGCCTGTTCGGTTTTCGTGGTGGCGGCAAGCCGGTGTTCAACATGGCTACGCGTCGCAACTATTATCGCCGCACCGACAAAGGTTGGAAGATCACCAGGACGACGATTGACGGTGGTCTCGGCTTCAAGGTCGATGAACTTGAAGGCGGTCAGCACACGCTGAACGAACTGCCCCCGATGGATGACCGTAAACCCTGGACCTGGGAAGGCCAGCAGGCAAAGGACGCTGCGAAGGTAGCTTCCTGAACGGTTCTCTAGCCTGAAGACACAATTGCGCCGGCTCCTTGTAGAAAGGGGCCGGCGTTTTTGCGATTATGACAATGAAAAAATTGGGATGGAGGATATCTGGATGAGCTAGGATAGGATCACTGCGCTGGAAGCGCTGGTGGCGGAGCAGGGCAAGCGCCTGCGTGAATTGGAAGACGTGCGTGAGATCAACGATTGCTTCCGCAAGTTCCACTGGGCTTGTTGCGGCGGCTTCAATGGTAGGCAGGCTGGTGGCATGGAGGCACTGGATCAGCTTGCAGAAGACGCGACGTTTGAGGTGCGCGGCCTACACGAGCCGGGCAAGGGGCCGAAGGGTCGTGAGCAATTCACGGAATACTGGGATTATTACTATGGCGATGCTGGGCCGTTGCCATATGTTTTCCAGGTTTCCGTATCTGAATGGGTCGAGGTGGCTGGCGATACGGCAAAGGGCTGGTCAGTGCAGATCGGTCTGGTCGAATTCCGCGGTTCCAAACCCAGCTTCGGCCTGTCGCTGCGCATCAACGACTATGTGCGCACGGACAAGGGCTGGAAGATCAAGAAAACCACCATCAATGGCGGCTTTGGTTTCAAGGTCGACAAGCTGGAGGGCGGAGCAAATATACTGAACGAGCTGCCGCCGTTCGATGGGCGCAAGCCGTGGACCTACGAAGGCCAGGCCGCCAAGGACGCTTCAAAAGTCGTTCCCTGAATGTAATTGCCGGCATCGGCCCGTGACCCCGAAAGGCGCAGGCCGATGCTGGATTGCACGCAGAGTTTAAGATTGCTGGAGGGCGGCAACCAGCTCTTCAAGGTTGAAATCGGGCTTCTTGCAGATTGCGAACAGACGCTGCTCCCGCGCTTCGGCAGCGCCTATCGCATCAGGCAGATCGGCTGCCATTTCCTTCGGGATCTTCACGACGCCGTGTGAATCTCCGTGCATCAGATCGCCAGGGTTGACGAGAACGCCAGCCACAGTCACCGGCTCTCCGATCGAAAGCAGGTCGACATGGCCGCCGCCCGGACCGATACCGTTGGCGAAAGTCTGGAAGCCGACAGCCTCCATTTCCGGTACATCACGAACCGGGCCGTTGGTAACGCCAGCGTGGCATTCCAGCGCAACGTTGATGTGCGCCGTCAGTTCGCCCCAGCACGCGACCGGGCCGCGCCAATCACCCACGTTCTCAACAACCAGAAAGCGCGGAGCTGGCACGGTGAGCAGGCCTTGGTCGGGCCCAGCCTTTATGCTGCCGCCTGCCGGGCCGCTGCGCCGCGTCGCGATCTTGCGGGTCGCTGCAAAACCGACCCGCACGCCAAGATTGGGCGCCATGCAGCCGATGATCTGGCGATCCATCGTTTCCAGCTTTTCAGTGGGAAGGCCCAGGCGCTTCAAGCCGTTCAGCACAGACGGCGTGCTGAACTTGTGAAGTTCGTCGATCAATTCACGGCTGATTTCTATGGACATGTCGCTTTCCTGTTCGGGTTGGGCGGGCAGCCGAAAAATTCGCCCTGCCGGTATGCACGGGCGCGCGACTCTGCTGATCCAATCTGTTGGTTCATTTGTCTGCCTCGCCCGGAGTTTCCGGGGTGAAGCGCTATTCTACGGCATGGGTGCTGTCAAAGAGGGATTTCAATTGGCAAGGAGCGTCCGGCCGTGGCGAGTTAAACCCCGGCCGGACGATCAAACCTCAAGCCAGCTTGATGTTCACCACTGTTGCCTGAGTGAACTCGTGCAGACCTTCCTGGCCAAGCTCACCGCCAAGGCCGGACTGCTTGGCGCCGCGGAACGGGATATTGGGGGCCAGCGCCATGTGCTGGTTGACCCACACCGTGCCCGACTGGATCTTTTCAGCAACGCTAACGGCACGGTCGATATCCTTGCCCCAGACTGAGCCGCCAAGGCCATATTCGCTATCATTTGCGCGCGCGAGCACGTCCTCGATCTGTTCGTAGCGCAGCACCGGCAGCACTGGGCCGAACTGCTCTTCGCGCACAATGCGGGCATTGTCATCTACGTCTCGAACGATGGTCGGTTCGATGAAGAAGCCGTCGCGATCCATCGCACTGCCGCCGGCAATAATCTTACCTTCGGACTTTGCGTCTTCCAGCAATCCTTTCAGCTTTTCAAACTGCATGCGGTTCTGGACCGGGCCGATCTGTGCACCCTGCTTGGAGCCATCGTCGACCACGGCTTCGCCTGCCAAGCGGGCCAATTCTTCACAGAAGGCGTCATAGAGCGAGTCCGGCACATAGGCGCGCTTGACTGCAAGGCAGACTTGTCCTGCGTTGGCCATAGCCGCCTGGAAGATCTTGCGCGCGGTTTCGATCGGGTCGGCATCGTCGAGCACGATCGCGGCGTCATTGCCGCCCAGTTCCAGCGTAACCCGCTTCACGGCACGCGATGCAGCTTCCATCACCTTCTTGCCGGTGGCGGTCGATCCCGTGAAAGTGATTTTATCCACATCGGGATGGCTGGTGAGCGCGCCGCCCAGATCGTTCTCGTCGCAAATGACGTTGACGACGCCCGCAGGCAGAATGCTGTGGCAGATTTCCGCGAACTTCAGAGTGGTGAGCGGGGTAGTCGCCGCGGGCTTAAGAACAACCGTGTTGCCTGAAAGCAGCGCCGGGCCAACCTTGTGGACCGCCATCATCATCGGGAAGTTCCACGGCGTGATAGCTGCCACAACGCCCAGCGGTTTGCGGATTTCGTAAATGCGGGCTTTTTCGTTTTCCTGCAGGATCTTGGGTTCGAGCCGCATGTCGGCAAAGACCTTCAGCGTGAACATGCACGCCATCAGTTCCATCTTGGCCTGATCGAGCGGCTTGCCCTGTTCGCTGGTCAGCAGGCGGGCCAGATCTTCCGATTGCGCCTGAAGGGTGTCGGCGATCTTGTTGATGAGAGCTGCACGCTCATCCTGCGACTTGGCAGACCATGCAGGAAAAGCGGCTTTCGCAGCGGCAACGGCCTGATCAAGCTGGGCCTCATCTGCCACCGGGCACTTTGTAAAAGCTTTGCCGGTTGCCGGGTTAACGACGTCCATCTCGCGCGCGCCATCGACGAGTTCGCCGCCGATAAGAAGCTTGAATTCGCTCATGATCTTATAATTCCTTCCCGTAAAATTGGCTTATTAGTGTGGCCGGACATGCTCCGGCCTAGCTGAAGGTTTCACCCTTTGCGGCCTTGTCTCGCAACAGGGGCGATATTGTGAGCTCTGGCCATTTTTCGGCGTAGGCTTCCAGCCCGGCGACAATCTTGTCGAGGCCCATGGTGTCGGCCCAGAACATCGGCCCACCAGTATAGGACGGCCAACCGTAGCCATACACATAGACGACATTGATGTCGCTAGCCCGCTGCGCGATGCCCTCTTCAAGGATCATCGCGCCTTCGTTGACCATCGGGTAGAGCAGGCGTTCCAGAATCTCCTGATCGGAAATCTCACGCGGTGCCTTGCCGGATCTGGCTGCATATTCGCGCACCAGATCGTTCACTTCCTGCGACGGCGTACGGCGACGGTTCTCGTCATAATCGTAAAAGCCCGCGCCGGTTTTCTGGCCGAGCCGGCCGCGTTCACACAGCGCGTCCTTGATGGTTGCCCCGCGCGATTCTCCCGCCTTCCAGCCGATGTCCAGCCCGGCAAGGTCGGCCATCTGGAATGGTCCCATAGGGAAGCCGAAGTCAGTCAGCACCCGATCCACCTGCTCTGGCAGCGCGCCTTCCAGCAGAAGTTTTTCGCTCTGCTGCTGACGCGCGGCAAGGATGCGGTTGCCGATGAAGCCGTGGCACACACCCGCGACGACGGCGATCTTTCCGATCTTCTTGGCAAGAGCCATGCTGGTGGCCAGAACTTCCCCGCTGGTCTTTTCCCCGCGCACGACTTCCAGCATCCGCATGACATTGGCGGGCGAGAAGAAGTGCAGGCCCACAACCGATTCCGGGCGGCTGGTAGCGGCGGCGATTTCGTTGACGTTCAGATAGCTGGTGTTGGTGGCAAGGATCGCCCCCGGCTGGCAGATTGCATCCAGCTTGCGGAACACTTCCTGCTTGATGTCCATCTGTTCGAAGACCGCTTCGATCACCAAATCGCAATCGGCCAGATCGTTGAATTCCAGCGATCCCGTAAGGTGGTCCATAGCAGCATCGACTTGCGCAGCTGTCATCCTGCCCTTGGCTGCGGTGCCCTCATAGTTCTTGCGAATGATGCCGATGCCGCGATCCAGAGCAGCCTGTTCACGCTCAACGATGGTGACGTCATATCCGGCGGAAAGGAAGTTCATCGCGATGCCGCCGCCCATCGTGCCAGCGCCAATCACGCCGACCTTGCTGATTGGTAGGGTCGGCGTATCGCGCGGCACATCATCGATCTTGGCCGCAGCCCGCTCGGCAAAGAAGATGTGCCGCAAAGCTTTAGATTGGGTTCCGTTCATCAAGGGCACGAACAGGTCCCATTCCAGCTTCAGACCTTCGGAGAAGGGATGCTGGGTTGCAATCTCGACAGCCTTGATGCTCGCCTCTGCAGCGTCGAGTCCCTTGATCTTGCGGGCGTTGTCCTTGCGGAATTTCTCGAAGACTGCCGGATCGTAGGTGCCGATGCGATCGGTCCGAGCGCTGGACACAGGATGGCTGGCATTGGCCAGCATTTCGAGGGCAAAGGCGACGGCGTCCGCCTCCAGGCTGTCTTCACCAGCGAGACGATCCAGCAGGCCGATTTCCAGCGCCTTGGAAGCCGGGATGGGATTGCCGAAGACGATCATTTCCAGAGCGGTCTCGACGCCGGCTACGCGCGGCAAGCGCTGCGTGCCGCCCGCGCCGCGAATGAGGCCCAACTTGACCTCGGGCAGGCCCATCTTCGCCGAGGGAACCGCAACGCGATAGTGACAGCCCAGCGCGACTTCCATGCCGCCGCCCAGCGCGGTGCCATGAATCGCGGCCACGACCGGCTTGGGGCTGTCCTCGAATGCATTGATGACTTCATTGAGGCCGATCGACTTTTCGCCGCCAGCGCCGATCTCGGTGATGTCTGCGCCTGCAAAAAAGGTGCGGCCGTCGGCACGAACGACTATCGCCTTTACGGAATCGTCCTTGGCGGCCTCTTCGATCGCCTCGTAGAGTCCAACGCGTACTGCTCTGCCCAGCGCGTTCACCGGGGGGTTGTTTGAGACAATGACAAGAATTTCACCATCGCGGTGCGTAGTAATTACTGACATTCCAACTCCCTTGCGGACTCGTAACCGGCCGAATGGAGTGTTTCTTGCCTGATCTGCGCGACCATTCCTAGATGGCCATTGCGCCAGCGGATCTTAAAAAGAACAGGAATATAGCCTTGCGGGGTGCGAGGTTAGTATCAGGCGGGGCCAGGTGATTGATCTGGCGCTTCGGAAAGGGCGGGAACAGTGACGGATGGAATAGCGGCACAACGCAATGGACAGGGCGTGCCGCGCGCCAATCTGGTGCTGGCGATGCTCTTGCTGGTCTATGTCTTCAACTTTCTTGACCGCATGATCCTTTCGATCCTGGCGGGGCCGATCCAACAGGATCTAGGACTTACCGACGGTCAGATGGGAATGCTGGGAGGCATCGCCTTCGCGATACTCTATTCCACGCTCGCGGTGCCGCTATCTTCCTTGGCAGACCGGACGAGCCGCAGTTGGGTTGTCGCGGCAAGCCTATTCGCGTGGAGCGGCTTCACCGCCTTGTGCGGACTGGCGCAGAGCTTTTGGCACATCTTTCTCGCCCGCGTTGGTGTCGGCGTGGGGGAGGCGGGCGGCGTCGCACCCAGCTATGCGATTATCGGCGACTATTTCCCCCCGCGTCGAAGGGCGACTGCGCTTGCCATTTATTCACTGGGCATCCCCCTGGGTTCTGCGATCGGCCTGCTTGCTGGCGGGTTCATTGCCGAGACGGTGAATTGGCGAGTGGCTTTCCTGGTTATCGGGCTTGCGGGTGTCGTTCTGGCGCCGGTGTTCAAGTGGATCGTGCGGGATTTGCCACGACCCATCGCGGCGGGCGCGGAGGAAGGGCTCCCCCGGTCGGGCGTGCGCGCCGGAGAGGTAGCAAGAATACTTGCGCGCAAACCGGCGTTTTGGTTGCTGTCGCTTGGTGCGGCAGCGGGCTCATCCATCGGGTATGGAATCAGTTTCTGGCTGCCGAGTTTCGTGCAGCGCAGCTTCGGGCTCGGCCTTTTCGAGACAGCCCTGTTCGTGGCGGCTACGCTGTTGACGGGAGGCATCGCAGGCATGTTGAGCGGTGGCTGGCTGGCCGATCGTCTGGGCCAACGAAATCGTGCCTGGTATGCTTGGCTTCCCGCCCTCGCTTATGTGATCGGGGCGCCGCTATGGGCGGCAGGCGTGGGGAGCCATAATCCGCTGATGGCTTTCCTGCTGATCCTGATCCCGCAAGGATTGGGCTTTGTCTGGCTCGGTCCGGTGCTGACGGCGGTGCAGTATCTGGTGGAGCCGGCCGCGCGGGCGACGGCCTCAGCGCTGTTTTTACTGATCAACAACCTCATCGGTCTTGCTGCAGGCATCTATGCGCTGGGCGCACTCTCCGATGCATTGACGCCGATCTATGGCGATGAGGCCCTGCGCATGTCGATTATATGGTCGCTTGGCCTCTATGGGTTAGCTGGTGTGTTCATGGCCTTTGCTGGCTTCACCTTGCGGCGTGACTGGGTTGAAGAACCCGTTTCCCTCTCAGCCTGAAGTTCCGGCGAGAACATCCGGGCTTTCGCTCCAAACATCTCGATCGCCGAAGCTCCCGTTCCCTGGTCGTTATTTTAATATCTGGTCCAAAAAATGCAAAACACTGCCCCTGGCGACGGTTAACAAAGTCATAACGCAGACCTTTGGCGCGTCCTTTATTTGCGAAGCTCAAAAATTGCGCCGCTGTTTGCCATGATGGCAATGGCAGAGCCTCATGGGATGACGAGAAGATCTATACAATTTTTGGCCTATACTTTATGAAGGGGCGCAATAACCTTTCATGCATCTTGGCGCTGATAGCCGTAATGACAAGGTCGGCACATCGTCGGTTAAGTGAGATTGACCCCGTGGCCCGATTGTAAGAAGGCTGCGCGCGGGGCCACGATTTGGCTGGAGCGATCATTGAACGAATGGCTGACTGACGGCCCGGAAACGGTGAGCGATGTTGAAGCGGCGTTTGGTCAGCTTGACGAACATGGCGCCTGCATCATCGCGAATGCGCTTGATCCGGAGTTTCTGAAGGAACTTCGCGACGCATGTTATCGCGCTGCGGACAGTGACCGAAGATACGGTCTCGCTCGTGACTTTCAGTATGGCAAGGATGATCACGTGAACCAGCGGATCTGGAACCTGCCGAGCCATGATCCCGTGTTTTGTGAACTCGCAGAACATCCGCTGGCGATCGAGATGGTGACGCGCGCGCTGGGTTGGCCTGCGCTGCTTTCAAGCATGTCGGCCAACATTACGCGAGGCGGCGGTGGCAGCATGGTGATTCATTGCGATCAAGGGCATTTGCCCGCGCCCCAGCAGCAAGCGTGGGTTTATAACTTCGCCTGGTGTCTTGACGAGTTTACGCCAACCAACGGCGCAACAGTAATCTTGCCAGGGTCACATAAACTGAACGGTGTGCGGCCAGACGATGCTGCATTAGCGCGGATGCAACCGATGGTTGCCCCGGCCGGCTCGCTGTTGGTGATGGATGGCCGCACGTATCACACCAATGGTGAAAACACCTGCGGCAGCAGCAGGGCCGCAGTCTTCGCGGTTTATACGCTGCAATGGTTGATGCCGCAGGAAAACTGGTTTCTGTCCATAAACCCGTCGATCAGGCAGTTCGGCTCCGAAACTCTCCAAACGCTATTTGGCTTCCGGCCGGGCGTGTTGGGCAGGGTTAATGGATTGGATGGTATTTAAACATGCTCCCTATTTCTCTCAACATGCCAGCCCCGATCGGATTACACGCATGAGCGATGATCAACACGAAGATTTGCCGCGTCAGATCAATGAAGTGCTGATGCAGGTATTCAACCAGATCGCGCTGCAACGCCGGGTTTCATATAACCTGGGCGGGAAGACCCGGCTGACGATGGTGGAGGCCGAGATGTGCCTCCTCATCCAGAGGCGGAGCGGCGTCATTGGCAGCGAAATTGCCGATGCTTTGGATGTGACGCGATCGGCAACCTCCCAGTTCATCAGCAAGCTGAAGGAAAAGGGGTTGGTGGTGGTTGAGCCTGACGCAGACAATGCGCGGCTCAAGCGCGTTTATCTGACGGAGTCCGGAAAGGAAGCCGCAGCAGCGGCGCAGGAATATTCCGATCAGATGCTCAATGCACTGTACGACGTGCCGGAAGAGAAGCTGCAGACTTATCTTGAGTTCGTGACGAAGTTGCAGCGCTTTCAGGCAGATGCGATCGAGCGACTGAAAAGTTGAGCCAGCGCGCAGAGCACTGCTTCCATAGTTGCGCCAGCAACAGGTTTCAGTGCTTGCGAACGAATTCCGCCCGCAGCACCAGCCCCTTGATGCCTTCGTAGCGGCAATCGATTTCCTGCTCATCGCCCGTAAGGCGAATGGACTTGATGACCGTGCCCTTGCGCAATGTCTGGCCTGCGCCTTTTACTTTCAGGTCCTTGATAGTGATAACGCTGTCACCATCAGCCAGAATATTGCCCTCTGAGTCCTTGACGACAACGGCGCCTGCCGCAGCTGATCGAGCGGCCGCTTCGGCAGCGGGTAGCCATTCGCCGCTGGCTTCATCATAAACGTAATCTTCGTCGGACACGGCACTTCTTCCGTCAGTTTCGGGTGTGGATGGCCTTCTAGGCATAAGGAGGTGCGTGTCCAGCCCGCTTGCTGGGGGCTGCTTATAGCTGGAGCAGCGGGTCTGCTATGCCCAGCGCCACCTGAGCGCATTCGATAAACGTGTCCTGGTCGATGTGCCGGTGGGTCGATCCGGTCTGGAGATCCCGAAAAGCGCGCTGCAGGACATTGCACTCATCATTGCGTACGCCATTGCTGCCGGCTGAGAACATTGCGAACTTTGCTGCGTCGTGAGCTACTTCCGTTGCCCAGCATGATGTCAGCCGCGCCTGTGCCTTGATATCGATGCTGACCGGGCCGTGCTTGGCGGCTTCATACCAGTCGTCAAACACCTTGTGGACTTGGGTGCGCGCAGCCTGAAGTGCGGCAAGGTGACGGCCAAATTCAATCTGGAAGCGTGGCTGATCGATCAGGGTAGTTCGTTGGAAGCGGCGCTTGCTGGTGGCCAGCTTGTGAATTTCGCCCAGCGCCCGGCGACCCACGCCCAGCGCCCATGCAACGTGGCCGATGGAAACGCCGATTGCATGGATCGGCCCGCCGATGTTCGCCCGCCCCGGAACGCCCGAAACCCAATCGTCCGAAATCTCTTGGTCAACGAAACTGAAATCGTAGCTGCCGGTGGCGGACAGGCCCATGACATCCCAATTCTTGTTGAGCCGGACATTGTCGCGCGAGGCATAGCACATGATGATGACCGGCTTGCCGTGCTCGTTCAGCACTGGCTGGCCATCCTTCTGCACGGCGAAGGCGCCGCCGAACCAGCTGGAATAGCGAGAGCCTGAGCCGAAGTGGAAATTCCCGTCCCACAGGCGATAACCGCCATTGATGCGTTCTGCTTTGCCGAGGCTGGAGATCTGCGCAGCGGCGACGATCCCCTCATCACCGTTATAGACCCGCTCCACAGCTTCGGGGCCAAGCCCGACAGCGCCGCCTGCAAAGCTGGCCGCCATTACTACCCAGCCGGTGGAACCGTCGGCGTAAGAGAGTTCTTCCATCACATCGATATAAGTGCGCGCGTCCACTTCTTCGCCGCCGAAGCGCTTGGGCACTTTTACACCCCAGATTCCGGCGTCTGAGATGGCCCGGATTACATCGTCAGGAACGTAGCCTTGCCGCTCACCTTGTGCGGCCCCAGCCTCGATCAATGGGCGCAGGTCGCGCGCTACTTGTGCTGCATTTGGACAGGATCGCTTGGCATATCGCAGATAGTCCGGCAATTTGTGGGGGGTATAGAAGCGCATGGGATCATCGTCCCGCTCTGCTGTCACAGCTTGCAGACCTGCCGATCCTTCCATCTCGCACACCCTCGTGATCATTTTTTTGTTTGGCCGCTTGCGCGTTCACAGCATTGCGGTTCCCGATAGTCAAGAAAGCAATGGAACCGAACGGTTCGATACAGTTAAAGGGGTGCTATGGTTGATGTGACGACCAGGGCGTTCAGTTGGCACGAGGTGTGATTTGTGGTTATGGCCCGACCCATGATAGAAGCGGCGGAACGGGCAGGGTCGGACCTGAAGGACAGCGCCAAGGCGACTGCCTCTAAGCGTCGCAAGTCGGCAAAGAGGGATGTCATCCTCAAAGCGGCCCATCGCGTGTTTCTCGAATACGGTTTTCCTGGCGCGACCACAGACATGATTCAGGCGCGGGCCGGGGTTTCAAAATCGACGCTCTATTCGCATTTTGGGAGCAAGGAACAGCTATTTGAAGCGGTCTGTCACCTGAGTTCCGAAGATTTCGTTCGGCGCATTCGGGAGGCGACAGAGGATGTCGCTGAAGAGCCTCACAAATACCTTTCCAGATTTGGCGTCAAGTTCCTCAACATCCTCTTTTCCGATGACGGCAAAGCCTATTATCGCCTGATGATCGACAACGGCTTGGCGTTCCCACATCTGGGAAAATATTTCTATGGCGCCGGGGTGAAGGCCGCCACTGACATGATCGAATGTTATCTGGCTGAAGCGCATGCGCGCGGCAAGATTGTGGTGGAATGGCCTGCGCTATCCTCCGAACACTTCATGGGCATGTTGCGGGGGGATCTCCATTTACGGGTTATGCTCAACATCGGCCGTCCACCGACGCAAGAGCAGATCGAGAGATACGTTGATCTGACCGTCAGCCGGTTCCTAAAGGCGCACGACGCGAAGTAACGCGTCGCGCCTGATCCAGAGCAGTTAGTTGATTAGCAAATCTCGTGAATTGATATTGTATGCGTTGAGCTGCAGATCATCTCCGGACTTGCGATAAATAAACTGTTCTATCCCGCTTCCTCGCGCAAATTCGGTTTGCATCTGAACCGTAATGAAGGTTCCGCCAGTCGTGGCGTTCGCATTCCAACCCACATTTTGAGATTTCTTCACAGGGCCCAGTTTGCGATGAATGGCCTTCATGAGATTGAGGAAATCGTCTTTCGAACTGGCCTTGCGCAGTTCCGCCGAGCTTTCATTCCAGATCTCGTCAAAACGTCCCGCATTAATATCCGCGTGAAATGTGCTGATCTGGGCCTCTGCATCGCCGACTGACTGTTTCACGCCGCAGGCCGTGAGCATGGAAACGGCCACAAGTGCCAGCACTAGTCGTGCCATTTTCATAAGCTTGCCCCCCAGATGACCTGTGCGATGATATCGATAAGCCAGTGTCAATGCATCACCGTGCCCCCCCGCTCACGCGGATTTCGGTTCCGGTCAGCCAGCTTGCCTCGTCCGATGCGAGATAAACGGCTGCCGCGGCAATATCGTCAGGCTGTCCCAAACGAGCCATCGGGTTGCCGCTCTCCATGATCTTGCGCCCTTCCGGTGTTGCGATCCGCTTCGAAAGGTTATGCGTTTCAACAGCGCCGGGGACGATCTCGTTCACACGGATGCCATATTGGGCAAGCCCCTTGCTCCACGCCACGGTCATCGCATGGAGAGCCGCTTTGGCCGCCGCATAGGCATGCACTTCCGGCGAGGGGGAGTAACCAGAAACCGATGTAACAGTAATGATAACGCCGCCGCCCTGGTCCTTCATGATCTGCGCCGCCGCCCGGCAAGCGACATAGGGTGAGAAGGTGTTGAGGCGAAACAGGCCTTCCACCGCTTCAAGCGGGGTGTCGAACAAGTCAGCGGTTCCGTTCTCCACATACATGCCAGCACCGCCTGCGTTGCAGACCAGAATGTCGAGCCTGCCGAATTCGGCCACTGCGGCTTTGACAGGAATGTCCGCCTCCGCGGGGTTGAGCAGGTCAGCAGTGACGACCAGAGCGCGCCGTCCATGGCTGCGCACTTCCGCCGCCACTTCCTCCAGCGCGGCGACATCCCTCCCGGTAACGACGACATCAGCCCCCTGTTCGGCATACCGCACAGCGATTGCGCGGCCCATGCCGCGGCTGGCACCGGTAACAACGGCCACTTTGCCGGTAAGTGAAAAGTCCATGGATCAGCGTTCCTTTTAGTCGAGCGATCCCATCGCATCGCGAGAGAAGGGACGGAGTTCGCCCAAGGCGCCGCCCATCACCTTGTTCGCCCATTCTGCATCGCCCAGCAGCGCGCGGCCAATCGCGATCAGATCGAAATCTCCGCGCTCCATCATGGCGATCAACCGGTCGAGATTGGGTGCAAGGGCGGTCTGCTCTTCACCGAAGCTGCCGAAGAAATCGTTGGAAAGGCCCACGGAGCCTACGCTGATTGTTGGCAAGCCCGTGATCTTTCGCGTCCAACCGGCAAGGTTGAGATCGCTGCCTTCAAACTCCGGCAACCAGAAGCGCCGGGTGGAACAGTGCAGGATGTCGAGCCCAGCGTCCACCAAGGGCGCGAGGAATTGCTCCAGTTTAGCAGGAGTGTCTGCCAGCTTGGCGTCGTAATCGACATTCTTCCATTGCGAGAAGCGCAGGCAAATGGGGAAATCTGGCCGGGTTGCCGCACGGCAAGCGCGGATGACTTCCGCGCCTAGTTCCGCACGGGCAGCAATGTTCCCGCCGAAGCGATCTGTCCGGCGATTGGTGCCATGCCAGAAAAAGCTGTCCAGCAGATAACCATGGGCGCCGTGCAGTTCTATGCCATCGAAGCCCAGGCGATCTGCATCGGCGGCGGCCTTGGCGAAGGAAGCTATGAGGATGTCAATCTCCGCCAAGGTCATAGGCTCGCCCGTCTGCTCGCCAGGAACGACCATGCCCGATGCGCTGGATCGGGGGCGGGCAGGGTCTTCCACGTCGCTGGGCTGCGTCTGCATGCCAGTGTGCCAAAGTTGGGGCATGATCTTGCCGCCAGCGGAATGGACCGCCTTCACAACTTCTGCCCAGCCTTCCAGCGCCTTTCCGAAGAAGTCCGGCACGGTGGAGACATACCCTGCGGTGGGATAGTCGATGAATGTGCCTTCGGTGATGATCAGTCCGGTCCCGCCTGCCGCGCGGCGTGCGTAGTATTCCGCAACGTCCGGGCCGGGGATCCCCTCCGGTGAGAAATAGCGCGTCATAGGCGCCATCACGATGCGGTTGGGCAGTTCCAGGGAGCCTATCTTGATGGGCTGGCGCAGCACCTGCGTATCGACTGGGGCGGTGGTGGGCGATGCTGTTTCGCTCATGATGCCATCGCCGCAATAGACATTTTCGGCACGACTTCTTCGGCGAGCAGCCGCAGCGAGTTACGCCACGCTTCGGGTTGTTCGCTGTAGTCGCAGGCGAAGACCAGCAGCACGCCGAAGCCACCGGTTTCCTCCTGCAGCTGTTCCAGCTTTTCCCGCACGGTATCAGGAGAGCCAACAAACCACGTGTTTTTCAGCATGTGTTCGGCGGTGTATTGGCTCTCGTCGAAGGGGAAGCCTTGCACCTTCGCCATATGTCGGGCGGTATTGCGCAGGTATCCTTCCAAATACTCGCCAAGTCCGCCTTCTACTGCGATCCTTTCGGCTTCCTCATCGGTGTCGGCAACAATCACTTCCTTGCAGACGCGCCAATCCTTGCGGCTGGCTACGCGCCCGGCCGAAGCCGCGCCTTCCGCATAGGAATCCCAGTGGGTTTTTAGCGCCTCGGTCGTGCTGGCAAGGCTCATGGGCAGGAAGCCCATCTTGCCCGCGATCTTCAGCGTGGGAGAATTGGGGCTTAGGCCGGATACGCCAATGGGCGGGCGCGGCAGCTGAAACGGCTTGATGTGCACATCGTATAGGGGAGGCACCGGCTCTGGCACTTCCACGCGCCAATACTTGCCCTCGTAAACAAACGGGCGTTCACCGGTCCAAACTTTCTGGATTATTTCCAGCGCCTCGCGCGTCATGTCGCGAGTGTCTGCGCCGTTGATGCCAAGGTAAGTCCAATCGGCAGGAACTGCACCGGCAGCGACGCCGAAATTCAGGCGCCCTTGTGAGAGGTGATCCAGCCACGCGATCCGGTTCGCGACCACGGCGGGGTTATGATAGGGCAGGCAGATGCCGCCCGGGCCAAGCCTGATCTGCTTGGTTTCGCGCAGTGCCTGCGCGATCAGGATGTCCGGCGCTGGATTTGGCTCCCACGGCAGGGCGTGGTGTTCGCCAAACCATGCCTCCTGATAGCCAAGCTCATCCATCCAGCGGATGACCTGCAGATCCCATTCCTGACAGTCATAGGGCGATCTGCCCGGCGGATGCGCCGGCTGCCCGAACATTCCCAGCTTCATCGTCCGCTCCTCTCCCGGCGGTATTATTATTGGGCGGCCATTGGCTCGTCATTCAGCGTGTGGTTTTTGGCCTGCAAGTGAGGCAGCACCTCTTTGCCGAAGAGTTCCAGCGCGCTGAATACTTTCTCGGTCGGCGCGCCACCTTGCGCTACTTCCATCAGCAGCAGGTCGATGCCGATATCATCTCGCAGATCAGAAATCCGGGTTCTGAGGTTTTCGGGATTTCCGAGCAGCACCCGGTTTTCCTTGTTCAGATCGCGGCCGCGAATTTCCTCAAACATCGTTGGTACGGTGGAAACGCGGGCGGCGGAATCCACTTGCGCGAAGAAGCGGTAGTAATTGGTGGCGAAGATATCGCCATCATGCTCGGCCTCTTCCTGATCTTCCGCGCAATACATTTGCGTGATCGCGCAGACTTCGCGCGTTGCCGGATCGAAGCCATGCGCGCGCAGTTCGCGGCGATAGAGCTGAACGTTATCGCGGATCATCTCGATCGGCGGACCAAACAGCGCCGTTCCCAGATTAAGGCCCATGGCAGCTGCCCATTCAAAGCTGGCCTTCGTTCCTGCTGCCGAAGCGTAGATGGGCGGATGCGGGTGCTGCACCGGCTGCGGGAAATAGCTGTAATTGTCGACGTCGAAGTGTTCACCGTGGAAGGAGAATGGCTCGGTTTCAGTCCACGCCTTGATGATGAACTCCGCTGCCTCGCGATAGCGGGAGTGGCTTTCGTCGATCGGCACTTTCAGCCAGTCATACTCCTGCATCAGGTAGCCGCGGCCTACGCCGTATTCGAGACGACCGTTACTGAGCACGTCCAGCATTCCGTACTGTTCGGCCAAAACGATGGGGTGATGCAGCGGCAGCAGCGATACCCCGGTGCCGATGCGTATGCGCTTGGTGCGTTGGGCGGCGGCCGCGGCGATTACAGCTGGATTGCCGAACGAATAGCCGGCGCAGTGATGTTCGCTGAACCAGACGGTGTCATAGCCCAGCTCTTCCATGAGATCGACTTGTTCGAGGATCTGGCCGTAATAGCGACTGGGGGATTTATGAATGTCGGGATGATACTCGACATTATAGCAAACTCCGACTCTCACGCCCGCTCTCCTCGCCCAATTTTTTCTAGTCCATCGCGGGATGGACTGATCGGTTTGGTATATGAAGCGGCGCTTATCCACGCAAGCGAAGATGAGGAAACACACCCGAACTGATCGGTTTGATTTCGATGGGGGCGTGGCGTAGAACTGCAATGCGGCATGTGACTGCGGGGTAGTCAGGGCGGAGCAGGGGTGATGGAGGCAATTACGGGCGGGCAGTTTCGCGGTCGGTCTGCGATAGTTGTCGGAGCAAGCCGCGGCATTGGCAAGGCTATTGCAACGGCGCTGGCGCAGGCCGGCGCGGACGTGACGGTTGCGGCCAGCAGTCACGGTTCGCCCCACTTTCCCGGCACACTCAGCGAAACGGTGGAGCAGATCCGGAACGATGGCGGCAGCGCGCGTGCAGTGCTGTGCGATATTGCCGATAGCGCCAGCGTGGATGCGCTTGTGACGCAGCACTGGGAGAGCACGGGCCGACTTGACGTGCTGATCAACAGCGCGGTGCTGATCAGCTATTCCGCTCTGCTCGACATCACGGATGAAGAATGGCGGCGGGGCTTTGAGGTGAATGTCACCGGTCCGTTCTTCCTCACTCGGGCCGCTGCCCGCCTGATGCAGAAGCAGGGGGGCGGGCACATAATCCACCTGACAGGATCCGGCGCGCGCGACGTGGGAGTGGTGAACGAACTTACTGGCTCTTCCAAGGCTGCGCTCGAACGACTCGTGCGCGGGGCTGCGCATGAACTGCGGCCTTTCAACATCGCGGTGAACCTGTTCGACCCGGGCGGCGTTCGAACCGAGCGCGCTGAAGTATTGCAGGGCAAGGATCGGGATTGGACTGGCTTTGCGCTCCCGTCAGAGGTCGCCCCCGCGGCTGTCCGTCTTGCATCGTTCGATGCCGCAATAATGACGGGTGAGATCTACAGCTACCAGCAATTCAGGGAGGGACGCTGAAATGAGCCTGGAGGAACGCGTTGCCGTGCTGGAAAAGCGCCTGCAAATGATGGAGGATCAGGAGGAGATCCGTCGCGCGCTGGCTCGCTACGGCTTCAATGCCGATCTTGGCCGGTCAGAGGAATACCTCGCGATTTGGAGCAAGGACGGCGTCTATGATCTCGATGGCGGCGAACTGACGGGCGAAGCTGCGATCTGGGAGATGATCTCTTCCCCCACCGGGGCGCACAAAGCTCATATCGAAAACCGCAGCATGCACGCGGTGGACAACCTGCTGATTGAGATCGAGGGCGATACGGCTTGGGCGGAAGGTTACTCCGTCGTTTGGGTGCGCGATGCCGATGGCAAGCATCAGCCGCTGACGGCAGGTTACAACCACTGGGATTTTGAGCGTCGGGGCGAAGAATGGCTCATGACCCGGCGCACTCGCCGTGAAGTGGGCGGGCCGGTGTGGGGCGGCGACATTATAAAAAGTTATCTCGACGCCCCGGCTTGATCGGGGGCATCAGCCCTCGGCGACGCCTTCGAACAACCGCATCACGCGGTCGATCCCCGGCGGCTGGTGATCGCGGCGGTGCTGCACACCGAAATTGTCCCAGATGCAGTAATCGCCCTCTTCCCAATAGTGTTCGTAATAGGGGGCGTTCTCTGTAGCAAAGACGCGCAGAAACTCGACGGTTTCGGCGCTTTCTTCCTCAGACATGCCGGCGATGCGATGAATGGTCCACTCGCTGCCGAACACGGCCTTGCGTCCGCTGTCAGGATGCATGGCAAGCACGGGGTGCATGGCATCGCACAGGCGGGGGAGCTTGTCGGGGCCGGGCAGACGGGGATCGAGGAAAATTGCCTGCTTGCCCTCAAGCTTTGCCTTCATCTCTTTGGGCAGCATTTCATACACTGTGTACATGTCGCGGAAGGCCGTAGGCACTGCGCCGTCGCCGAACGTCACGTTTTCAAGGATCGACATCTTCTTGAACTGCGGTTTGTGCGACTGATCCGAATGCCAGCCCAGCTCCATCATCCCGGCATCATCCGCGACGATGTAGTTCCCGCCAGTCTCACTGCGGCGAACGTTGTTGATGGTCTTGTCCGTACTGAAGCGGCTGTAATGGAATTGCCCATCGGGTGTGTTCATTACTAACGGGCCAAATGCGCTCCAGAACGTATTGGACTGTTCGTGGGTAGGCGTTTCCTGCCCGCGCAGGATCAGCAAGAGATGGCGGCGCAGTGCGCGCGTCAGTTCTGCCACGATTTCGGGATCGGGCGGGCTGTCGCTCCACTCAATGCCGCGAACCACGACGCCAAACGGACCGTCCACGGGCGAGTATTCAAGCCGTGTGTTGCGCTTCGATTGCGTAACGTTGCAGCCGGAAAATCCACGCCGCGTCGCCGAGCTGCGCTCCCGCACTATCGTTTCAGCCATCCGTATCTCCTCAGCCTGTATCTAACTGATGGGCTTTTTATGGTTTATATAGCTGACAGTTGCTTAATACCAGCGGGCGGCGTGTATGAGACAATCGCCAACCGCAAATATCACCTAAGTCTCTGGCAAAATTGACATGATCTCAATTCCCTATCTACAGACATTTCTATATCCCGACGTGGGGGTGTTGTGTGATTGCACAGCGCAGGTGAGTAGCAGATATCCCAAGCGGGCCGGGAATTGACGATGGCGAGATTGGATCTTGGAAGCCTGGCGATGCCCGGCGATGTGCGGGGCGGCCGTCCCGCCGCTGGACGCACAGCCAGAAATCCTGATGAACTCGGTCGCAAGGGCAAGGAAACGCGGCTCTCGCTGATGAATGCGGCACGCCGCCTTCTGGATCATCACTCGCCGATCAACATTACTGCGGCCAGAATAAGCCAGGAAGCCGGGACGTCTGCGGCTACGTTCTACGTCTATTTCGACAACGTTGAGGATGTGTTCTGGTCTTTGTGCGAAGCGATGGGTGAGCACACGCAAAGCCCGCTTTCCGATCATCAATTCCTGCGAGAGGAAGGCTGTTTGGAAGACGACGCTCTCACGTTCGTGCGGGGGTACAGTGAAATCTGGGCGCGTCATGGCCGGTTGATGCTATATCGAAACATGGAGGCGGATCGCGGCAACAAGCGCTTCTTTCAGCTCGTTCTGCGTATCAGCCGCCCGGTGCTGGGGGGATTGATCGATCGCATGGTGGAACGCGATCCGGGCTTGAGCCGCGCGGACGCCAATGCTGAGGCGGTGATGTTCATTGCCGGTATCGATCGGGTGGCGAGCACGCTGCATCGCTGGCCCAAGGATAGCATTATGCCCGATGTCCTGCTGCGTGCCCAAGCGCGCATGCTCGCCCGGATGCTGCGAAGACGCTGACGATCCGCCAAGCTAAAACATATCGTGGCGGGCAAGAGAGGAGAGACTATGTCTGAACAGACGATTGAGCGGACAGGCGCAACCGATCAACGGCTTGCAGGCCGGCGGGTGCTCATCACTGGTGCCGCATCCGGAATTGGCAAGGCGACTGCTGAACTGTTCGCCGAGAAGGGCGCAAGGCTGGCGCTGATCGATGCCGATGGCCCCGGCGTGCATGATATTGCTGACGCGCTTGGTGCGGTCCCGCTGGTCCATGATCTAAGCGACGCCGAAGGGATCGCACGGGTCGTTGAGCGAGCAGCCGCCGAAATGGGTGGGCTGGACGGAGTGGTGAACTGCGCTGCGCTGGGCACAGCCATGCCAATCGGGGACATGGACTATGCGATGCTGCGCAGGTTTACGGCTATTAATCTGGAGGCGCCCTTCATGATCTGTAAGGCGGCCATTCCTCACATGAAACGGGCCGGCGGCGGCACCGTGGTCAACATTGCTTCTGGGCAGGGTCTGCTTCCTAACGCTCCAAACAACACGGCCTATTGCGCGACAAAAGGCGGGCTGATCGCGTTCAGCAAGAACCTTGCCGTTGAAGGTGCTGCGCATGGCGTGCGAGTGAATGCTGTTTGTCCAGGCGTAACCAACACACCGATGGCGGCCTTCACATTCAAGGACTACGCCAACCCGTCAGACGCGCCTTTTGTGCAGCAATATGCGCTGAAGCGCGTGGCCGAGCCGATCGAAATTGCCAATGCCATCCTGTTCCTGACAAGCGACGAGTCCTCCTATGTCACAGGATCGGCGCTGGCCGTGGATGGGGGCCGTTGCTTCCATTGAACGCCTGAGCGAATTTGACGCACAGCCACGAACTCGCGATAAGTGCGCGCATGGCTGAAGTCATCAATCTGCGACAGGCGCGCAAGGCGAGAGAGCGCGCGGAAGACAAACGTCAGGCCGATGCCAACCGCGCGAAGCATGGCCGCACCAAGGCTGAGAAGAACCTTGCCGATGCGGCGAGAAAAAAGCTGGATCAGGTCGTAGAAGGCGCTCGCCGCGAACCTGCCGAAGACTGAACCAGCTGCAGACTAACCGCTATTTCAGAGCGGCAGGTTGTAGACTCGCTGGGCGTTGCCGGAGAGGACCTTAACCTTCTCATCCTCGGTCAGTCCTGTCATCGCGCTGTCCACATCGTCGATCGGGAACAGGCAGATCGGGTGCGGGAAGTCGGTTTCGAACATGACCGTTTCGGCACCCAACCGCTTGATGTTGGCTGACAGATCCTTGCGCTCAAACCAGAAGGTCGAGAGGAAATTGGTGGCATAGTATTCGGAGGGAAGCCTGCGCAGCTTACCAGCCACTGCGCCTGTTTCACGATATTCCATGTCCAGCGCTTCCAGCGTGAACGGAATCCAGCCAAGACCGCTTTCAACCGATACGAATGTCAGCTTTTCGTAGCGGTCAAGCAGGCCGGAATAGATGATGTTGGCCATCACGCGCCCGTTGTTGACGAAGAGCATCGCGCCGCCAAGACCCATCCGAAGATCATAGTCCATGTCGGGCCATGCCTGATCGCCAAACCAGTCCATCATCTTGTCGCTTGCGCCGATGTGGAAGTTGACTGGCATGTTCAGCGCGGTTGCTGCGTCCCACATCGGGTCCCACTTGTCGCTGGCGAGGCTGGGAAGCTGTTGCCCATCCGCATCCTTGTGAGTCTGCGGATCGGAATTGATGTTGAGACCGCGCAAACCCATTGCGTGAACCCGCTCGATCTCTGCGGCGGATTCCTTTGCGTCCCACCACGGCAGCATCGCCATAGGGAAGATGCGCTGGCCAGATTCCTCCTGCATTTCCGCCATGGCATCATTGAAGATGCGTACGCAGGCGGCGCGCAGTTCGGGGTCGACCTTGGCGGTGTGCTGACCCCCAAAGCCGAGGATATTAGGGTACACGATCTGGGCAGCAATCCCCAGCGAGTCCATCAGTTCGACGCGTTCCTTGGCGGAGTAGGACGCTGGATGGCAGTCCTCGATCGACTTGTGGGTGAATTCCAGGCCCGGCCATTTGGTGCCATCGCGAGCCACGGTGCTGGATGGGTTCGCCCCTTCGCCAATAATCACGTCGCCATCGATCACCCAGGAACGCTTACCGTCGATCATCTTCACTTGTGGCACCCGGTCTCTGAGAGAGGCCGGTGCGCGGCTGGTCCACAGGTCATGCGGCTCGGTCAGATGCGTGTCGACATCGACCACCTTGCGCCCGCCAAACGGGCTGGAAGTGTCTTTGAATAAAAGCGCCTTGTCGATCGCTGTCATCATCTCTCTCCGCTTTGCCGGCTGGTCATTGCCAACCTGTATTCTTGTTAAACTGACTATAATGTCAGTTATAAATTTGCTAGATGGTAAGCGTCAATCGCTTTCTGCTGATTGATCACGTCTGGACCGTTCCCCGATGGAGGCTATGACGCGCGAAGTGAATGACACGACGCCGGCCTTGGAAGCGAACAGCGAAAGTGAAATCGCCGTGGCCCGTCCGCGTACGCGCGATGGCGAACGCTCTCGCGATGCAATCCTTGCTGCTGCCGAGCGGCTGTTTTCTGAGCGCGGCTATCTCGGCATCAGCCTTGACGAAATCTCTCGCCGGTCAGGCGCGAAGCGATCGCTGATCCTCTATCATTTCAAGAGCAAGATCGGCCTTTGGCGCGCAGCTTCGTCACGCGCGGCGGCGCGATTTAACGATGCCGTGCGCAGCAAGATGGCCGGCCTGCCGGATGGCGAGATTTTGGCCCGGCGCCGGGCAATGGTTGCTGCATGGTTCGATGTGTTTGTCGAAAACCCTGCATTTCCGAAAATGCTGGTCTTGGAGGGTGGGGCGCCCGGCCCAAGGCTGGACTGGCTTATCGAGAACTTCGGCTATGAACAGGACATCGCTGGCACACCAATCCTGAAGCAGCGAATGACGCAAAGCGTCCTCCGCGATGCATTGATGGCGATCTTCCTGGCGATGAGCGCACTGGGGCCATTGATGGAAGCATCCATGGCCAAGGTTTCGGGGCAGCCCAATGCCGGGCTCTACCCCATGTCGGTGGAGCGGCGTGAAGAGTTGATCCAAGTGCTGATGCGCATTCTGGAGACCTTTGACTAGGTCAGAGCAAGTGGCCGCCCTTGTTCTGTCCGACCCGCCGGGCCAGCGCCTCCGATACAATCAGCGCCACAAGGGATAGCACCACGGAAATCACCGCAAGGCGTGCCGCAAAGCTCTCCCCACCGGGCACTTGCAGCGTGGTGTAGATCGCCAGTGGCAAGGTGCGGGTCTCTCCGGGGATATTGGACACAAATGTGATGGTCGCCCCAAATTCGCCGATCGATCGCGCGAAGCCCAGCACCATTCCCGCCAGTACGCCAGGGAATGCCAGCGGAAGCGTAACCGCAAAGAATGTTCGCCACGCGCCTGCGCCCAGAGTACGTGCCGCGCCCTCCAGCCTGCTATCGACGGCCTCAATCGAAAGCCGCATTGCGCGCACCATAAGCGGCAGAGCCATTACCGCGGCGGCAATGGCAGCGCCGGTCCAGCGGAACATCACCGTCACGCCGAACCAATCGGCCAATATTCGGCCAACCGGCCCATTAGCTCCGAAGGCCAGCAGGAGTAGCCAGCCAGTGACGACCGGTGGCAGGACGAGCGGCAAGTGCACCATTGCATCCAGCAAAGTCTTGCCGGTGAAGCGCTTGCGAGCGAGCACCCACGCGATTCCAAACGCAATCGGCAAGCTGACGAGGATGGCGGCTGCGCTGACTTTCAGCGATAGCGCCAGCACGCTCCATTCGGCATCCGATAGGATCATCGCGCGCTTGTCAGCCCCGCTGCCCAAATCATCGCTTGCACGCCCCTGTCACTATATCCCATCTTTAACGGGTATCAGATGTCCCGCTTCTGTGAAGCTGTTGCGTAAGGTGTGCCGTGAAGCAATCCGTTCTGCAAAGGCTTACCATCCTGCTGGCAACGGCGTTTGTTCTTGTCGCGGGGGCATGCAGCCCCTCATCCGGCGAGAAACAGGACGGCAAAGGGCCGGTCGTACTTGCAGCAGCCAGCTTGCAAGATGCGCTTGAAGCAGTGGCCGAACAATGGACGGGGCAGGGGCATCCCTCCCCGGTGCTGTCGTTCGCGGCTACATCGGCGCTGGCGCGGCAGATAGAATCCGGCGCCCCGGCTGACTTGTTCATTTCGGCGGATGAGAAGTGGATGGATGAGGTGGAGGCCAAGGGCTTGATTGAGGCCGGTTCGCGCGCTGACATGCTAGGCAACAGCCTTGTCCTTGTTGCCCCCGCAAAGAGCGATGTGCAGATCACTGTGGCTGAGGGCTTCCCACTCGCCATTGCGCTTGGAACCGGCCGGCTGGCCATGGCAGACCCCGATGCGGTGCCCGCCGGGCGTTACGGCAAGGAGGCGCTTATAAAATTGGGCGTCTGGGACGCGGTTGCGGGCAAAGTTGCTCCCGCTGAAAACGTGCGCGCTGCCCTTGCTCTGGTGGGACGGGGCGAGGCTCCGCTAGGCATTGTCTATGCCACAGATGCCAAGGCCGATCCGAAGGTCCGCCTTGTCGCGTCGTTTCCCGAGGCGAGTCACACCCCGATCCGCTATCCCGTTGCTGTGCTGAAATCCGCCAGAGACGAAGATGCAGAGGCATTTCGCGCCTACCTCTCAACTGAGGAGGCGGGCGAGATATTCCGCCGCTATGGGTTCACCACGATATCCGGCGAATGACCGCCAACTACCAGCGTTTCACTTCCGGCAGCACCAAGTCGGCAAATGCCTTGAGACTTTCGTAAGCCTCCGTCCGGATCGGAATGCCAGCGGCAGGACCAGAATGGACCAGGTCGGTAATCGGCATGGATGATACCAGTTCGCGCAGCGTATCGGTGACATATTCGGCCGATCCGATTAGTTCGAAATCTCGATAGAGGTCGCCGCTGTCGGCCTCTAGGCCATAGGCCAATTCCTCATCCCCCATTCCGGCGCGTACGTCGCTGTAGAACTTCCAGCGCCGCTGATAGTGCGCGCGGTTACGTTGCCACACGTCGCCCGGGTTCTCGTCCGTCACAGTGATGGACCACGGGTTGGAGATGCGGGCCTCGCCGCGCTGGCGTCCGCTTTCTTCCCACGCCCGCAAGTAGGCTCCGTGAAATTCAGGATCGACTGATGCACCGTGCAGGAATGCGCCGTGGCGTCCGGCCCGTGCGGCTGCTGCGGGTGATGTCGCGGCAACCCACAGCGGCGGATGAGGTTGCTGATATGGTTCCGGATACACCCCGATGCTGTCGAGCTTGTAATATTTGCCTTCGAAGCTGAACGGCCGCTCGGTCCATGCTTTTTTCAGGACTGTAAGCCCTTCCTCCATCCGCGAGGGCCGCGTCTTAGGATTGTATCCCCAAGCGATATATTCGTCCGGGTTGTGGCCTGCGCCCACGCAGACATCGAGCCGCCCCTCACTGAACTGATCCAGCACTGCCGTTTCCTGCGCAAGCTGGGCTGCGTGATGGAGCGGAAGGATATAAGTGTAGGAACCGATGCGGGCGCGGCTGGTGCGTTCGGCAAGCGCAGTCAGGAACACCGGGACGGAGGGAGAATAACCGTCCTCCTGAAAGAAGTGCTCCTGGATTAGCAATGAATCGAAACCCATCGCCTCGGCCTCCACCATCAACCAAAGCCGATCTTCCCAGAACTGCTTCCACGGTTCGCGCTGCGTATTGCGAAAGTCCATCGTGAAGGCAGTGTGCATCGGGTTTTCTCTCCTTTCGGGTGGTTACCACCTCGGATTGCGCACTTACCGTAGCGCGACCGCGCCGCAAGTCAGCCCCGTTCAAACACCGGAAGCGCAAAGTGCCCGTGCTGATCCTCGCAGTCGAGGAACGCGACTTTTACCGGCATTCCAAGTGCGGCGTCGCGGTTGGTAAAGCCTTTGGGGTTGCTGATGAACCAAGGCCCCTCGTCCAGTTCGACGATGATCGTGTCATAAGGCACGGGCATGAGATCGCCGTAATATGGACGTTCAAACGTGCACCAGCTTGCCAGTTTGCCTCTGCCGGAAACAGGCTCGAACTCCAGCTGATCGCTTCCGCACTGTTCGCACTGGGCGACGACGGGCCATGGACGATGGCCGCATACATCGCATTTCTGAATGCGCAGTTCGCCCATGGCACAGCCTTCCCAGAAGGTGTCATGTCCGGGGCCGATGACGCGGGGCGGTCTTTTCTGCGTCATGATCACTCTCCCTTCGTGTAAATGACTGGGTGCACGGCATCGGTCTGCACCATGGCCGACATCGAAGCGTACAGGCCCGCGATTTGGCGCGCACCGGCTTCGCCGCGCAATTGCCGAACGATCTCCGGGATTTGCCCCCAGCCTTGCATGTAAGTTGCCGAAAGGTTGCCCCCCGCAATGTTGGTGGGCAGTCGGCCGCCAAGCGTCATCTGTCCATCAATGCAGAAATCCAGGCCGGTGCCGTCGTCGGTGAAGCCAAAGCCTTCTACCTGATTGACCAGATGGATCGAGGACACGTCATAGCCTTCATAGTGGCCGATGTCGTTCAACGAGAGGCCCGCCATTGTCAGCGCTTGGGCGCCTGCATCCTGCATTTGCGGACGAAGCCGGTCTTCCACCATGACCTTCATCTTGTCCTGCTTGATGTAGGATTCGCTCCAACCCGCCACATCAACCGGCACTTTCGCCATGTCCCGTGCGCGGTCAGCGGCCGTGATGATAAGGCAGACAGCGCCATCGTTGACGAGGCAGATGTCGAACAGGTGGAGGGGGCGCACGATATAGCGGGATGCCATGTATTCATCGATAGTGAACGGCTTTTGCATCACGGCATTGTCATTCATCGACGCGTGCTGGCGCACCAGTATCGAAACGCGGCCAAGGTCTTCCTCGTCTTTGCCGAACTTTTCGAAATACCGCGTCGCCATCATCGCCCAGTGCGCGGCCTGAGAGCTCCAGCCCCATGGATGGTAGTAATAGTAAGAGGATGGCCCGGCCATGCCCGCGCCATAAGTCGCGCCGCCGAACTGGCGGCCGTCTGTGCGGTTGGAAATGCCGAAGATCAGCGCGATGGTTTTCAATTCGCCTGACATGATCCGGCCGGCTGCAGCGGGGAGAGGGCCGGCAAAGATATGGCCGTTGATCCATGCCAGATCCGGGGTGATGCCCAGATCCTTTGCCATCTGCGCAGGGTCAGGCCCTCCGCGAGTGTAATGCATGGCCAATCCATCGATTTCGGACGGATCAAGCCCGGCATCGGCAATAGCGCGCTCAAACGCCTTCTTGCACAATTGCCCCACGGTTGGCGGCACCCAGCCTTGCGGCCGTTCACGCTCTGCCCGATAGTCGTGGTGATAGTCCGTTTCACCAACGCCGACGATGGATACTTTTCGGCTGTTTTCCGGCGTAACCGGAGGCATAGCGGTAAACCCGGCGTCCGACATTCGCGGCATTCCTCTCCAAAACTTGTTCGGTATCGCGAAGAGTGTTTCACGATGCCGTCGTTAATATTTTCCATAACCCGATGCAGCACAGTGTCAAACGCCGGGCGTTGATCTCGCTGGCGCGAGGCAGGGCATTTGTCCTAGGGACTGTGTTCAAGATGAAAACAGAGGGGGGGAAGGCAATGGCCAACAGACTGGTAGAAGACCCACGCGTTGATCCGCGTATCAAGGCGCTGTTTGCAGATATTCCTGCTACGCGTGGCGCGAAATTCGCCACCCGGGAAGAGGTGCTGGCCGGATTGGCGGCGATGGCGGCGCAAAGCAATGGGCCGAGTTTCATTTCGGTGCTGGCCGCGCAGGATTTCCAGGAACTGGTGCCCTCCGCCGGGCTGGACATTGCCACACACGAGATCGCTTCCCAACCCGACGGTAACACCATCAAGCTGGAGGTAATCCGGCCCCAGTCGGACGAGCCGCTGCCCTGCGTCTACTACATTCACGGCGGCGGCATGGCGATGCTGAGCGCCTATGACCCGAACTACGCTGCTTGGGGCCGGATGATCGCGCATGCTGGCGTGGCCGTGGTGATGGTAGAATTTCGCAACGCGCTGGTTCCCAACACCTTACCGGAAGTGGCGATATATCCGGGCGGGCTGAATGATTGCCTTTCCGGCTTGCGCTGGACTTTGGACAATGCGGGGGCACTTGGCATCGGTGCCTCCCGCGTGGTCGTTGCCGGAGAAAGCGGTGGGGGCAACCTAACTTTGGCGGTGGGGTTGGCGATGAAGCGTGCTGGGGAAGTCTCCCGCATCAAGGGGCTTTATGCGCTATGCCCTTATATCAAAGGCGAATGGTCTGACGACGATGGCGGCTCCGTAGTGAACAACGCGGGCATCCTGCTCGACCTGCGATATGACAATGGTGCGGTATCCTATGGGATCGACGCGTTTGAGCAACGTGATCCGCTGGCTTGGCCCGGCTTCGCGACCGAAGAAGAGTTGAGGGGGCTTCCGCCGGTAAAGATCCACGTCAACGAATGTGACCCGCTGCTGGACGAAGGCGTTGAACTATACCGCCGACTTCTGCGCGCTGGCGTGCCCGCGCAATGCCGGCAGGCGATGGGTACGATCCACGGGACGGAGGCCTTCGTGGCACCATGTCCGGACATCAGCGCCAGCCTCGCGCTCGATATCGCGGGCTTCGCGCGAGATTAGTGGACAAGCGGCGGTCGGGTGCAGGGACCATGGCCGCCGCATATTCATTCAAGCCTTGTCTATCGTCACTTCCACCTTGCGGAAGCCGTGAATGAAGATCTGCCGCAGCCGCTCGACTTGGCCGGTCACGCGCGGGCGCATGTTGCGGGCGATCAGTTCCTCGATAAGAATCCGCAATTGCAGCTCTGCCAGGCGAGCACCCACGCACCGGTGGATGCCATATCCGAATGAGACGTGGCGGCGGGCATTGGGGCGATCGACGATCAGCCGGTCCGGCTCATCGAACACGCTGTCGTCCCGGTTGGCTGAAACGTACCACAGGATGACCTTTTCACCCTTGCGGATCAATTGGCCTTCCAATTCATAATCTTCCATCGCCGTGCGGCGCATATGCGCGACCGGAGTGATATAGCGAATGCACTCCTGCACCGCATTGGGGATCAGCGACGGATCAGCTTCCAGCTTGGCGCGTTCTTCGGGGTAACGATCCAGCGCTTCGATAATGCCTGACATCGTGTTGCGCGTGGTGTCATTACCTCCGACGATCAGCAGCGCCATGTTGGAGATGAACTCACCGGGGTCCATCTGGCTCATCGCGTCGGAATGGATCATGCGCGATAGAAGATCGGGCGCTTCCGGGGCGTTCAACCGCTCTTCCCAAAGCTTCATCATGCAATCGCCCATTTCCATCATCACGGACATGCGCATGTCGTTGAGCTCCTTGGACAGGCCTACCTGAATGTCGCTCATCCAATCGGACCAGAACGGCAGAACCTGACGATGCGCCCACGGGAACTCGAACAGCGTGGCCAACATGCCTGTGGTCAGTTCGATAGAGACCTTCTGCACCCAATCGAATTGCTCTCCGATTGGCAGGGAATCCAGAACTTCGCCGGTGCGTTGGCGCACGATATTGGCAAGCCGGACCATTTCCGCCGGAGTGAAGGCGGGTGCAACGGTGCGGCGGCGCGGCGTGTGATCAGGCGGGTCCATCGCAAGGAAGTTTGATCCGCGGGCGGCCGACAGGGGATCGGACAGATCCGGATCCTGGATGATCATGCCCCCGTTGCCCCAGTCGGACGAGAAGATCTTGGGCAGAGCTTCGACATATTGGACACCCTTCACGGTCGTCACGTTCCAGTAATCGCCGTAGGGCGTGCCGGTCACCTTGTTGACCGGAGCCTGCTGCCGCATTTCCCGGAAAATCGGCCCCCAGGTGTGATTGTAATAAAGGTCTGAGTTGCTGACATCCCAAGGCTGATCGTGGACTGATAGACGATCCGGGTTGCGGGCCTGCCAATCCGCGATTGCTTGCTCGGCGGTGGGTGAGGTCCGAAAGGTGGCCTTGTCTAACACCGAGGTTTGAACGTTCATTGCAGGTTCCTCTCGCCCATTTGCGGGTTATGTTTCATGAATAATCTGCCCCGATTGGAAAAGAAACGAACAACCTGTATCTTTAAGATGGGGCACTGTCTTTTTACACCCGAAGGCTGGTTATGACAACCGGTGGATCATAACCTTGGCTAGGGATGGTGTATCGTGGGTCGTTCCACCTCTCGGCCTCGTCAGTTGACATGGTCAATTCCTGCACTACCGTGCGCGGCGATTGAGTAATCTTAATTGCCCCGCATAGGCAGGGTATTCCAACAATAGGGACCAGTCGCAGGAATGTCTGAAACAAAAACCACGTACATTTCCGATGAAATGCGCGCTGCCATCGGCAGGGAAATGGAATCGCGCACATCCTATCCCATTTCGGCATCTGATATCCGCAAGTGGGCGATTGCCGTCTATTTCCCGGAATCTCCGCCGGAACGATTTGTGGGAGCAGGCGGATCTGATGCGCCGTTGACAGCACCGGAAGATTTCAACCCTTTCGCATGGGCCGCACCGGGCAAGGCGCCGAAGAAGGCAGACGTGGGCGCGGGGTTTCTTGAGCGTGCGCTGGGCATCACGCCGCCGTCGTGCGAATATATCGTCAATGGTGGAACCGTGGTCGATTACGGCGCGCCGATGGTCGAAGGCGATGTCATCACCTCCAGCAATCGCCTTGAAAACTATTTCGAGAAGACGGGCAGCCGCGGCACGCTGTTGTTCAGCGTCACCAAGAACGTGTGGACCAACCAGCGCGGCGAAATAGTGCGCACCACCACTTCCACCGTCATCCGTTACTGATCCCGAGGATATATATACAATGGACCTCACAGTTGATGCCGAAATCCCCTCGTTCGTGCGCGAGACGGGTATTGAAAACTGGAATCGCTATGCGGCGGTGATGGATGAATTCGTGCCGCTCCACATGGATGACGAGGCTGGCAAGAAGCAGGGTTTTTCCGGCGCGATCGGGATGGGCAACCTGCAATGGGCCTACTTCCACAATGTGGTGCGTGATTGGCTGGCCGATAATGGTGCAATCAAGCAGATGACTATCCAGTTCCAGCAGCCCAACCTGAAGGACACCACCGTCACCGCGCGCGGCAAGATCAAGGAAGTTGAGGACGCGCCTGAGGGCAAGATCGTCACGCTTGAGCTGTGGACCGAGGACAACAACGATCGCAAGTTGGCGGTCGGTCAGGCGAAAGTGCTCGTCAACACCTGAGCAGCTCCGCGCCCAAAAGCGTACGCAAATCAAAGGGGCCGTTCGCAGTGCGAGCGGCCCCTTCGTTGTAAGGTCGAACTTTAAGTGGTCAGATCAATTGGCAGCGCGCCGGCGGCGCAGCATGAAAATGGCGGCGGCCGCAGCGGCGAACATGCCGAGCACGCCCGGAGCGGGGACTTGCGATCCACCGCTGCTGCTGCCTCCGCTTGACGTGCTGCCGCCCGAACTGCTCGATGAAGGCGGCGGAGTGTAGCCGCCTTTATAGGTGCCCACGTGCATTTCGCCATTCTGGACCAGGCTGCCGAACACGGCGGATCCCTGAATATAGTTACCGGTTTCCGCTGCAGCCTTCGGCGCAAGAACGGAGCCGCCCCATGCAGTCGTCAGCTTCAGCGTTTCCGCCTCCGGGAAGTTCCAGACAACGTTTTCGCCCAGATTATTGGTTCCCCCAAGGAAGTTGTCGTTGAGGGTAATCGATTTGCCGGACACGTTGACGATCGCTGTGTGCGCGCCGTTCAGGTTAAACTGAATTTCCCCGATATTGTCGAGATCAGCGGCGGAGATATTGAACACGGCCACGCCGCTGGCGTCTGGCTGGGCATTGAAAACGCCCTTGTTGCCCTGGAAGGTCATCTGGCTGTTAGCGCCAAGCGTGCTCATTTCGTGCGAGAGGTTCAGCGTGCTCGTCGCAATGTGGCTGGCCTGTTGCTTCAGGTCCTGCACGAACTGCGGATTGGTGGTGCCGATGTTAGACTGAACCGTGTTCTGGTTCACGTTGGTGTTCTGGATCGTACCTCCGACCTGCACCGTCTGCGGTGCGCCGTTGAGGTTGAAGCCGCTGTTCACGTTTCCGCCAACCACAGCGCCCGAGCCGTTTTCAAGGTTTTTGTGGCCCCCGTCGACGTTGCCCACCACAGTCAGTCCCGGTCGGCCGTTAGCGGACGGCGAAACCTGCCTGATGTTGTAGTTTGACGAATTGCCGGACAGATCGCCGCCAACAAACGTTCTGCCTTCCACTTCCGATGAAGAAACGAGATCGCCCAGCACCACGAGGTTCCATTCGCGCAAGATGTCTGCACCCGCGACATTAGATGCGAAGGCCGGCGCTGCCGCTATTGCCACGAAGGCAGCTGCAGCGAAGGTTGCCGGGAAGATCGTTCTGGAATTGAAAGCCACGGATAGACTCGATTGTTGATGGCGAGGAGATGGCGCCCATAGCTGATCTGGCTTAGGCTAGGGACCACCATTCTCAGGGTGTCCCGTATTACGACATTAAGGTATGGCAATAGGTTAACGCGTAGGGATTTTTGGATTTCGCCACGCCGCTCATGCCTATTCCATCGACACGACGAGCTTTCCGATTGCCCCGCGGCCGCGCATCTTGGCCAGCGCCTGCGCGGCGGTGTCTATGGTGTATCGTTCTGATATCAGCGGCTTGATCCGGCCATCGCGCCACATATCGAAAAGCATGGCCATTTCTTCGCGCAGACGATCCTGGTTCTTGCCGGCCCATACGCCCCAGAATACGCCGACTACCTGACAGGCCTTCAGCAAAGTCAGGTTCAGCGGCAGTTTGGGTATGCCAGCGGTGAAGCCGATCACGGCATAACGGCCTTCCCACGCAATCGATCGCAAGGCTGGTTCGCAGTAGTCGCCGCCGACGGGATCATAGATTACGTCATACCCTTGCGTCGCAGCAGCTTTGAATGCGTCGGCAAGATCGCGCGATGCCTGTTTGTCCAGCGGGCCGCGCGGATAAATCAGGCATTCGTCGGCTCCGGCTGCGAGAACGGCTTCCCGCTTTTCGGGTGAGGAAACTGCGGCGATCACCCGGGCCCCCAAGGCCTTGCCCAGCTCGACAGCAGAAATGCCGATGCCTCCGCTCGCGCCGAGGACCAGCATGGTGTCACCCGCCTTCAGGCCTGCGCGATCGAGCAGCGCATGGATGGTGGTGCCATAAGTCATCATCATCGTGGCGCCCACGTCGAAGGGCATGTCGTCTGGCAACTTTGTCGTCAGTGCCGCGCCGGTCAGCGTATATTCGCCAAGGCCGCCGTGTCCGCAGATGCAGACGACGCGGTCACCAATTGCAAATCCGGTTACGCCTTCTCCGATCGCCTCGACAATGCCCGATGCCTCGCCGCCGGGGGCGAAGGGGCGGGGTGGCTTCGTTTGGTAAAGGTCTTCCATCATCAGCGCATCGGGGTAGTTCAGCGATACGGCTTTGACTTTGATGAGCAGCTGGCCCGGACCGGGCGTGGGAACCGGGATATCGCGAAACTCCAGCGTTTCCGCCGGGCCGGGTTCGATGCTCAGAAGCGCTTTCATCGTGGGTTTTTCGCTTTCTTCAGGCGTTGCGGGCAGAGAGGCCACCGTCGACGGGGATGACCGCCCCGGTCACATAGCTGGAGGCGGGCAGGCAAAGGCTGAGGATCACATGCGCTATTTCCACCGGATCGGCATAACGGCGCAGGGCCGTGCGGCGATGGGCGAATGTTGCGCGGTGTTCCTCCGGGATTTTCTCGGTCAGGCCGGTGAGCGTGGGGCCGGGGCACACGCAGTTCACAGTTAGGCCATGCTTGCCCAGATCGACCGCAAGCGCCTTGGTCAGCCCCGCCACACCGTGCTTTGCTGCGACATAGGCGCTGTTATTGGCAGTCGCCCCGAAAGCTTCGGTTGAGGCAACGTTGACGATGCGTGCTGCATCGCTTTGGCTCAGGAAGGGTAGGGCGGCACGCACTGTGCGCTGATGTGCGGTTAGCATCAGATCGATCTGCCAACGCCAGCTATCGTCGTATTGCGCATCGTCCAGTTTGGTCAGCCTGCCGACGCCTGCATTGTTGATGAGGTAATCCAAGGAGCCGAAATATTCGGTAGCCTGTCCGATGACGCTGGCGATTGCTACGGGATCGCAGACATCGAGGGCATATGCCCGTGCTATCCCGCCCTCGGACACAATTGCATCCGCGACCGTCTGCACCCGCGCTTCGCCTATATCGGTGACGACGACCCGGGCGCCTTCGCGGGCGAAAACGTGGGCTGTTGCCCGGCCGATGCCGCCTGCTGCGCCGGTTATGAAAACAACTCGCCCTTTTACTGAGCGGTCAAGGTGCGGGACGGGCGCGCTCATGTTTGCTGACCGTCCATCACCGCCTCGGCCCGTTCGATGAATGTCACGACTGAGCGCCCGACATGGGCCAGCTTTTCATTCGCGCTCTGCCCTTTGGAATAGCGATCATAAAGCTGCTGCACGGCTACGCCGGTGCGCCAGTTCGCGAACGCTTCATACCAGCGCAGGGAATTCGGGTCGATGCCCATGCGCTCTGCGTAAAGCTGTGCGAAAACCTCGCTGGGTGGCAGGCCGAGGCTTTCATGGCGGCGCATGAATGGCCAGTATGAAAGGCAGATGCCGACATCGACCAGCGGATCGCCCAGCGTTGCCATGTCCCAGTCAAATACGGAAACGACCTTGTCCGGCTCACCGGGCAGGAACTGGCAGTTGTCGAGTTTGAAATCGTTGTGAACGATCGCGGGCGCGCCGGAGGTTGGCATCTCGGCTGCAAGTCTCTCGCCCATGCGATCATAGCGTGCGCCCGCTTCCGCAGAGGCAACACGCGACCAGCGATCGCGCCAGCCGGAAACCTGCCGTTCCACAAACCCGTCTGGCTTGCCAAGATCCGACAGTCCGCAGGCGGCGTAGTCAACTTTGTGCAAATCGGCGAGGCAATCCGCCAAGGCCGTCGCCAGCCGCATGCCGAGATCGGGCAGGCCCGCCATCGAAGGTGGCGCTTCCCCGAAAATCACGACCCCGCCGTCTCGATATTCCTGCACCACGAAGTGCGCGCCGATCACCTCTGCATCCTCGCAGATCGCGTAGGCGCGCGGGGCGCAGGGCCATGCATGCCAAAGCCGCGAAAGGATCGCGAACTCGCGCGGCATATCGTGCGCACCCGGGGCGATCTTGCCGAACGGGGGGCGCCGCAGCACAAGCTGGCGATCCCCGAACGCAAGTCGGTACGTCAGGTTGGCGGTTCCTCGCGGGAATTGCACCACCTGCATCGGATCGTCGGGAAGATCGTCAATACGGTCGCGCAGCCATGATTCCAGCGCTGGCCAGTTCAGTTCATCCCCGGCCCTTACGGGCGCTATTTCATTCTGATCTTCGCTCATGAGCGTCCGTGTTGCGCCAGAATATCGGCGTACCTCTCCCGCGCATCAGCTTCGCGGATTGAGCGAGTGTAGCTTGGGAACACGTCTTCACAAGGTTCCACATCGCGCAGCAGCAGCCTTGCTAGCGTGGATTTGTGAACTTCGGTTGGACCATCTGCGAGGCCGACGTGATAGGCGTTGAGCAGCATGTGAACGAACGGCGCTTCGTCTGAAATACCGAACGAACCATGCACCTGCAGGGCGCGATCCGCGATGCTTTTCAACACCTTCGTCATCCCGATCTTCACTGCGGAAATATCGGCCCGAACCTTGTTGTAGTCGTTGAGCTTGTCGATCTTCCATGCGGTGCGCAGCAGCAGCAGGCGGAACTGTTCGAGCTCAAGCCACGAGTCCGCGACCATTTCCTGCACCATCTGCATTTCGCTGAGCACGCGGCCACGCGTGCGGCGGGAAACTGCGCGCTCCATCATCATGTCCAGCGCAACTTGCGCCATGCCCACCGTCCGCATGGCGTGGTGAATGCGACCGCCGCCAAGCCGCGTCTGCGCAACCTTGAACGCTTCGCCCCGCGCGCCCAGCGTATTCGCCACTGGCACCCGCACCTTGTTGTAGCGGATGTGGGCGTGCTCTGCCCTGGGATCGAGCCGTTCACCCCAGCTTCCGATGCCGACGTTGCGGATGATCTCTATCCCCGGTGTATCGGATGGCACGATCAGCATGGTGTGGCGGTGATAGGGCTTGTCGTCCGGATCGGTGACGACCATCGCGATGAAGAAGGCGGCATGCTTCGCCATGGATGAGAACCACTTCTCACCTTCGATGACCCAGTGATCACCGTCCAGCGTGGCTGTGCACTTGAATTCCAGCGGGTCCGATCCGCCCTGCGGCTCCGTCATTGAGAAGCAGGAGAAGATTTCACCATCAAGCAGTGGCTGGAGGTACTTCGCCTTGTGTTCGTCCGTTCCGTAATGCGCGATGATTTCTGCGTTGCCGGTATCGGGGGCCTGACAACCGAAGATCATGGGGGCGTTGGCGGCGCGGCCAAGTATTTCATTCAGCAGGGCCAGCTTCACCTGCCCGTCGCCCAACCCACCCAGTTCAGGCGGAAGGTGCGTGGCCCACAAGCCCTTTTCCCGCACCTTCTGCTGCAGAGGCTTGATGATCGCGTTTCGGAACGGATCATTTACATCGAACGGGTTGTCGAGGATGTAGCGCAACGGCACGATCTCATCGCGGACGAACGCTTCTGCCCAGTCCAGCTTGGCCTGATATTCGGGGTCGGTTTCAAAATCCCACATCGTTCCTCGTCCTTCGAATTCTGTTTTTTCAGAAGCTGCAGCCATCCACGCGGATGTTTGCTGCTGTCGTGTAACTTGCCGTGTCGCTGGCCAGATAAAGCGCTGTGGAGACAATCTCCTCCGCTTCGCCAAAGCGCTTGAGCGCAATGCGGTCGGTCAAATCCTTGCGGTCACGCCATTCGCTGGACACGTCGGTGAGGAAGCTGCCCGGGGTGATCACATTGACGCGGACTTTCGGGCCGAATTCCTTTGCGAAGGCAATGGAGCTGGCGTTGAGAGCGGCTTTCGCTCCGGCATAGGGCCCGATCGTGGGGATCGGATTAAGCGCGCCCGTGCTTGAAATGTTGATGATCGATCCACCATCGCCTGCGGCCATGCGTGAGCCGATCAGCGCCGTGAGGCGGAACGCGCCCTTGAAGTTGACCGCCACGATCTTGTCGAACAGCTCTTCGCTCGTCTCAACCGAAGATGGCGCAAGCGGAGACATGCCCGCATTGTTGATGAGCACGTCGACTTTGCCAAAGGCATCCCACGCTTTGTCTGCGAGGGCATTGACCTGTGCCCAGTCACCCACGTGACACGGGATGCCGACGGCGCGTCCGCCCAGTTCGAGCAATTCCGCAGCGGTGGCCTCGCAGGCTTCTGTCTTGCGGCTGGCGATGATCAGGTCTGCGCCGGCTTCCGCAAACCCTTGCGCCATTGCGCGGCCAAGGCCCCGGGTGCCCCCGGTGATCAGGACCACTTTCCCTGAGAAATCGAACTGAACCGCCATAGCCTCTCCCAGGCCTTCGACCCGATCGAGGGTCTAAATAAATATGCTGGAATACCCAGATTATCTGTTTAGGATATGCACGTTGGTTATATCTGGTCAAGCGGGTTGTTCGATTGGACTTGCAGCATCTGCGCAATTTTCTGGTGGTGGTGGAACAGGGTAGCATTTCCAATGCTGCTGCCTTGATCGGCATTTCGCAGCCTGCGCTTACCCGTCAGATCCAGGCGCTTCAGAAGGAATTCGATGCGCCGCTTTTTGCCCGGATGCGACATGGCGTGGAGCTTACCATGATCGGGGAGACACTGGCGTTCGAAGCGCGGCGAATTCTCGCAACCGTGCGGGACGCCCGCGATGCCGTCGACGCCGCCAGTGGCAAGCGGGGCGGGCGGATTTCCATCGGGACTTCCACTTCGCTGGCCAGCGTGTTTCTGCCCGATCTGGTGATGTCTGCAGCGCGGGAGATGCCTGATGTGCGCCTTTCCGTAAGCGAAGGATATACTGAGAACTTGTGCGAACGGCTGCTTGATGGGCGGCTTGAAATGGCAATCGCTGATTATCGCACGCCATTGCCGAAAGTGGCTGCGCGGCCGCTATTTCGTGAACCTATCGTAGTTGTTGGCGCGGCGGGTCAGTTCGCCGCCGGTGCAACAATCACCATGCGGGATTTTCTCCATCAGGAGTCGGTGCTGGCTGCCTCAACCGGGCGATTGCGACTGATGTTCGAAAAGCTTGCTGCGAAGGACGGTGGTGCAAAGGGGCGGTTTACGGAAGTCGATTCCCATCCCGCGCTTGTGCAACTGATCACATCTGGTGGCGGCGTCTCTCTGCTGCCCTATTCCTCCATTCACCACGAGGTGCGGGCAGGGCGAATGAGCGTAGCCGATCTGTCGCCTGCGCCGATAAGGCGGCAGGTCGCTTTGCTTGTTGCCAAGTCGCGGGCACTCAGTCCCGCAAGCGAAGCCATGGAAAAGATCATCGATCAGCTTGTTGCTCGCAATGCCGGGGACATGCGATGGGATGTTTCTGCTGTTTCGAATGTAGATTAGAAAATCGCATTCTTGATCGCCAATTCAGGGAAGAGGACACCATAACGTGAGCGAATTGCGCGCTGAGCCTATCATGAGCATCGAAGCGGCTAATGAATTGTTGACCACGCCGGATGGCCGGTTTCCCATTCGGGCAGAAGTGATCAACGGCAGGGAATACCGCGTCTTTGCCAACGGCCCGCACACACTTCGCGAACTGTTCGATCATTGTGCAAAATTCGCTGAGCGTGAATTTCTCGTCTATGAAGGCGAGCGCGTCACCTATGATGGTTTTCGTCGGGCCGTCACCACACTCGCCCTACAATTGCAGGAGCTGGGGGTGCAGCGCGGTGATCGCGTTGCCGTGGTTATGCGCAATCTGCCGGAACTGTTCGTATCGTTTTACGGAGCAGCACTGGCGGGCGCGATCGTTACACCGCTGAACAGTTGGTGGACCGGCCCTGAACTGGAATTCGGCCTGGCCGATGCGGGATGCCGGGTGGCCATTGTCGATCCGGAGCGGTTCGCAATTATTCAGCCGCACCTCGATGCATGCCCGGCGCTGGAGAAAGTGTACGTCACGCGCAGTGAAGCGCCGCTTCCCGCCGATGAGCGCATTGCACGGCTGGAGGACGTAATCGGCAACACCGCAGATTGGGCCAGCCTCCCACAAGCCGATCTGCCGGCCATCAATTTTGCACCCGATGACGACATCGCGATCCTCTACACCTCTGGCACGACTGGTCGCCCGAAAGGTGCGGTGTCCAGCCACCGCGGTATGCTCAGCAACATTCATGCAGTTGTGCTCCCGATCATGCGGGCGATGGTTCGTTGGGGCGATCCTCTGCCGCCAGTTGTCGATCCGCTTACGGTGCCGCAGCGGGTCAATCTGGTCGCGGTGCCGCTGTTCCACGCGACCGGCCTGGTGACGCAAATGATACTTGCCGCCAATGGTGGTTACAAAGTCGTGATGATGCGCAAGTGGGACGCGGCAGAGGCCGTGCGTCTGATCGAGCGGGAACGCGTCAACGTTACCGGCGGCGTTCCCACCATTGCATGGCAATTGCTGGAAGAGGCGGAAAAAAGCGATGCCGATCTCTCCAGCCTTGTCGCGATCGCCTATGGCGGCGCGCCCGCTGCTGCGGAACTCACCCGGCGGATCAAGGCGCGGTTCCCTGCAGTGCGGATGGCAACCGGCTGGGGCATGACGGAAACGCTCTCCACCTTCACCAGCGCCAGCGGCATGGAATATGAAACCCATCCCGATAGCGCGGGCACGTGCGTTCCCATCAATGATCTGCAAATCCGTGACCCTGAGGACGGTGTGACCATTCTGCCTGCGGGAAATGTGGGTGAACTATGGGCACGCGGCCCGCAAGTGGTGAAGGGTTACTGGAACCGGCCGGAAGCCAATGCCGAGACATTCGTGGACGGCTGGCTGCGTACGGGCGACCTTGGTAAGGTGGACGAAGAAGGATACCTGACCATCGTCGACCGGGCCAAGGACATGGTGATCCGAGGCGGGGAGAACATCTACTGCCTTGAAGTTGAAACCGTGATCTATGAACATCCGGACGTGCTGGACGCAGCTGTAATCGGGATTCCTCATCCGACATTGGGGGAAGAGCCCGCTGCCGTCGTTCGTCTGGCGCCTGGCAGCGATGTGACCGAAGAGTCGCTGAAAACGCATGTCGCGGCGCGGATTGCCCGGTTCAAGGTGCCCGTCAGTGTGCGGTTCATGGCCGATAACCTGCCCCGCAATGCGAGCGGCAAGATCATGAAGGTAGAGCTGCGGGAGATGTTTGCCGATCGCGTCGAAAGCTGAACCATGCTTTCCCAGCGTGGCCGCGCCTGCTAGGCGCGCGCCATGCTTAACCTCAACGGTATTACAGTTCGCCTTGGCGGGCGCACGATCATCGATAATGCAACGGCCAGCCTGCCCCCGCGTGGGCGCATTGGCCTGATCGGGCGCAACGGCGCGGGCAAGTCCACGTTGGTGCGGGTGATCGCCGGCCTGCTGGAAGCCGATGACGGCGTGGTAGCCATGCCCCGGGGAAGCCGGTTGGGCTATATCGCGCAGGAGGCTCCCGGCGGGGACGCCACACCGTTCGAGACGGTTCTGGCAGCCGATACCGAGCGCGCGGCATTGATGGCGGAGAGCGAGGGCGATGTTGACCCGCACCGCCTTGCCGAAATTCATGAGCGGCTGATCGCTATTGATGCGCATTCCGCCCCCTCGCGAGCCGCGCGTATCCTTGTCGGGCTGGGCTTCGATGAAGCGGCGCAGCATCGGCCGCTGGAAAGCTTTTCGGGCGGCTGGCGCATGCGCGTGGCGCTGGCTGCGCTGCTGTTTTCGCAGCCTGACCTGCTGCTGCTTGACGAACCTTCAAACCACCTCGACCTTGAAGCAGTGATGTGGCTGGAGGATTTCTTGCGATCCTATCCGGCTACGATCCTGCTGGTCAGCCATGAGCGCGATTTCCTTAACAACGTGGTCGATCACATCCTGCACCTTTCGGGCGGGAAGTTGACGCTTTACCCCGGCGGCTACGATGCGTTCGAGCGGCAGCGTGCAGAACGGCAGGCACAGCTTGTTTCGGCTCGCGCCAAGCAAGAGGCGATGCGAGACAAACTGCGCGATTATGTCGCTCGCAATTCCGCGCGTGCCTCAACGGCCCGTCAGGCACAGTCACGCGCCAAAGCTCTGGCCAGGATGCAGCCGATTGCTGAATTGATCGACGATCCCTCGCTCAGCTTCGGTTTTCCCGATCCGGAGGAACTGCGTCCGCCGCTGATCACGCTGGATATGGCTGCGGTCGGGTATGGTGAGACGCCGATCCTGAAACGGCTGAACCTGCGGCTCGATCCCGATGACCGGATCGCACTGTTGGGGCGTAACGGCAACGGCAAGACTACGCTGGCGCGCCTGCTTGCCGCGCAGCTTCCGCCAATGGAGGGGGAGATGAACGTCAGCCCCCGGATGCGCGTTGGTTACTTTACCCAGTATCAAGTGGAAGAACTGGACCGTTCCGAAACCCCGTTGGAGCATATGACGCGGGCGATGCCCGGTGCTGCCCCTACCGCCGTGCGCGGTCAGTTGGGACGTTTCGGGTTCTCTGGCCCGAAAGCAACGACCGAGGTGGGCAAACTTTCTGGTGGAGAACGGGCTCGGTTGGCATTGGCGCTGATTACCCGGGATGCGCCGCACATGCTGATCCTGGACGAGCCGACCAACCACCTTGATGTCGACGCGCGCGAGGCGCTGATCCAGGCGCTTAATGCCTATACTGGCGCCGTGCTGATCATCAGCCACGATCGGCACATGCTGGAAATGACGGCTGACCGGCTCGTCCTTGTCGATGGGGGAGAGGCGCAGGAGTTCGATGGGTCAATCGACGATTACATCGCCTTCGTGCTTTCGCGCGACCCGGCGGCACCGCGCAAAGGTAATGGCGACACATCTTCCACGCGCGGCGTCAGCAAGAAGGATCAGCGCAAGGCTTCGGCCGACGCGCGCGAGAAGAGCCAGGGACTGCGGAAACGCGCTCGCGCTGCCGAAACCGAAATGGAAAAGCTGACAGTGCAGCGTAATGCCATCGATCAGGTTATCTTCAATCCGGCATCTGCCGAACCGGCGCTCGCCAAGTTGACGATGACCGACCTGATGAAGCGCCGTGCCGAAATCGAAGCGCGGATCGAAAAGGCAGAAGCGATCTGGCTTGAGGCCAGCGAGGCACTCGAAGCGAGTACGTCGTAATTTCGGAGTGACCGGGGTGTTGGCACGGGCCAGCGGCTCACCCCGGTAAGGACTCGCCCTACCGAGCGCGCTGAGTTGTTAATCTGCGAGTCACCTCGGCAGAGCTCCAACGGCGCGAAATTTCGCAACAAGGTGAGGGAACAGCATGAAACTGATGCTTGGAGCATTGGCATTGGCCGGGACATTGGCCATTGCCGCGCCAGCTGCAGCGCAAGTGGCGCTTGAAGCCAATGTCGCGCGGTCAGAGGGCCGCTGGGGAGCGGAGCTGGGTGCGGGTTACACCGTGCTGGCCATAGACAACTTTCGCGTGACCCCGATGGTGGGCGTGTTCCTGCATGACAAGAGCCATGATCGCTATGATCTGGCAGAAATCGACGGCAGGGTTCGCTGTCGCAACGTGGTGACGGATCGGCCGGTTGATCGCGACCGTTGTGACAGCAAAGGCCGGAAGGTTTATGGCCGCGTCGAAGCGACGCTGGCGGTGCCCGTTGTCGGGATCGAGGCCGGTGCGGGCGCGCGGCTGACAGGCGGCGATTTCCGCCCCTATGTCACAGCGTCGGCACCGCTGCTGCCGATGGTCGATCTCAAGGCGAATGCAGGATCGAAGTACCTTGCCGCAGGGCTTTCTGCGCGATTCTGACCAGAGGGGTTTGATACCGTCGGGATGAGCTTGCGCCGCATCCCGACGACTCTGTTGGCTCGACCTATTACCCGCCGATCAATCCGGCTGTTTCCGCGATAACCCATGCGCCGATTACTAGGAAAATCAGGGCCGCGATGGTGCGGACCAGATTAAGCGGCACAACTTGGATGATCTTGTTGCCGAAATAAACCGCCGGAGCATTGGCTAGCATCATGCCTAGCGTGGTTCCTGCGGTGACCAGGAGAACGTTCTGGAACTGTGCGCCCAGCGC
>JAZQRJ010000050.1:0-17509 GCA_045629505.1 Novosphingobium sp.
CAGTTGAGGAATATCGCCCAGCCGAACGCGGATAACGCTACTACGTACTTCACTGGTCGGACCAATCTTCGGATCGTTCCGGCCAGTGTTACGTCCCGCAGGTGTTATTGGTAAATAGCACCTCCCACGTTGGTTATCGACGGATGCGGCCATTCAGGGAACGTAAATGAGCGAGCCCGGATGGTAGCCTGTCATAAATATGGTACGGCCTTTCATCCTATGGTCAGTTTCACAAACTTCTCGACATTCAGACGCAAGCATCTGAATCTGCGCATGGCATCATCAGGTTTGGCGACAGGGCTCGCCGCCGTGCTGCTATGTTCCGCCATGGCGCCGGTCAGCGCGTTGACCGAGACCAGACCATCATTGGTGTTGGAGGCCAAGCCTGTCCAAACGGCGGGCGGAGACCTCTACACTTTTTATGCAAATCGGCATTTGCAACCGCTGTGGTTTGATGGCCAGGCGCAAATTTCGCCAGCCGCAATTTCGCTCATAAGCCTTTTTGATAGCGCCCAACTGGACGGAATCAGCGGCAGCCAGTTGCAGACATCATCGGTCAAAGCCGCCGTTGATCAGGCTTTGGTGAGCAAAGCCCCCGGCGATATCACAAAGGCCGAGCTAGCCCTTTCGCGTACTTTTATCGATTACGTCCAGGCACTGCGATCCAATGCCGACAGGTCGATGATTTACGAGCATGACCAACTCAAGCCCCGGCAGGTAAACGCATTTTTCCTTTTGAACGAGGCGGCCAAAGCTACCTCGCCTCAAGCATACATTTCCGACATGAAATGGATGCATCCCCTTTATGCGTCGGTGCGTCGAAGCGTGACCAGTCAGTCGCTTGTTGGCGCCGCACGCCAATCTGCCTTGGCCAATCTCGCCCGTTTGCGTAGTATTCCAAACAACAAGCCCAAGCACGTGCTTGTCGATGTGGCGAGTGCACGGTTGTGGATGTACGAAGGTGACCGCGTGGTTGATTCAATGCGCGTCGTCGTTGGAAAATCAACCTCGCCTACGCCTTTGATGGCGGGATATATTCGCTACGCTATTCAAAACCCTTATTGGAATGTTCCGCCTGAAATGGTGGGCAGGAACATCGCTTCCAACGTGCTGAGCCGCGGGGTCCCCTATCTCAAGACCGCTGGCTATGAGGTGTTGTCTGATTGGGGCAAAAACCCTTCTGTGGTTGATCCGCAATCTGTTGATTGGAAAGCGGTTGCGAGTGGCAAAGTAGACCTGCGAGTGCGCCAGTTGCCCGGCCCGCGCAATTCCATGGGCAAAGTGAAGTACGAATTCCCCAATCCGCAGGGCATCTATCTGCACGACACGCCGCAGAAAGAACTCATGCAAAAGACTGCGAGGCAGTTGAGCGGTGGATGCATCCGTTTGGAGGACGCTGACCGGTTGGGTCGCTGGCTGATGGGTGGCGCGATGCCCGCAAATGTTTCCGGGCCTGAAGTACGGAAAGACTTGCCCGTCCCCATTCCAATTTTCATCACTTATATGACGGTTGATCCTCAACAAACCAGCAATCTGGCCCTCGTGGATCCCTATAAACTCGATGCGCCGAGAAGTTGATGGCGTAGTGAGACACAGCACCTAAAACTCCTTTAGGCTGCGCTGCCCCCGTCCGCATTTCGAATGCGTTTGTCATGCTTCAACCAAGATGGCTGGAGCATGACGCGCTTGGGCCGCCCCTCGCGGAGTCATATCCCGCTGAAGCCCGGGCCAAATAGCGCTCAGCGCCATGCCGTACATCTGTGAGACAGCCATCATTCGCTAACGGATGATAATTGCTATGAAATACGGGAAGTGCTCTTTTGATATATCGCAAGCTGATCGGCACGGTTTTCCTCGCAGCCGTAGCTACGCCGCCAGCCTGGGCGCAAATCAACCCTGACAATAGCGAACCCATCAACGCGGAGGCGACCGGATCGACCGACGCCTTGGAGGATGAGGATTACATCGAAGATGAGATCGTTGTCGCGGGGCAGAAGCCGCGCGGCAGTGTGGCTGCGGACGTGGAACCGGAAATCACCTTGAATGGCCGTGATATCCGGGCCTTGGGAGTCGGCAACATCAGCGAGTTGCTGAGCGAACTCGCCCCCCAGCTATCCAGCGTGCGCGGCGGCCCGCCAGTAGTCTTGTTGGAAGGGCGGCGCATTTCCAGTTTCCGCGAAATCGCGTCCTTGCCGTCCGAAGCAGTCGCCCGAGCAGAAATCCTGCCGGAAGAAGTCGCGCTGTCTTATGGTTATCCGGCAGATCAAAAAGTCCTCAATATCGTACTGCGTCAGCGTTTTCGCGCGGTGACGACGGAGTTGGGAAACCGCTTTTCTACACAAGGCGGCGGCCATCGCCTTTCGGCCGACTTGGGCTTGTTGACGATCAATCGTGATGAGCGCATCAATATCTCGGCCGCCTATCAACAGGGCGACATGCTGACCGAGGCACAACGCGACATCTTTACCGACACAGGCGAGGATACGCGCCGCAGCCTTCAGCCTTCCAGTGAGCGGCTTACCCTCAGCGGATCATATGCGCGAAATCTGTCTCAGAAAACTGCAGCCAGCCTGAGCGCCGAACTCTCTAATGACCGTTCATTCTCGCTCAGTGGGCTTTCGCCAGTGCCTGAGTTGGACGTATTCACCAGAACCTCGAATGACCTTTCCGCACAGATTGGTGGCACGCTGAACACCGTATTTGGCAAGTGGAATGGCACGTTGACCAGCGGCTATGAACACACCGAAGGCAAGACCATATCGGTGCGCGGAATCCCATCAGAACTGGCTCGTAGCAGCAGCGATTCCGCTAACGCGGACTTCACACTGAACGGCAATATCTATCGCCTGCCTGCGGGCCAAATTTCGCTCACGGCGCGTTTGGCCGGCACTTATGATGCCTTTCAATCCGTATCGACCCGCGGGGTGGCACCCCGGCAAGAAAACGAGCTTGATCGCGGAACAGGGCTCGGTTCGCTGACACTTAATGTGCCATTGATCAAAAACCCCTCCCCGTTCATCGGGAAGCTTTCCGTCAACGGACGGATCGAACATCGTGAACTGTCGGACTTCGGCGGGCTGACCAATTATAGCGGCGGCTTCAACTGGGTCCCCAATCCTGTCGTGCGCCTGATCGGTTCGTATGCCAGAGCAGAGACCGCGCCGACCATGCAGCAGCTTGGCGCGACACAGATAGTAACGCCCCTCGTGCCAGCGTTCGATTTCACGACCGGCCAATCCGTACTGGTTACCCTCATCAGCGGCGGTAACCCGAACTTGCGCGAGGCGGTGAAGGATAACTGGAGCCTTGGCCTCACGCTCAAGCCGCTTAGTAAAGCCGATTTGACATTGACCGTCGGCTATAATGACAGCCGGACAAAAGGGGGGATACTGAACCTCTCCAGCCTTACTGCCCAAACCGCTTTGGCGTTCCCCGATCGTTTCGTCCGCGACGATCTTGGCAACCTGATCACGATTGAAACGACCCCGGTAAACATCGCCAGGCAATCTAGCAAAGTCCTGCGCTGGGGTTTCAATTTCAGCAAGCCATTGAAAACACCGCAAGCTCAGCTTGATGCGATGCGTGCCATGTTTGAACAACGCCGCGCGCTTCGAGAAGCGGCTGAAGCCGCAGGGGAAGGCACCCCCGCAGGTGCGGAAGGCGAAAGGCGCTCCCGGCGTGAGGGCGGTTTTGGCGGCCCCGGTGGTGGCGGCGGACGCGGAGGGTTTGGTGGTGGCGGAGGCCGTGGCGGCGGCGGCGGCGGCGGCCGCCTGACTTTCGCGCTTTATCATAGCTGGCATATCGAGGAACGCGCGCAGCTTCGGGAAGGATTGCCTACGATCAACCTGCTGGACGGCGGCTCAATTGGTGGGAGGGCTGGTCAGCCACGGCACGAAGTGGAATTGCAGGCAGGCGTGACGCAAAGCGGCATCGGCCTGCGACTGTCGGGTAATTGGCAAAGCGCGTCGCGCGTAACCGACCCGGCGGGTAATCCTGCTGGGAACTTGCGTTTCGATGACCTTGCGACGCTGAACTTGCGCGCATTTGTAACCCCCAGCCAACTGCCCGGGATGATGGGCAAGCACCCTTGGATGCGCGGATTGCGAGCGACGGTTTCCGTAAACAACCTATTCAATAGTCAACAGAAAGTGACTGACGGAACTGGCGAAACGCCCTTTGCCTATCTTCCCGCGTTCCAAGACCCATTGGGCCGGACAGTTCTCGTCAGCGTAAGAAAGCAATTCTGATCTCAATCAAATGAAGGTTTTGCCGGGCGGAGCATTGCAACAGCGTCACCTGCGCTACTAGTCGCCACATTGCTCTACCCTCGTCTTGCGTATTTATTTGGCGTGGGTCAAAAAATGTTTGACATAGCCTCCATCTGTCTCAAAGAACTCCCTCAATAAGCATAGGCCGGTGAGGGCCCGATGTGATGGGAGTATGGAATGAGGAAGAATATCTGCGTCGCCAGCCTTTTGACTGGGGTAGCATTTGTCAGCAATTTTGGATTGACTGCAAATGCCTATGCGCAAGATGCCAATGAATCCTACGGCATCAACGAAATTATCGTCACCGCGCAAAAGCGCGAACAGAGCATCCAGGACGTTCCCGTCGCTGTCACGGCGCTCGGCAGTGATGCGCTTTCCGTTAACCGTATTGAGAAGGTGACTGATCTCACCGGCCTCGCACCCGGCCTTATCGCCCGCACGATTCCCGGACTTTCAACGTCTCCCTCTTTTGCCATGCGCGGGATCTTTGCCAGTGCTTCGGTCCCATCGCAGGATCGCCAGATTTCAATGTATCTTGATGGCGTTTACGTGGGCGGCAACCGTACCGCGGTGTTCGACCTGCCGGACGTAGAGCGCATCGAAGTCCTCCGCGGTCCTCAGGGTACGCTGTTCGGCCGCAATGCCACCGCCGGCGCGATCAATATCGTCACGCAGAATCCCACCGGTGAGTTCAGCGTTCGGCAGGACGTGACGGTCGGCAATCAGGACCAGTTCCGCACTCGCACCACGGTAAACACCCCTCAGTTCGGCCCGTTCAGCGCAGCTGTCAGCTATGTTCACGATGAAAAGCGTGGCGATGTGCGGAACCTTGGCGCCGGCACATGCTTTGATCGCACCAACCCGTTCAACAACGTCGGCCAACAGTGCTCGCCCCGCTATCTGGGCAGCAAGAACAACGAGAGCGTTTTCGCAGCTCTGCGTTTCGATAACGGCGGCGCGCTGACTGCAACCTACAAGTTTGACTGGATGGAAGGCAAAACCACTCCGGATGCGCGTACGGTACCGGTAATTAATCCAAACGATCCTGTAGGCGGAATGCTCCTCGCAATTCTTAATGCCCAACCCGAAAACGGGGGGCAATTCGGGCCCACTACCCTGAATCCCAGCAACAAGCGGCCACGTGCGTATAACAATGCCTGGAGCCAGGAGGGCTGGCAGAAGGGCCTGGGCCACAACCTTACGATGGATCTTCAGGTCAACGACCAGCTTTCGTTCAAGAACATCACTGCATACCGTCAGGGCCGCATCTACGGACCGTCAACCATCGCCGGCCTCGATGGCATGGAACTGACCGCCGACGCGGTGCTCCCCTATGCGACATTTGCGGCTGGGAGCCAGGTTCCCGGTTTCGCCGACCTGTCACCTGAACAGCAAGGTACGGTGATCGGACAATATGCCCAAGGGCTTGCCTCTCAAGTAGGCAACTACTTCTCCACCTATGGCGGCCAGTTCTACGCCCGTTCCTGGCAGTTCAGCAACGAATTGCAGGCGAACTACACCAGTGATTTGGTAACCCTGACTGCCGGCGCGCTTTATTATGAAGGATTTGAACGCAACAGCGCCCTTCCCGGCTTTAGACCGAACTATACCTTCATGCCGGTTCCTTCGCTTCTTCCTCTCGGCAGGGAGCAGATTCTCAGAAACAAGACTGTCTCGCTGGCAGCTTACGCTCAGGCAGAATTTGCTGTCACACCAGAACTAGGAGTGGTTCTGGGAGGCCGCATCACCCGCGACAAAAAGACCGGCGGCGTTCTGCTGAACGGCACTTTCGTTGGAGACAGGTTTGGCAGCGGTGAATTGGGTGGCTACACTTCGGAGGACTACGATTTCACAAAGACCAAGCCGACTTACTCGGTTGGCCTGAACTATCAGCCTAATTCCGACATCCTGCTTTACGGCAAGTACTCCACGGCGTTCCTTTCTGGCGGCGCGGTAGCCGACATTATCTTCCCGCCTGAGACGGTGAAGTCATGGGAAGCCGGCTTCAAGGCAGACATGTTTGATCGAAAGGTACGCTTCAATCTGACCGGATGGCTGGCTGATTACGGCAATGCCCAGTCGGCGCAGTCCGGTACGTGCTGTAATCGCCCCGACCTTGCAATCATCGTGGTTTCCAATGGCAAGGTTAAAGCCAAGGGCTTTGAAGCAGAGCTGAATGTTGCACCATTCCGTGGCCTCAGCCTTGGCGGTTCAGTTGGTTACACCGACGTGAAGCAAATCGACGCCGATCCGCTGTTGACGCAGGGTCGCCCGACCAAACCCGCCAACGCGCCGAAGTGGGCCGGTACGGCGAACATCACTTATGTGACACCTGCCCTGTTCGGTGATGCCAACCTCTTCATGCGTCTGGATACGACGTTCCAAACCAAGATGAGGATGTATCCTTATCTTGACGTCGACACTGTCAATCCGTCGTTCGCGCCTTATGAATTCACCAAGGGCCGTGCGATCTTCAACGGACGCATCGCTTTGCGTGACATCGACATGCGCGGCGGCGGCAACCTCGAAGTCGGTCTGTGGGGCAAGAACCTGCTGGACAACAAGGACGTTGCTTACTCGTTCAACTTTGGTGATATTCTCATCAACAGCAGCTATCAGCCCGCCCGTACTTACGGGTTGGATGTGATCGTTCGCTTCAACCCTTGATAACTTTAGGTTAAAGTCGGAACATGGCGGCCATCCGGTTTATCCGGGTGGCCGTTTCCGCATTAGGGACGATGGATGATGGCGGCCCCTTACGCGCGACAGTTCAACTCAGTTGCCTAAGACTGAAGTTCAGCCACGCGCTTTGCCACGGCCGTAAGATCTTCGGCGAAAAGGCGTTCCTGATCTTCTTGCGCGGGTCCGGTTAACCGCAACAAGTATGATGGGTGCACAGTCACCCACAATTCGCTTCCATCTTCCAAGCTAAAAGGCTGGCCTCGCGCCTTTGATATACTGACGGTTTTGCCCAGCAATCCGCGCGCCGCGCTCGCTCCCAAGGCAAGTACTAGTTGCGGCTTAACCAGCGCCCGCTCACTCTCCAGCCACCAACGACACACATCAATCTCACGTGCTGTTGGACTTTGATGCAAGCGCCGCTTGCCCTGCTGGACAAACTTGAAATGCTTCACCGCATTGGTGACATAAGCCCTGCTCTGGTCGATCCCCGCTTGTGCGAGATGGCGATCCAGCAATTGACCAGCCGGTCCGACAAACGGCCGTCCGGCATAATCCTCTTGATCGCCTGGTTGTTCACCAACAATCATCAGCGGGGCACGGCTGGGGCCTTCGCCCAGCACAGCCTGGTTTTGTAAATCTCCAATCGGACAACGCTTGCAGCTGCGAACCGCCTCGCTGATCGCTTCAAACGAGCCCGGCCGCTCCGTCTGCTCCACCGCACCGGCCGCCACCATCCGCGCTTCCCGGGCTTGAGCGCCCGCCACAAGTTCCGGAATAAGCGCGGCCTCCGGCATATTGCTCCAGTACTTGCGCGGCATCTCCTTAAGCATTGCGCCGATTTTCAGACGGGCCGGATTGAAGATTGAGGCATAGTAGGTGCGCCAAAGATCTTCCATTGGATCGCTTTTCGGGGCGTCTGACCGCTTCGCCGGAGGTCCTTCCGCAAGAATATTCCCATCCCAATGAAGCGATCCTTTGGGCGTGAGGATCGACCACTGCATTTGCGCAAACCGCCGCATAAAAAAGCCTGCGTTTGCGCGTAGAATATGGTGCTCCGGCTCAAACCAGGCGACATATCTTTCGCGGTCGGACGCTCGCCGATCACTATCAATTGCCTCAACCCGCCGGAACCTCACAAATGCGCGCATCTTGTGAATATCGCGGCGGACCGTTCGAGCCAGTTCGTCGAGCCGACGGACGGCCGGGTCGGCACTATCTTCCAGAAGCCGAGAATTCGCCTGCAGCCGCCACAAAATCCCATAGAGCAGCGAAAAGCGATCCGGGTCAGAATGGCAAATCGCCATTCGCGCAAGATCCATGAACTGCTTGCTGGCACGAACTCCGCGCACTTCATCAGCCAGCTTCGGCGGCTCGTCGCCTCCTTGCGAGAAAAGATCCGGGGACGCCGCTGCTTCTTGCCAGGTAATCCGGTCTGGAGCGACATCGGCGCAAACCAACAACCGTGCTTGGCCGCGCCAAAAGTCAAAATCGTCAGGTTCGGTTATGACGACACGATAATTCTGCCCAGCAGTTCTCTGGCCAGATGGCATCATGCGCTGAACAGTTCCAATTGTTCCTGTCGTGGGGCCAGCGTTGCCCGCAAATCAGCTCGTTCCGTCAATAAAGTCGGCCGCCAGTCCGCAGTGCAGATAAATGGGCGAAGCTTTCGTATCGATACGGTCAGCCGGGCAACATCATCTAGCCGCAAAATGCGATGTCGCCGGGATTGAATAATCTGCTCCACTGCACGGGCACCCAATCCCGGCACCCGCAACAGCATTTCCTTGGGCGCTCGATTGACATCCACCGGAAAATTCTCCCGAAAACGAAGCGCCCAGGCCAACTTCGGATCGATATCAAGCGGCAGCATACCGTCGGTATCCGCGGCGTCTTGAACCTCTTGCGGTGAGAATCCGTAAAACCGTATCAACCAGTCCGATTGATACAGCCGATGTTCGCGCATTAGCGGTGGCCGTTTCAGGGGCAGAACCGCGCTAGCGTCAGGGATCGGGCTGAATGCAGAATAATACACGCGCTTCAATTGATAGCGGTCGTACAAAGTGCCGGCTTTGCCGATAATATCGATGTCGCGGGCGGCGTCGGCACCCACTATCATCTGCGTGGATTGACCGGCAGGCGCAAACACCGGTGCATGGCGAAACCGCTTTTTAGCATCCTTCGCCTCCGCAATTGCTGTTTTCATGCCGCGCATCGCACCTTCAATTGTGGCCGAATTCTTATCCGGAGCGAGGCGAGCTAAACCAGCTTCGGTCGGCAATTCGACATTGAGCGAAATCCGGTCAGCATAAAGGCCAGCTTGATGAATAAGCTCAGGGTCTGCTTCCGGAATTGTCTTTAAGTGAATATAGCCGCGAAAATCATGCTCTTCCCGAAGAATACGGGCAGTTTCCACCAATTGCTCCATCGTGTGGTTGGAGCTTTTCACGATGCCTGATGAGAGGAACAAGCCTTCGATATAATTGCGGCGATAAAAGCTTAACGTCAGCTCAGCCACTTCATGAGGCGTAAAACGCGCCCGCCTCACGTTTGAACTCTTGCGGTTCACACAATAGTGGCAATCGAACACACAATGATTGGTCAGCAATATTTTCAAAAGCGAGATGCAGCGGCCATCGGGTGCATAGGCATGGCAGATGCCCATGCCTTCGGTGGAACCTATCCCCCCCCGCCCCTTCGCCCCACCCAGCGAATTGCGCTTCGTTGTGCCGGAAGAAGCGCAAGAAGCGTCATATTTCGCTGCATCGGCCAGCACAGCCAGCCGTTCCAGAACACTTTCGCGACTCATTCGTTCTTTATATGTTCTATGTTCTGCGTTGCCTAGCCCTTCTTGCAATGTTTCCAAAAAAGCTTCTGGCTAATTGACACTGGGCTTTTTGAACGGAGCCATCCCTGAAGCCATGACTATTGGCGCAAATCGGCACCGCCACGCTTCCGCCATGCGCTCGGAGCAGCCCCGAAGGCTTGGCGAAACGCGGCGGAAAAGTGGCTACTGCCCTGAAAGCCGCATGCCAGCGCAATCTGCGTAATGGGCATGTTCGTTTTACTCAGCAACTCTCGCGCCTGAGCAAGCCGGATTTCGCGATACACATCGTGCACCCCGCGATTGAGTTGATCGCGAAATAGCCGTTCCAACTGACGCACTGAAACACCAGCAAGCAACGCCAGCGCCTCACGCGTGAGCGGCTCCCCCACAGTCGCTTCCATATGGGCGATCACTTTCAGCAGCCTGTCGTCCTGCAATCCGTACCGATCACGAAGTCCCGGGCGCTGCGGCCGGTTGGCACTGCGGTGTTCCGTGCGGATAAACCATTCACCCACCCGCGCGGCAAGCGCATGGCCGTGATCGCGTTCGATCAGTTCGATGGCAAGGTCTAGCCCGGCGGTGCCCCCGGCGCAGGTCAGGCGCCGGCGATCGATCACATAAAGTCCGGGATCGAGCGCAACCGTAGGAAACTGTTCCGCGAAAGCCAGCTGGTGTTCCCAGTGGATCGTCGCGCTGTACCCGTCCAGCAGGCCTGCCCGCGCCAGGACATACGGGCCGCCGGATACACCCGCGATCCGCGCGCCTTCCGCTGCGCGACGGCGCAACCAACCAAACAGCGCGCGATCGTCAATCGCTGCCGGGTCGCCAGCGGCAAAGACGAACAACAGATCAAACCGCGAAGCTTCGGTGATGTTCTGCTCTGCAATCAGGCTGGCCCCGTTGGATGCTTGAACGGCGCCGCCCGACGGCGCGACGTGAGTCCACGTATAAAGCGTTTTGCCTGCCAGATCGTTGACAGCCCGAAAGGGCTCGACGATGGATGCGTACGACATCAGCGAGAAGCCATCGATCAAAATGATGCCGATCTGGGTGGGTGAATTATCTGGCATGATGTCGCAAGTTTTTCATCATAAGTCGCAAAATCGAAAGTCGACAGCATTCCTCCCCCGTAATTTCCCCTTAGTCAAACTGATTGCTCAGTGGGGGCCATGTCGCGGTTTTCCTTTCTTTCGCTCTTGAGCCAAGCCCTCACCGGCAACCGCGATGTGCGGCCCGTCTGGCGCGATGCGGCACCTCGCGATGCCTATGATGTCATCATTATTGGCGGCGGCGGGCACGGGCTGGCAACGGCCTATTACCTCGCCAAAGAGCACGGCATCACTAATGTGGCGGTGATCGAAAAAGGGTGGATCGGCGGCGGCAACGTGGGCCGCAATACCACGATCATCCGATCCAACTACATGCTGTCCGGCAACATTCCATTCTACGAATGGTCGATGAAGCTGTGGGAGGGTCTGGAACAGGACTTCAACTACAACGCAATGGTCAGTCAGCGCGGGGTGATGAACCTGTACCATTCCGATGCCCAGCGCGACGCTTATGTCCGTCGGGGCACCGCAATGCGGATGCACGGCGTTGATGCCGAATTGCTGGACCGCGAAGGCGTGCGGGCGATTGCCCCGTTCCTCAACTTCGATCACGCCCGCTTCCCGATCATGGGCGGCCTGCTGCAACGTCGCGGCGGCACGGCCCGGCATGACGCCGTGGCGTGGGGCTATGCGCGCGGTGCATCGGACCGCGGAGTTGACATCATCCAGAATTGCGAGGTCACCGGCTTCCTGCGCAATCCCGATGGCAGCGTCGCCGGAGTGCAGACCAGCCGCGGCACTATCCGCGCCGCGAAAGTTGGCATGGCGGTGGCGGGCAATTCATCACGCGTCGCGGCCATGGCCGGTTTCCGCCTGCCTATCGAAAGCCATGTGCTGCAAGCCTTCGTCAGCGAAGGGCTAAAGCCAACGATTGACGGGGTTATCACGTTCGGCGCCGGGCACTTTTACATCAGCCAGTCGGACAAGGGCGGCCTCGTCTTCGGCGGCGATATCGATGGCTACAATTCCTATGCCCAGCGCGGCAATCTTCCCACCGTTGAGGACGTCTGCGAAGGCGGCATGGCGCTGATGCCGATGATCGGGCGCGCGCGTCTATTGCGCAGTTGGGGCGGGATCATGGATATGTCGATGGACGGTTCACCGATCATTGACCACGCGCCAGTGCCGGGGCTCTATCTCAACGCCGGCTGGTGTTACGGAGGCTTCAAGGCGACGCCCGCCTCAGGCTGGACCTTTGCTCACCTCATCGCCACCGGCCAGACGCACGAAGTCGCAGCCGCCTATCGTCTGAGCAGGTTCGAAACAGGCCACCTCATCGACGAAAAAGGCCAAGGCGCCCAACCAAACCTGCATTGAGGACCAGATGCGTATTCCATGCCCCTATTGCGGTGAACGCGACGCCCAGGAATTTGTCTATCGCGGCGATGCCGCGCCACAGCGCCCCGAAGATGGCAAAGGCTTTCATGAATACGTCTATTTGCGCGACAACGTCGCCGGGCCCATGCGCGAGCTTTGGTATCACGCGCAAGGGTGTCGCAACTGGCTTGTCGTAGCGCGTGACACAACCAACCACGCCATAACCAGCGCAATGCTGGCGCGCGAGGCGATGCGATGAGCCGTCTTGCAACCGGCGGGTTGATCGACCGCGCAGCCCCCGTCTCCTTTCAATTCGACGGCAGATCCTATTCAGGATTTGCAGGCGACACGCTGGCTTCAGCACTGCTGGCCAACGACGTTTCGCTTGTCGCCCGGTCGTTCAAGTATCACCGCCCGCGCGGCATCCTGACAGCGGGTAGCGAGGAACCGAATGCTCTGGTCACCGTGCGCAGCGGCGCCCGTGCCGAACCGAATACTCGCGCTACGACGATCGAACTCTACGACGGGCTGGAGGCCAACAGCCAGAACCGTTGGCCCTCGCTCAAATGGGATCTGATGGCTGTAAACCAGCTTGGCGGTCCGTTTCTCTCCGCGGGGTTCTACTACAAGACATTCATGTGGCCGGCCTCATTTTGGGAAAAGGTCTATGAGCCACTGATCCGCCGCGCAGCGGGTTTAGGCAAACTTTCGGGCTTGCCCGATCCCGACCATTACGACCGCGAGCACGGATTTTGTAACCTGTTGGTGATCGGCGGTGGTCCGGCTGGACTGGCAGCGGCGCTCACGGCGGGGCGCGCGGGCTTGCGCGTGATCATCGTCAATGAAGATGCCATGATGGGCGGCCGCCTGCTGGCGGAGCGCTTGGAAATCGACGGTCAGGCAGGAAGTTCTTGGGCGCAATCGACCGCCGCCGAACTGGAAAGCCTGCCAAACGTCCGGGTGCTTAACAGAACCGCCGTGGTCGGGATCTATGACGGATGCGAATACATCGCGGTCGAACGGGTGTCAGATCATTTGGCCGCCTCCCTTCCGGGCCAGCCGCGCCAGCGCTTGTGGAAGATCGTTGCCTCGCACGCGGTGCTGGCCACTGGCTCAATTGAAAGGCCGCTGGTGTTCGGCGGGAATGACCGGCCGGGCGTGATGATGGCGTCCGCGGTATCGACCTACGTCAACCGCTTTGGCGTAACGCCGGGCAAGCGGGTTATCGTGTTCACTTGCACGGATAGCGGCTGGGCGACGGCGCGCGATCTTCACGCCGCAGGCGTGGAGTTGGCAGCCATTGTAGATTCCCGTCACGAACTGCCCCCGCACGCCAACGATCTGCAGCAGGCGGGCATCAGCGTGCTTGCGGGCGCGTCGGTAGCCGACGTGAAGGGCAAGCGAGTGCGGAATGCACAGGTCATTACAGTGGATGGAACGCGCGTAAGCATCAAGGCAGACGCGGTCGCCATGGCTGGCGGGTGGAACCCAGCCATCGGTCTCGGCAGTAACCTCGGCGCGCGGCCTGTGTGGTCAGACGCACTTTCGACGTTCCTGCCCGGAGACCTGCCCCCCGGCATGATCGCGGCTGGCGCCGCTGCCGGGCACTTCGATCTGGCTGGAGCCCTTTCCACCGGAGCATTGGCAGGCGCAGCAGTCGCCCGCGGTTGCGGGCGCCACGCCTCTCCCCCCGCGTGGGATTGCAGCGAAGATGCTACCGGTGCGACCGCCCTTTGGCACGTGCCCGCACGCCGCACCAAGGCCTTCGTGGATTTCCAGAACGACGTGACCGATACCGACATCGACCTGGCGGCGCGCGAGGGCTTCGTCTCTATTGAGCACCTCAAGCGCTATACCACGCTGGGCATGGCGACCGATCAGGGCAAGACCAGCCAGCTCAACGGCCATGCCCTCCTTTCCGCTGCCACCGGCAAGACCATGGCCGAAGCTGGCACGATCCTGTCACGCCCACCGTTTTACCCGGTTGCCATCGGCGTTCTGGCCGGACACCACCGTGATGAGCATTTCCGCCCGGAACGCCGCACTGCCAGCCATGATTGGTCTGTCTCTATGGGCGCCACCTTCACCGACGCAGGCCAGTGGAAGCGAGCACAGTGGTTCACTCGCCCCGGCGAAAGCCACTGGCGCGAAACGGTCGACCGCGAAGTTACAATGACCCGCAGCGGCGTGGGCGTTTGCGACGTCTCTACACTCGGCAAAATTGACGTGCACGGCCCGGATGCAGGATTGCTGCTCGACCGGCTCTACATCAACACGTTCTCCACCCTACCAATCGGCAAGGCCCGCTATGGGGTGATGCTGCGCGAGGATGGCTTCGTCATGGACGATGGGACCACGACGCGGCTGGCGGAAGATCACTTCTACGTCACGACCACCACAGTCAACGCGGCAAAGATCATGCAGCACATCGACTTTGCGCGGCAGGTGCTTTGGCCAGAGCTTGACGTACAAGCGACCTCCGTCACCGAGCAATGGGCGACTTACGCAGTCGCAGGTCCGCAATCGCGGGCGGCGCTGCAGTCCTTGCTACCCCACGTTGACCTGTCGAATGAGGCGATGCCCTACATGGGAGCAACCGAGTTCGTGTGGGAAGGCTATCCCGCACGCATCTTCCGCCTCTCTTTCTCTGGCGAACTGGCGTACGAAATCAGCGTTCCGGCACGACTGGGCGATGCGCTGATCCGCGCTATCTTCAAACACGGCGAGCCATTCAATATCACGCCTTACGGCACCGAAGCGCTGGGTGTGATGCGCATCGAAAAGGGGCACCCGGCTGGCAACGAACTGAACGGGACTACCACAGCCGCGGATCTGGGCATGGGCCGCATGATGTCGAAGAAAAAGGACTTCATCGGCCGGGTGATGGCCCAGCGTCCGGGCCTTTCCGATCCCGAACGGCAGCAATTGGTAGGGCTGAAGCCCGTCGATGCTACTCAAACGCTGCGCGCGGGTGCCCATCTGGTGCGGCGCGGCGCATCCAAGGTTGCGGCCAATGACGAAGGCTACATCACGTCAGCGGCCTTCTCGCCCACGCTGGGCCATTCCATTGCGCTGGCCCTGCTGAAGAACGGCCCTGATCGCCATGGGGAGATCGTCACGATGCACGATCCGCTACGCGGCGGCGATGTGGAGGCGGAAGTGTGCAACCCCATCTTCGTAGACCCTGAAGGAGCGCGCGTCCGTGGCTGACCAATTGCGGATCGAGGAATGGGGGGAGTTCGGCCTCGCCAGCGTGATGGCGCGGAAGGGCATATCGGCAGGGCAGATCGGCGCGGCGCTGGGCATGGCAGTTGATGCACGCCCGCAGGTGTTCACCGCCGGCGGCGTCAGCCTCATTGGCACCGGCCCCGGCAGCTGGCTCGCTTTCGCAGCTGCCACCGGAACGGATTTTCTGACAAGTCTAAGGGAACGGCTGAGCGGCATCGCCTCAGTTTCAGACCAATCCAGCGGCTACACAATATTCAGCCTGTCCGGTCCAGCAGCCCGCACGGCATTGCAACGCGGCGCGGCCATCGATTTCCATGATGACGCCTTCGGGCCGGGATCGGTCGCCGCCACGATGATCGCACATATGGGCGTGATCATTTGGCGTGCAGATCAGAAACCAGCTTACCAGATCGCGCTTTTCCGCAGCTACGCATCAAGCTTCCGGCAATGGCTAGATCAGACGAGCGCATCCATTTGATTTTGCGAGAAACCATGACGGACTCCATCTATCTCCTGACGCTGTCCTGTCCCAATCAGCCCGGCATTGTCGCAACTGTCACCGCAGAACTGTTCCGCTATCAGGGAAATATCCTGGAAGCGCATCAGTTCGACGATCCTGAGACTGGCACCTTCTTCACTCGCATCGTTTTCAGCCTGCCCCGGCGCGAAGCCATCGTCGCGCTGCAGGAAAGCTTTGCACCCATCGGCGCGCGCTATGCGATGGAATGGACGATCCTGCCGCGTGATGAACTGCGGAAGGTATTGCTGCTCGCTTCCAAGTTCGATCATTGCCTGGTTGATCTGCTTTACCGTGTGCGGATTGGCGAGCTCAAAATGAACGTGGTGGGGATTGTCTCAAACCACCCTCGAGAGACCTATGCAGCCACTGATTTTGGCACGATCCCTTTCCACTACCTGCCAATTACGAAAGAAACCAAGCCTGCGCAGGAAGCGCAGATCAAGGCAATTGTGAACGAGACTGGCGCGGAGCTGGTGGTGCTGGCCCGCTACATGCAGATACTGTCGGACGATCTGGCCGCCTTCCTCTCCGGCCGCTGCATCAACATCCACCATAGCTTCCTGCCAGGCTTCAAAGGCGCAAAGCCCTATCACCAGGCCCATTCACGCGGGGTGAAACTGATCGGTGCAACCGCACACTATGTGACCGCCGATCTCGACGAAGGCCCGATCATCGAACAGGACGTTGAACGGATCAGCCACCATGACACTGCTGAAGACCTGGTGTGCAAGGGCCGCGACATTGAACGGCGCGTTCTCGCACAGGCGGTCCGCGTCCATCTTGAAGGGCGTGCCCTGCTGAACGGCAGCAAGACGGTTGTGTTCCGAAGCTGATACCGGCTCTTCCGGTTTGCCAGGTTTCTCGCTAGTTAGTGTTTATTAGCACGAACTAAGCTTTACCATGCCGAACCGAGGAGTGAGCCATCAGCACTAACCCAGCCCACGAATCGGCAGAAGCTGAGATCGATCGCTCTGTCTCTGGCGCGGCTTCCCAGCCTGAGCGCAGCCTGGAACGTGCACTCGGCAATCAGATCCGCAGCTTGCGCCGCATGCAGGACTTATCCGTTGCAGATTTGGCCGCCGCTGCCGGCCTGTCGAACGGCATGCTCTCTAAGATTGAGAACGGCGTGATCTCGGCCTCACTCAACTCACTGCAAGCCATCTCGGCTGCGCTGCAGGTTCCGCTTTCCAGCCTGTTCGCATCGTTCGAGGAGCGCCAGGATTGCTCCTTCGTCAAGGCCGGAAACGGCGTGATAATTGACCGTCGTGGAACGAAAATTGGGCACCGCTACCAGCTTCTGGGTCACGTTCTGCGCGGCGATGTGGTAGTCGAACCATATCTGATTACCCTCAGCAAGGATGCCGCCGCTCATACCGGATTCCGCCACAGCGGCATCGAGATGATCTACATGCTCGAAGGCGAAGTGGATTATCGCCACGGAAGCGAAACTTACCATCTGGAGCCGGGGGATTCCCTGCTGTTTGACAGCAATGGTCTGCACGGGCCGGAACAGATGGTAAGCGATCAGGCGCGCTATCTCTCAATCATCGTCTACCCGCGG
>JAZQRJ010000051.1:0-41166 GCA_045629505.1 Novosphingobium sp.
GTTCGCCATGGTCGCAGCCACCGGCGATATTTATTACGGCCTGTGGTATCCAATTGTGGTCGCCGGACTGACGGTGATTGTGGGATTGATGTTCCTGCCAGAGACGTTCCGCCGCAACTTAGATGATTAGAGATTTGCAGGAGCAGCAGCAGAACAAGACGCTGCTGTGCAGCCGTTCCGCTTTCGCAGTTTTGTTTCTATATGCGGGATAATCGCGGCCCTTCGTGCCGGCCGTATGTCTGTGAGAGAAGATTATGAGCGCTGCCTACAGGCAAGCATGGGAAGCCAGCATCCACAATCGCGATGCCTTCTGGAGCGATGCGGCAAAGGCGATCGACTGGATGATCTCGCCCTCACAGGTCTACAGCGAAAGCCAAGGCTGGTTTGAAGGCGGCGTTCTCAACACGGCGTATAACTGCATTGATCGGCACGTTGCCGCCGGTCGCGGCGATACCACCGCTCTCATCTATGACAGCCCTGTCACCGGACAGGTTCGACGGTACACCTATTCTGAACTCCTGGCCGAAACCGGCCGGGTTGCTGCGATGATGAAATGGCTTGGCGTGGGCAAGGGCGACCGCGTCATCCTCTATATGCCGATGATCCCCGAAACACTGTTTGCGATGCTCGCATGTGCGCGGATAGGTGCGATCCACTCGGTAGTCTTTGGCGGGTTTGCTGCACTGGAACTGGCAAAGCGCATTGATGACGCCACCCCTCGCCTGATCCTGACAGCGTCTTGCGGGATCGAAGGCAGCCGCCTCATTCCCTATAAGCCGATGGTGGATGAGGCACTGGTCCTCGCAACGCACCAGCCAGACCACGTCCTGCTATTACAGCGCGATGCCCTGACTGCCGATCTGCAAGCGCCGCGCGACATTGACTGGGCAACGCTGCGTGAAGAATGCGCTGCCGATCCCGTGCCAGAGCCGGAACCCATGGCGGCGAATGATCCGCTCTATATCCTGTACACCTCCGGTACGACGGGTACGCCCAAGGGAGTGGTGCGCGAACATGGTGGTCATGCCGTCGCGCTCGCATGGTCGATGGCGAACATCTATGGGATCGGTGCGGGCGACACCTTCTGGGCCGCTTCTGACGTGGGCTGGGTCGTTGGCCACAGCTACATCGTCTATGCCCCCCTACTCGTCGGCGCTACGACAGTGCTGTTCGAGGGTAAGCCAGTAGGCACGCCGGACCCGGGCACCTTCTGGCGCACCGCAGATGCTCATGGCGTGAAGATCTTCTTCACCGCGCCCACCGCCATCCGCGCCATCCGTAAGGAAGACCCCGACGCGAAGTTCCTTCAAGAGATTGGAACCGGAAACTTGCAGGCCATCTTCCTGGCTGGCGAGCGCGCTGATCCTGATACCATCGCATGGCTGGAAGAAAAAACCGGCCTGCCGGTGATCGACCACTGGTGGCAGACTGAGCTTGGCTGGCCAGCAATCGCGACTTGCTTTGCGCTTGGAGATTTGCGGCGGCGGCGCGGAAGCGCGGGCTTCCCGGTTCCGGGATACAACTTCGCCGTCTTGGGGGAAGATGGCACAGCTCTTCCGCGTGGAGAAAGCGGATCAATCGTGATCCAGGAGCCGCTCGCACCGGGCGCATTTCGCACTCTATGGAACAACCAGGAGGCTTATGCGCGAAACTTCGCCAGCTTCCCCGGGTTCTACGAAACGGGTGATGCGGGACACTTCGACGCAGACGGATTCCTGCACGTCATGGGCCGCACGGATGACATCATCAATGTTGCCGGCCATCGGCTCTCAACAGGGCAAATGGAGCAGATCGTTGCTGCGCAAGATGGTGTTGCCGAATGTGCCGTGATCGGCGCGGATGACGCCATCAAGGGAATGATCCCGGTCGCCTTCATCGTGCCCCGTGCCGGGGCTGGTGAGACAGACGCGCTGGTTCAGACCGTCATTCAAGCGGTGCGTGAAGAACTGGGCGCAGTCGCGGCATTGAAAACAGCTTTCATTGTGCCGCAACTCCCGAAGACCCGTTCCGGCAAGATACTTCGTAATCTGCTGCGCAAGATCATGAATGGTGAGCAGTTCGAACCACCGGCAACGATTGAGGATCCCAGCGTGCCCGCTGCCATAGCAGAAGCCGTGCAAGCATCGCACCATTCCCGATGAAGGGCCTTCGCGCAGTCACCATCTTCGTGGCTACACTGCTCGCGCTGGGTGAGGTCGGGCGCTGGTGGGGCGATCCGCAGTTCTTGCCACTCGTATTTGACGAATTGCTCATCGCAGCTGCCATGCTGGGGGCGGCATTCGGGGCGAAGCGATTTGGCACCGCGCCGCTTGCCGCCGCGTGGGGAGCATTTTGCGGCCTCGCCCTTTCCCTGCTCGTCCCAACGCTTGACCACCTGCTGCATGGCCCGCCCAAGGAAAGCGCCGTGTTCTACAGCGTCATTCTGTTTGCGATGCTGTCGGTTGGGCTTTGGGGAGAATGGCGGTCTTTGCGTCTATGCCGGGAACAGTGGCGCGAACGGTGAAACGGCCGTCATCCGCGCGGCGATTGTATCGAGCATCGCCGATGACGACCTCCGTTCCGCCCTCCACCGGGCGGATCACGGCGAAGGGATAGCGCGACCAGTAGAGGAAATCCGCCACCTCCTTCTCCTGCCGCGCGACACGCGCAACGTTCGGATCGCTCATCATCGTGGGGATCAGCCCCCGCTCGGCAGTGAATTGCGGCGCAGGCGCCCAACGGAAATCCCCGAAACCGTAAGCATCGCCGATCTCGAACACGATGCGACGACGGAACGGATCGATAGGCACTGGGCTCGCCAGAACTCGTTGCGGTTTACCCATTCCGGCGGCCACGATCTCCCGCTCGGCATAGCGTTCCGCCGCGCGTCCTCCCAACCCCATCGCCAGACAGTATCCAGCCACGATCAGCAACGCGATCAGCGCAGGCCGACCTGTTTTCGCAGCACCCTGTCGTTCCCTGCGGCGCGATAGCCAGATCCCTATGCCCAGCACGCTCCACATCCACACATCGATGATGAACAGAACGTCGCCGTAAAACCACTGGTCTGAAAACGGCATCAGGCAGCGGATGCCGTATGTGTTGAGGAAATCGAGCAGCGGGTGGGAAAGGATGCCGATGTAGGCCAGCGCCAGCACCCATCCAAAGCGCACAGGTAACCGGCCATCCGGGCGCGTGCCACGCCGCATCTGCCAGCGATCGAATGCCACCATGGCAATCGCCAACAGCAGTGGCAGAACCACAAGCGCGATTGGCCCGTGGGTCCAGCCACGTCGCCAGGCGAGGTTCTCGCCAATCAGAAGGCCGAACGCGTCCAAGTCCGGCAGGTTCGCCGCGATTATCAGCGTGGCAAGTCCAAGCCCGGTCTTGCGCTTCAACCCCGCCATGCCAAGCGCGGCTCCAACCAGTGTATGCGCCAGATTGTCCATAGATCAGCTGTTTACCCGGGATTACTGCCGGTGCAATTGCCACTGCCCGGTCAATTCTTTTCGCTGATCAGCCTTGCAGCACGAACGGGATTTCCACCACCCCCTTCACTTTCACCGCATGTCCATCCCGCATCGTCGGTGCCCAACGCCAGTTCCTTACCGCATTGCGCGCAGCGGCATCTAGACGCTCAGAACCACTGCTGTGGGCGATTGATATGCTCTCCACCCGCCCTTCAAGATCGAGAATGAGCGCCAGCACCACGGTCCCCTGCTCTCGCTTGCGCCTGCATTCGATTGGATAGCGAGGTGGCGCACCCGAAATCATCCGGGTGCCAAGGTCACTGGATGTGACGGTGCCTGGAGGAGCCGGCGGCGAAGGTGGAGCGGGAACTTCTGACGGAGTGTTTACCGCCTGTTTCCCCGCAGGCTCCTCCGGCGCCGGTTTCGGCATCGTGACCACGGGATTCGTGGGCAGTGCCAATTGCACCATGCGAGGCGGCGCAACAATGGGCGACTGGGGAGTTGACGACTTCTGCTCCGGCGAAGGTGGTGGAGGCGATGGCGATGGCGATGGCGGTGGCGGTGGCGACGAAGAACGCAGGTCGACGACTGTCAGCCTGTCCCGCCGGGTTTCATCCGCTTTGTAATGTATCGTCATCAGCCCGGCAATTAGCGCCACATGCAGTGCAACTGTGATGGCAATGGCTGACGGGTTAAAACGCTTTTGGCCGTAACCGCCGCGCGCGACAGGGGCAACCGGCGGAGTTGCCGCGAATGGTGGGGGGGCAGCAGCCGGCGATACTGCCATGCTGTCGCCATTCTCGTCCACCGCCCTAAGCATCTGTTCGAATCCCTGCTATATCCTCACCGACATAGCGCTTCGCATAATGCGAAGCAATCGCATCTTGTATGTAACAGAATGGCTGGAAGAGCACCCAGCGGATGCTCTCCCCAGCTGCCAATCAGAAGGTATAGTTCAGGCTCAGCACCGCCGAACGGGTCGGGCCAGGCTGAGCCCAGCTGCTTGCAAGGTTGTTGCGAACAGTCGTGACATACTTCTCGTTGGTGAAGTTCTCGACATTGAGCTGTGCCGAAAGCTGATCGGAAATCGGGTATGACACCATAAGCCGATGGATCGTGTAACTTGGCACGTAGAACAGCGCGGCGTTAGGAACGGCATTGGTGGGTTGGTTAAGCAAGAACTTGCCCTGATGCGTCAAACCGTAACCTAGTTCCAAGCCGAACGGGAACCGATAGGTGGTGAACAGGCTGCCGGAATGCTCCGGCGTGTTCTGTAATGTCGCGCCCGGAACGACGACTGTGGCGCAGCTCGATGCCGTTGGGTTGGCGTCGCAATATCTCGATCCACCGCGCAGCACCTTGGCATCGAGGTACATATAATTTGCGGAAATAGTCCAATTCTCGGTGATATTGCCTGACGCGCCCAGCGAAATGCCATCAACTCGCTGCTTGCCTTCCAGACGCTGATCAGGAATCGTCGGGTCACCAGAAGCCACGCGAATGCTGTCACGATCGTTGCGGAACACTGCGGCGCTCACAAGAAGCTGCTTGTCGAACAGATCAGCCTTCGCGCCAATTTCGTAGTTGGTCGCCTTTTCCGGGCGCAAATCGCAGTTTGCTGCCGTACAAGCGCCATCGACCGAGGCCTGTGATGGATTCCTCGAAGTTCCCGTCGCGATGTAAAGGCTGGTATCAGGCGTGGGTTTGAAGACGAACCCCACTCTATAGGAAAACATTGAGTCGCTGTTCTTGAACGGCCCAGTTACGGCACCAGGTTCGCCGAACGTTATCCCCGGCGTTGTTGAAAAAGCATTTGTGCGGTTCGAACCCTTTGCGTGTTCATAACGGACACCGCCGTTGATCTCGAACATGTCCCCAAAGCTCAAAGTATCGAACAGGTAGATCGCGTAGGATTCGCGATCGCCGCGATTGTGCGAGGCCAGCGTGAAGTTGACCGGTCCGGTATAATCATTGTTGCCGAACTGGCGCGCCAAGCCGGTTGTAGCGTCAGGCCCTGTTACTAGATCGGCAGGGCTACCAAGCCTCACGAGAGGGAGATAATAGCCAAGGCTTGCGGCAGGATTGTAGAGCGGGTTCACTGCAATCACGCCGTTGGTGACTGTATATGGCGCCGCATAGGGGTCATAGCCCTGTGCCGTGCGGTTGAGGTTGCCTTGACGCTGGTTGAAGCCCTCCCATAGCGCTGAGCCACCGATCACGAGGTTGTGTTCGATCCCGCCAGTCGCAAATTCTGCATTAAGGTCAAGCTGCGTGTAGGCTGTCTCGTTCTCGATCAGGCGGTTCACGGCTCGGCCACCGGTGGGCACATAGTAACCAGCAGGGATGGTCAGCGTTTGCACATCTCCGGCAAGCGGCCCTGTCTGGATATTCACGCTACAGGGCGCGCCCGCCGGAATTGGATCGCCAACCGAGGCGGGTGCAGCGGGCGGCTGCAATCCGTTGGAGAGGCAGAACGTGCCATTGGGCTGGCTCGTTACCGTATTCTGCTTGATGTTTTCATAACGTGTCAGGCTGCGAATGCTGACATTGTCACTGAACTCATGATTGAAGATCGCCTGCAGTGACTTGGTCTTCGCATTCTGCTGGTCCAGATTGCGGAAGCCGTAATATCCGCTACGATCAAACTCGTTGGCAAGTATGCCCCCAAGGTGTGGGAAATAACGGATGCCATATTGCGGCATCGCCTTGTCATCCAGATACTCTGCCTGAAGCGTCAGATTGGTCGGGCTGTCGATGCCGATGGTCACTGCCGGTGCTAGGCCCCAGCGCTTAAAGTTCTCCACGTCACGGCCCGGAACATCGTTGCGATGATAGACGCCGTTCAGGCGAACTGCGATCAATTCATTGACGCGCTTGTTCACGTCTGCAGTGACACGATAGTAGTTGTCGGTGCCAATGCCGGCCGACACGACCGACTGATCATTCGCCAGCGGCCGCTTGGTTACGAGGTTGATCGTGCCTGCAACCGAACCGCCCCCGCTGTAGACCGAGTTGGCGCCGTTAGTTACTTCGATCTGTTCAATATTGTAGGTTTCGTTCCGATTGAGGAAGGCGGCACTGCGCACGCCATCGATAGTAACATCGCTCTTGGCATCCTGGCCGCGCATGATGATGCGGTCGCCATAGCCGAAGCCACCCTCACCCGCGCCGAAGGTAATCCCGGGCACCGTTTCCAGCACGTCGCGCAGCGTCACCAGATTCTGCTGCTGGATACTTTTATTCGTGATGACGGTGATAGTTTGCGGCGTATCGAGAAGTGGCGCTGTGTATTTCGGTGAGGCAGCTTCCTCGGCCTTAACTGGGGTTTCCGTGATCACCGTGTCGGTAACGGTTACACCGCCCAATCTCGGCCCGGCATCTTGTGCAATCCCAGGCGACGCGACTGCGAAAGCCCCCACACACGTTAGCGCTATATATGAATTGGAGGGGCTTGGCTTAATCATTACGAACTCCCTGTTGCCTTGGAGGAAATCGCTATTGCGAATGGTTATCACTGTCAACAGGTCATCTGATAAGAATCGTTTGCAATTACCACTTAACCGCTGGAGTGCGGACCCCTCTGTGCCGCCGAACTGCGCACGTCAGCCATTACGAAGCTGCCCAATTCGACGGCTCCGCGCACATCCCAACAGTTTGTTTGAAAATTGAATTCGGTGGCGCATTGGTCTCGCGCCAAATCAACCGGCGCAGACTGCATTGCAGTGCCAGTTGATTGCAACTGAAAGCTTACTCCGCACTTCTATCCGGTAACTCGAGGTTACCGGATAGATTGAGGGTAGATTCAGCGCAGTCTAACCACATTGTCGCTGACGCGGCGTTCACGCTCGCCAGTATAGAGACTCGCCATGGGCTCATCGGACACTTCGTATGAACCACCCTGCCCGAAACCATTGAAGGCCGTGCGCATGGCGGCTCCATAGGCACCGAGCATACCGATCTCGATATAGTCGCCCGCGCTTATATCGTCCGGGAGCTTAAATGGGCCTTCCATGTAGTCTGCATCATCACAGGTGGGGCCGTAGAACGCGTAGGTCCCGTCCTCGCCCACACGGCCTTCAGTCAGACAACGCACCGGGAAGCGCCACGCTACATGTGCCGCGTCATAGAGCGCGCCATATGCACCATCGTTAATGTAGAGCTCGTTGCCCCGGCGTTTCTCAACCTTCACCACCAGCGAGTTATATTCCGCGCACAGCGCACGGCCTGGCTCACACCAAAGCTCGGCGTTGTAAGCAATTGGCAGCGCATAGAAGTGGCGGTGGATGATTTCGAAATAGTCCTGAAGCGGCGGCGGCTCCATACCCGGGTACACCGACGGAAAACCGCCACCCACGTCAACCATGTCGATCACGACGCTGGCATCAGCGATCGCAGCGCGCACGCGGTCGAGCGCCTGGACATAGGCGAACGGCGTCATCGCCTGACTGCCAACATGGAAGCATACGCCCAGCCAATCCGCCACCTGACGAGTAGCCTGCAGCAGCTTGCCGGCCTCAGTCAGGTCGCAGCCAAATTTGGACGCAAGACTGAGTTCCGCATATTCGGATGAAACGCGCAGGCGCACGCAAAGGCGCAGGTCCGATGCTTGATCGGTTGCCTCAATGATCTTTGCGAGTTCCTCGTGCGTGTCGAGGCTGAAGGTCTTCACACCATGCTGGAAGTACGCCTCGCGGATCGCGCTGGCAGTCTTCACGGGGTGCATGAAGCACAGCACCGCATTGGGCAGGGTCGCGCGCACAAGACGCACCTCTGCAATCGACGCGACGTCAAAATGCGTCACGCCGGAATCCCACAACACTTGCAGCAATTCCGGCGAGGGATTCGCCTTTACCGCGTAGAGGGTCTTACCCGGAAACTTGCTGACGAAGAATTGCGCAGCTCGCGCCGCAGCATGCGGGCGATTAAGGATTACAGGCTCGTCCGGCTCGTGGGCGCGAACTACAGCCGATGCGTCAAGATGATGGTGCAACTCAAGGGACCCCCAACGGTAGTTAACAAAAGCTGCCTTGCGGTTTGGAAGTCCCCATGGGGCAGCGGAGGCGGATATAGGACCGTCATGCGGATTCGCAAGTTGAAACTCGCGATCGTAATGAAATTATCGCCCTCCGCCGCTGCGACGCACCATGCGACCGAAATGTATGAAAAACCCGCGAGATACGGACTTTCCCATGATCACTCTCCACCATCGCAACAATGCGGTTCAAAGGGACAACTATATCCAGGCTAAATGTGTCCCGTCGCGGATCCGTTAATGGACGGACCGTGCAGCATCAAACCTGATTTGACAGGACTGCGGCGAAGATCAGCTCAGCCGATTGCGAAAATCCTCATAGCCAAAACGACGAATGCATTCGAGCGAATCGGTTTCCGAATCCCACAACCAGATCGAAGGCAGCGGAACACCATTGAAGGTGGTCGTTTTGACCATGGAGTAATGCGCTTGATCAAGGAATGCGAAGCGGGCGCCGGGCTTCGGCTCCACCGGCAATCGGTAATCGCCGATAACATCGCCTGCGAGACATGAAGGGCCGCCAAGACGCACGATGCCGCTATCGTCATTCCCGTCAGTAAAGTCGCCATCAAGCTGCTCCTCGCCGAGCATAGCCGGGCGATATGGCGCCTCGATCACGTCGGGCATGTGACACGTAGCGGATATGTCCGTGATCGCCACGGGCATGCCGTTCCATTGAGTATCGAGCACGGTGCCGACAAGAATTCCCGCGTCCAGCGCCACCGCTTCCCCAGGCTCGATATAGACCTGTGCCCCAGTGTCTTCTGCCACATCGCGAAGGAACCGCACCAGCTCCTCGCGCTGGTAATCTGCGCGCGTGATATGATGGCCACCGCCAAAGTTGATCCAGTTGAACTGGCCAAAGTAAGGCTCCAGCACGTCGAACAGCTTGTCCCACGTACGCTCCAACGGCGCGAAATCTTGCTCACAAAGGGTGTGCATGTGGAAACCATCGATCAGTGCGACATGCTCTTCCGTGAGTTGATCCACCGGAAAGCCAAGGCGTGAATACGGCGCGCACGGGTCATAGCGCGGAACCTCCCCTTCGGCATGCAACGGATTGATTCGCAGCCCGATATCGAAATCTGCTCCAGAGTATCGGGCATGTTCCAGAATAGCCTGCGCGCGCAGGATCTGATCCGGCGAGTTGAAGATCACATGGTCCGAAAGCCGACAAATCTCTTCCAGTTCATCCGGCTTGTATGCCGCGGAATAAGTCGCGATCTCACCATCATAGAACTCACTGGCAAGCCGCGCTTCCCAAAGGCCCGAAGTGCACACGCCGTCTAGGTATTCGCCGATGATCGGCGCGGTGGACCACATCGAGAATGCCTTGAGCGCAGAAAGCACCTTCGCGCCCGAAGCTTCGCCAATTTCGGCCAAGACACGGCAATTTTCGCGCAACTTCGCCGCATCGACGACAAAGGCAGGAGAATCCACGCGACTAAGATCGAATTGCGCGAATGCGCCGGGATCGCCAGCTTTGGTTTCCATCAGTTTCTAACTACTTTCACGAAAACGGTCCCCGGAAAATAAAGAATGCGCCCAGCGCGATAAGGCCGAATCCGACAACCTGATCCAGCCCCGGCTTCTGCCCGAAGAGCATCCACGCCACCAACACGAATGTCGAAAGCGAGATTACCTCCTGTATCGCCTTCAGCTCATTCAGCGAATAGACCCGTGCGCCAATCCGGTTGGCCGGCACTGCAAGCCAGTATTCAAAGAAGGCGATACCCCAACTTGCCATCACGGCGATCCATAGCGCCTTGGACGGCACCTTGAGATGGCCATACCACGCCAGGTTCATCATGATATTCGACCCGGCAAGCAAAACCACCGGAGCGATAAAGTTCCACGGCATCACCAAAGCGGCCCTTCTACTTGATCTGGATGCTATCCAGCGCCGCCTCGATAGCCGCCTTTGCCTGCGTGTTGAAACAGATAAGCTCGATGCGATCAAAGGCGGCGGGATGAGCGCGCACTTCATCCATGATGGTGCGCACCGCAACCGTTGCCGCATCGTCAGCCGGATAGCCATAAACCCCGGTGGAAATAGCCGGGATTGCCACGGTGCGCGCTCCTACATCGCGAGCACGGGCCAAGGAATTGCGATAACAGGAAGCCAGCAGCTGCGGCTCGCCCCTCCAGCCCCCGCGCCATGTGGGGCCGACCGTGTGGATCACGTGAGCAGCGGGTAAAGCATGGCCCCCTGTCACCTTCGCTTCGCCGGTGGGGCAGCCGCCCAAGGTTCGGCACTCTTCCAGCAATTGCCGCCCAGCGGCGCGTTGGATCGCTCCATCCACCCCACCGCCGCCCAGCAGCGATTCGTTAGCCGCATTGACGATTGCATCGACCGGGCGGGTTGTGATGTCGCCCTCGATAACCTCGATATTTGTGGAGCCGATCTGCATCGCGCCCTAATCCCAAGTACGAATGGCGAGGCGGATTGCTCCGCCATCGCATAATCCATCAGAACGGCAGCGGGCCGTCCAATTCTTCCACGCTCCATGGCAGGCCGTGTTTGTTCAGCATATCCATGAAGGGATCGGGATCGAACTCTTCCATGTTGAATACACCTTCGCCGCGCCAAGCGCCGGTCAGCATCATCGCCGCACCGATCATCGCCGGAACGCCGGTGGTGTAGCTGACCGCTTGGTTGCCGGTTTCCTCATAGGCATCTTCGTGGTCACAGATGTTCTTGATGTAGAACGTCTTTTCGCCGGATCCGTCCAATGCCTCGCCTGTCGCGATATCGCCAATGTTGGTCTTGCCCTTGGTCGTTGGGCCAAGGCTGGCAGGTTCCGGCAGCACGGCCTTAAGGAACTGCAGTGGGACTATCTCCACCCCGTTGTAGATCACCGGATCGATGCGGGTCATGCCTACGTTCTGCAGCACGGTAAGATGCTTGATGTACTCGTCCCCGAAAGTCATCCAGAAGCGCGCACGCTCCATTTCCGGTACGAACTTCGCGAGGCTTTCCAGCTCCTCGTGATACATCAAGTACATGTTCTTTGGACCGACAGCCTCAAAATCGAACTCCTGCTTGTTCGACATGGCTGGAGTTTCGACGAACTTGCCGCCTTCCCAATGGCGAGCTGGCGCAGTCACCTCGCGGATGTTGATTTCCGGATTGAAGTTCGTGGCAAAAGCCTGACCGTGATCGCCCCCATTGCAATCGAGGATATCGAGCGTGCGGATGGTCTTGAGCTTGTGCTTCTTCAACCACATTGCGAAAACGCTGGTCACGCCGGGATCGAAACCCGAACCAAGCAAAGCCATCAGCCCTGCCTCTTTGAAGCGATCGTGGTATTCCCACTGCCACTTGTATTCGAACTTCGCCTCGTCCTTTGGTTCGTAGTTCGCGGTGTCCATATAATCGACGCCGGTTGCCAGGCAGGCATCCATGATCGTCAGATCCTGATAAGGCAACGCCAGATTGACCACCAGCTTTGGCCCGATGCTGCGGATGAGGTCCGACAGCGCAGGCACGTCCTCCGCGTCGATAGCGTAAGTCGCCACGTCACGCCCGGTGCGTTCCTTCACGCTCGCGGCAATCGCGTCACACTTGGACTTCGTGCGGCTGGCGAGATGAATCTCCGAAAAGATCTCAGGGTTAAACGCCATCTTGTGCACCGCCACTGATCCGACGCCGCCTGCTCCGATTACCAAAACCTTGCTCAAAACCGTTCTCCGGTGAATTCCATGCTGCGCCCCATATAGCCGCAACCGTGGCATGCGAAAGTCTGTCTTGCTTTGACACGCCCCAAGTGAAGGGGCAGGCTGCGAAATTGAGGATAATAGCGGGGATTTAGAGCGGATGGTCGGGATGGCAATTCTTCAGCCGGTAGTGGCCTTGGCGGCATGGACCATGGCGATGTGGTTTTGGCTGTACGGCACGCGGATCCCCGCCCTTAGCGCGGCAAAAGTCGATCCCGACGATCTTGTGCATGATCCTACCAAGGGGCTGGACATGCTGCTCCCCCCGCAGGTGATGTGGAAGGCGCACAATTATAACCACCTTCATGAAGCACCGACGGTTTTTTACGCCGTGGCCATTGTGCTGGCGATCATTGGCCAGGGTGACGGACTGAACGCCCAGATCGCATGGATCTATTTCGGGCTGCGGGTGATTCACTCCATAATTCAGTCGACGATCAACAAAGTGAAACTGCGCTTTCTGGTGTTTGCGCTTTCCAGTTTCTGCTTGATGTTCCTCGTCGCGCGGGCGGTGATGGGGATGTTCTGACAGTAGCGAGGCGGTTATGAGCGATGTCACCATCTGGACGCTGGACTGGGTGCCGAACGGCCCTCGCGGCTTGTGCGCGATTTGCGCCTACGCTGGGCGTGCGAAGAGGCGGGAATTGACTACTCCGTCCGCACCATTCCTTTCGATAGCCGCGCCACCAATCACCTCGACCGCCAACCTTTCGGGCAGGTTCCCTTCCTCACCGAGGGCGATATCACGATGTTTGAAAGCGGTGCGTGCCTGCTCCATCTGGCGCGCAAGAGCGAAGCCCTGATGCCGCGCGATCCGATTGGCGAGGCACAAACACTGCAATGGATCATGGCCGCGTTGAACTCGGTCGAAATGGCGACTCTGCCCTGGTGGTTTCTTGCAATTTCAGGCGATGTGGAAAACGGGCTGACGGATTGGATGGCAAGCCGCCTCAATCACGTGGAGGCTGTGTTGAGTGAGCGGGAAATGCTCGCTGCTGGCCGGTCCACTATCGCCGATCTTGTGATGGCGGATGTGCTCCGCATTCCGCACATACGCAGATTTGGGGATCGTCCTGCAAGCGAAGCCTACGTCGCCCGCGTCACCGCGCGCCCCGCATTTCAAAAGGCTTACTCTGACCAAATGGCCATGTATGCCGCGATGGATGAAACCCGCGCGAACAGCGCGTCCTAATCCGATCGCACGAACAGACTGGCAAGCTCAACATGGCTCGACCAGCGGAACTGGCCGACGGGTCGCAGCTCTGCAAGACGATAACCCGCTGCAACCAACGCAGCCGCGTCCTTCGCCCAACTTGAAGGGTTACAACTGATATAAACGACGCGAGGCACTTGTGATTCCGCGATCTGGCGCACCTGTTCCCTCGCACCTGCCCGCGGGGGATCAAGGATCACTGCGGAAAAGCGATTAAGCTCCTCCGCGCGAAGCGGATTGCGGAAAAGATCGCGATGCAGGGAGTGGACTGGCACGCCCGCCCTTCCCGCTGCATTCTTGCCTGCCAAATGCGCATCCTGAGCAGCCTCCGCTGCCAACACTTTCCTTCCCGGCCCAGCCAGAGCGAACGCAAACGTGCCAAGCCCGGAAAACAGGTCGGCAACGGTAGCGGCACCATCCAGCCATTCGAGAGCGGCCGCGATCAGAACCTGTTCGCCATCCAAGGTCGCCTGCAGAAACGCCCCGGAGGGGATGCCGACAGGCACGCCGCCGGGCGAAACTGTTACCGGTTGCGGCTCCCACATCGTCTCGGCGCCCCATCCCTGATCGATGGTTAGACGCGCAAGACCATGTTCCTTGGCAAAGTCCAGCAGAGCTTCCGTGGCCACCAGTCCATCAACCGTGAGCCCCTTCACCGCGCAATCGACACCCTGATCGGTGAGCGCAAGTTCAACGTCGACCGCCAGCTTCTTGCCCTGCTGCTTGCTCAGCATCGTGCGCAGCGGCGCGATCAGCGCGAACAGTTCCGGTCGCAGCACATGGCATTCGGCCATATCGACGATCCGGTGCGATCCGCTTTCGCGAAAGCCGATTACGATTTTCTTGCCGATCCGCTGCGCATGAAGAGTCGCCCTGCGGCGGCTTCGCGGAGGCGAAAGATGCGGCGCTGCGATCTTTTCCGCCTGCAGCCCTTGACCGCTTGCGGCGTTGATCACCCTTTCAGATACGAAATCGGCAAGCGCCTCTTCGTCGAGCTGCTGCAATTCGCAGCCGCCACACTCACCAAAATGCCGGCACGGTGGCTGCGCATGGTGCAGCCCCCACTCAAGCGTACCATCGGGGCGCAGCACGTCACCCGGAGCACTGCCCGGCACATGAACGCCGCTTGCGGTTACGCCATCGCCCTTGGCAGCGATGCGCAGGATCTTTTCACCATCAGTCACTGAAATTCTCGCTTTACATGCGGCCCGCTACCGCATGGCGGATCGCTCTTGCAAGGTCTGCGGCGCTGAAGGGTGCCGCAACCATCCGCCCTGCCTCGCCATGAAGCCACACACCCTCGCACGCGGCATCGAATGCGGGCCCCCCTGTTGCCAAGCGGCTGGCGATTGTGCCCGCCAGCACATCACCCGTGCCCGCGACGGAGAGCCAGCTTGTTGCGCGCGGCGCCAAGGCAATTCGTCCATCGGGTGCCGCCACTACTGTATCTGGCCCCTTTGCGACCACGACCATTCCGCTCGTCTGCGCCAGTACGCGAGCACGCGCCACCTTTGTGCCCAAACTATCAAGGCCGAATGCCCGCTCAAGCTTCGCCAGTTCGCCTTCATGCGGCGTGGCGATTATTTCGCCCCCCCGTCCAGCTATATCAGCTGGCCGCAACAGCACGAGCGCATCGGCATCAAGCACCACGGAAGTGGCATTTCCCAAAGCCAGGCTCAGCCGTTCGCGAGCCGTGCTATCGCGGCCCAGCCCCGGCCCGCACAGCAGAGCCGAAACACGCTGATCGCTCAGGCCTTCAGCCAATGGCCCGGTATCAGTGACCAAGTCCCACGAAGCATTCAACACACGGTCTTGGGCGAAGAGTTTGATGTATCCTGCACCCGCGCCTTGCGCGGCCTCGCACGCGAGCAGAGCGGCACCTGACATCGCACCCCCGACCACCCCCAGCAAACCGCGTCGGTACTTATGGGAATCCGCTGCGGGAGGAGCGATCCGTGGCGCGCCAATCCGCACCGCGGCCCCTGAAACTACGTCCACACCAATGTCGACCAGCTTCAACTCACCCATCATGGCCGACGACGGCATCAGGTAATGAGCGAACTTCCATGCACCTAGAGAAATGGTGAGATCGAACTGCGGCAAATCGGGATTAAGGACCGATCCGCTATCGGACTCGACACCGCTCGGAACGTCAATCGCAACGCGCCGCGGGTGAGTGGAACAAAGTCGCATGACCAACCCATGCAGATCGGCCGAAAGCGGCCGCGTCAGGCCGCTACCGAACAGGCAATCGACCAGCACATCACCTTGCACATCTGCATTGGCGCCAAGCACTTCGCCCGCATAGAGCGCGCGCGCATTCTGCGCAGCGTCCGTTTTGGGTTCAATCGGTGCGATTACGGCCACATTGCCGCCACGCGCCCGAATGGCCTCGGCGATCACATAGCCATCACCGCCATTGTTGCCCGGTCCACACAGAATTGTAATTCTGCGATGCGCAGCAAGACGCCAGACCCAATCCGCAGCGCCATGGCCCGCGACCTGCATCAAGGCATCGACGCTGCTACCGCGTGCGATCAGTGCGTCTTCGGCAGCGCGCATCTGATCAACGGTCAGGATCTGATCAAGACATCGCGTCATTCCGACTCAATCGTTGCGGGAAAGCGATAAGTATCGCCGCTCACCGTCAGATCCAATGTGTGGCCCTCCGCCACCCGCTGCGCATCGTCAGCGCCGTCGGCAGGCGCGAGGCCGTTGCCATCCGATCGAACCTCAAACCGGCGAAAGCCACCATCGGGATGATGCACGACAAGCCGGAGCCCATCATGCATCTCAACGCGCTCTAGCGAGCACACTTCCTTTAGATTGCTTGCCCCACCAACGGCGCAAGCAATCTTTTCATAGCCTTCGACCACTTTAGGCCGAATTTCGTCAGCCCGATCCGAACAAGCTGACAGGGCAAGCGCCAACATCATGCTGGCGATGGCCCGCACTCGTATCAACCCCGTTTCAATTGGGTGACGTCACGCACGGCACCGCGCGCGGCGCTTGTTGTCATCGCAGCATAAGCCTGCAGTGCTGCGGAAACCTTGCGAGGACGGGGATGTTTCGGGGCCCATGCTGCATCGCCCTTCGCTTCCATCGCCTTTCGACGCGCGTCCAGTTCTTCGTCGCTCACCGCCAGATGAATCGTGCGATTGGGAATGTCGATTTCGATCGTATCGCCGTTTTCGACCAGCGCGATCTCGCCGCCTTCCGCCGCTTCAGGAGAAGCATGTCCGATGGAAAGCCCCGACGTGCCGCCGGAAAAGCGCCCGTCCGTAAGCAAGGCACAAGCGGCGCCCAGGCCCTTCGATTTAAGGTAGCTGGTGGGATAGAGCATTTCCTGCATGCCCGGCCCGCCGCGCGGGCCCTCATAACGGATGACCACGACATCGCCGGCCGCAACCTGTTCACCAAGGATACCGGCAACCGCCGCATCCTGGCTTTCATAGACGCGAGCGGTGCCCGTGAACTTCAGGATCTTTTCGTCCACGCCCGCCGTCTTCACGATGCAGCCGTCGCGAGCGATATTACCATAGAGCACGGCGAGGCCGCCATCCTGGCTGAACGCGTGGTCGGCGGAACGGATCACCCCGCCCTCGCGATCAAGATCGAGTTCATCCCAGCGCCGATCCTGGCTGAACGCGGTTTGCGTAGGTACGCCGCCCGGAGCAGCCTTGAAAAACTGCTGCACTGCGGGATTGTCGGTCAACCGGATGTCCCAATCGTTCAACGCATCCGCCATGGTCGGGCTGTGAACGGTGGGCAGCGCGGTATGCAACAGACCCGCGCGGTCCAGTTCGCCCAGAATTGCCATGATGCCGCCAGCACGGTGAATGTCCTCCATGTGAACGTCCTGCTTTGCGGGGGCAACCTTGCACAGACACGGCACCTTGCGGCTCAGCCGGTCGATATCTGTCATGGTGAAATCGATGCCCGCTTCATTTGCCGCAGCCAACAGGTGCAGCACGGTGTTCGTGGAACCGCCCATCGCGATGTCGAGGCTCATCGCATTCTCAAACGCCTGGAAATTGGCGATAGAGCGCGGCAGCACGCTTTCGTCATCCTCCTCGTAATACCGCTTCGCCAACGCAACCACGAGACGGCCAGCCCGCTCGAACAGTTTCTGCCGATCAGCATGCGTGGCCAGCTGCGAGCCGTTACCCGGTAGGGATAGGCCAAGCGCCTCGGTCAGACAGTTCATAGAGTTGGCGGTAAACATGCCAGAGCATGATCCACACGTCGGACAAGCCGAACGCTCAATCGTTTCGACTTCGGCATCGGTATATTGATCGTCAGCGGCAGCGACCATCGCATCGACGAGATCCAGGGTAACTTCCTTGCCCCTCAGTACGACCTTGCCCGCTTCCATCGGCCCGCCAGACACAAAAACAGCGGGGATGTTGATCCGCAACGCCGCCATCAGCATGCCCGGCGTGATCTTGTCACAGTTGGAAATGCAGACCATCGCGTCGGCGCAATGGGCGTTGACCATGTATTCCACGCTGTCAGCGATCAGATCGCGGCTCGGCAGCGAATAGAGCATGCCGTCGTGCCCCATGGCGATGCCGTCATCGACCGCGATCGTGTTGAATTCCTTGGCGACCCCGCCCGCGGCTTCAATTTGACGCGCAACAAGCTGGCCAAGGTCCTTGAGGTGGACGTGGCCAGGCACGAACTGCGTGAAGCTGTTCACGACCGCGATAATGGGCTTGCCGAAATCGCTCTCCTTCATGCCAGTGGCACGCCACAAACCGCGCGCGCCGGCCATGTTGCGGCCGTGGGTCGTGGTGCGGGAACGATAGGCGGGCATTGGATTATCTCCAGTAGAATAGGGCCGGTGGGTATAGGGAAGCCTCTACTTTAGCTTGTTTCGCCAGTCGAAGCAAAAAATGCTGGCGATCCCATGGCAGGCGCGCAAAAGAAAACGGCCGGACAAACGCCCGGCCGCCTTCCTTACATCCTAAGCGGGTTCAGCGCTTACCTTCAAGCAGGCCCTTCAGGTTGCTGCTCATGAACTTCTGCTGATCTTCCTTCGAGAAGGTGGCGACTTCGTCGATGTAATCAAGCGGCAACTTCACCCCTTCCGCGTGCGGCCAATCGCTACCGAACAGCAGTCGATCCTTTGAAACGTACTCGGAGAGCTTTTCAATGTTCTCTTCGTAATAAGGCGCGACATAGACCTTTTCGCGGAAATGCTCGAGCGGATCCTTCTGGAACGCCTGCGGCATCTGGCCATACGCTTTGCGGAAGATGTTGGTAAGCGTTGGCACCCAGGTTGAACCGTTTTCAGCCGACACCCAGCGAATATTCGGATTTCGATCCATAACGCCATGGCAGATGAGTGCAGCAATCATATCCTGGATAGCGCGGCTCACACCGTCCATGCAGGATTTCAGCGGGTCGCTGCGATCAAACGCAAGCTGACCGCCGCCGCCACTCCACCATTCGTAGATCTTGTCATAACCCGAATCCGAACAGTGCAGCACTACGAAGATATTCGATTCGTTCACCTTCGCCCAGAACCGATCGAACTCGCGGTCACCCGGCGAACGCGAACCAAGCCGACCCGGAGCAGGAGCCGGACGAACCAGAATGTGCTTTGCGCCCTTTTCAAGCAGATAATCAATTTCAGCCTCGGCATGTTCCGCGCTGGTGAGCGAAACATAACCACAAGGGTAAATGCGATCCTTGTAATTGAAAGTGAACTCGTCGTTCACCCACGCGTTAAGCGAGTGAATGCAGGCGGCAATCAGATCCACGTCGTTGCCCATGTGGCCTTCGACCACAGAAGCGAGCGTCGGGAAAATCAGCTGCGCATGAACCTTCTGTTGATCCATAAGCTTGAGACGGGCTTCAGGTTCAGCGAATTCAGGCTGAAAACGGATGGGATCGCCGGTCAACTCACGCAGCGAAAGGCCCTCCGGGTTATCCGCGCGGAACCACTTTTCATGGCTTCCAGGGGCCGCCACAACTTCAAAAGTCGGGTTCGGAATCCAATCGGAAATGTGGCCGTTCACCGCCAGCTTGGTGCGGCCGTTGACCTGCACGTACTGCAGCTTGTGATGATACTGCTTGGGAAGATGGCGGCGAAACGCATCGGCGGTTTCATACAAGTGACCATCACAATCATAGACCGGATAACCGAGATCGCGTGTCTCAATCGGACGTTCCATCTCTGCTTGAACTGGCATTCTCTATTCTCCCGTAACATCCCCGGCTGCGGCCGATGAAGCAATTACTCCTGCCACTCGCGACTCAACAATGAAGCGAGCACACCCATTTTTGAAACATCGTCAACTTAAGCCTTCATGCAAGCGATGCCAAGGCCGGTTATCAAATACCGTAATTACGGATTACGCCGGTTAAAGGAGCGAGCCAACGATCAAAACATGGACAATGCAACGGTTTGGCAAATGCGGTGCAATCGCTCGGCCCACTCGGCCTGCCCTGCCTCATCAGAAATTAGATCCTGCCGGATTTCAATGTAGAGATATGGCCGACCTTCATTTTCCACATGGCGTTCAATCGCGGCATTGTATTCCTTACCAGAGTAGGGAAGCTGATCGCCAACGATCAATCCGTCTGCCTCCAGCAACGGCTGTGCAGCGCGCGCTCCGCGATCATCACGATCGTACAGTAATCCGCAATGCCATGGACGAACCTCATCGGGTGCGCTGGCCAGACAAGGCGTATAGCTGTGCAGGATCAGCACCAGGGCAGGCGGAACATCATTCAGAAGTTCAGTCAGCTTGTCATGAAAGGGACGGTGGAAGCGGGCGAGACGTGCCTCACGATCAATGCCGGCATTTCCGGGGATCGCATGCCCATCGCTGTGTTCGGGAATGGAGGCGGGATCGCTCTCCCTTCGATTAGTGTCGCTCACAAGTCGGCTGACATTGCCCAGCAACGCCGCGGTTCCGTTTTCCCGCGCCATTCGTTCAGCGACGCCGGCCACCCCGATGTCGACGGCGATATGCTCGTTCATCAGGGCGGCATCAATGCCGAGATCGATATCCTCGGGCACCCGATTCGACGCATGGTCCGCCACCACCAGAATGCCCCCGAACCGAGGTGTGCCGATCAACCGCCATGCTTCGTGGTCTGTAATCGGCTGGTTCATCGCAAAGCACCTTCCATTACCCACCAATTTGGATGCGCTGCCGCAAGATAAGCTTGCGCCGCCCGCAGTGACTCAATTGTTTCAAACAAGGCAAAGCACGTGGCGCCTGAACCCGACATGCGTGCAAGCATAGGCGCTGTATCGCGCAGCGCGCCCAATACCTCAGCGATAGCCGGACATTGCGCAATGGCGGGCGCTTCCAGATCGTTACGACCTGTCAGAGCAATCGCCCGCACCGATCCGCTGGGCATCCCCCCCCGGTCCACGCCGTCCCAGCCTTTGAACACTGGCCCCGTCGCCAGCGGAACCCGCGGATTGACCAGTAGTACCGGCAATCCGGAGAGGTCGTTCTCAATATCTTCAAGGTCGGTGCCCGTCCCTCGCCCGACGCAGGTGCGTGAGAGCACGCAGGCCGGAACATCGGCACCCAGCTTGGCAGCCCGATCGCGCCAATCGTCCGGCAAGCCATGCTCTCGTTCAAACATACGGAAGATTGCGCCTGCATCGGCCGATCCGCCACCCAGCCCGGCCGCGACCGGCAATCGCTTTTCCAAGGTGACGGACCAACCGCGACCATGCGGCAAGGCATTCAAAGCCTTCGCGACAATGTTACCGAAGGGGTCATCTATGGCCTGCGCAAACTCACCCACGGTGGTTAGCGTATCGCGATCCGATGAAGAGGCCGTCAGCAAGTCACCCTGATCGACGAATGCGAAGAGGGTTTCCAGTTCGTGATAGCCATCATCCCGCCGTTTGCGAACATGCAGGGCAAGATTGATCTTGGCGTAAGCAGTTTCAGTAGCCATCACCTCTGCTTTAGCGAGACGATCCGCTCACGCCCACCCCGCACAACACGGAAAAAACCTTCAAAGTTCGCGAACGACGCGAAAGCCAAAGCTGGAATAGCGTAGCGACGGAATCGAGCCGAAACGGCTGGCCGAACGCAAGCGCCCCGGCTGCCGAACATCGCCCTCGATCGTTTTTTCGATATTGAACCACGATCCGGACCGGCGCACGCGCATGGCGCAATTCCCGCTCATCCACGCAGATCCATCGGCGGGGGCGCCGTCATAATTCGCGTTGTAGCAGTCGGCCAGCCAGACCCACACATTGCCCGCCATGTCATAGAGGCCGAAGGGATTGGGCGGAAATGTGCCGCCCGGTGTAGTCGTCCGACCTCCTGGCTGCCCCGGCTGGCCATCAACATTGGCGCGGCCTGGCTCCCACACGTCACCCCAATAATATGTGGTTGAAGTTCCACCCCGCATCGCGTGTTCCCACTCGGCTTCACTGGGCAGACGATAGCGCTGGCCGGTTTTCTCGCTCAGCCAAGCGGCATAGGCGCTGGCGTCGTGAAAGTTGATGCAAGTGACGGGATGGTCGTCTTCCTGATCGAAACCGGGTGTGCGCCAGTCGCCATCCGGATCATAGCCCATGCCCTCGCCGCCTTCGCGGTTGCAGCCTTTCGCCTCGTAACCAGTCTCCGCTGCGAACTCCGCGAATTCTCCCCGAGTGACGTTGTACTTGGAAAAGGCCAACGGATAGCTGACGCGCACGCGGTGCTGTTTCTCGTTAGGAAGGCGGAACTGCTCGCCCTCAGGCGATCCCATGGTGAATTCGCCTGCCGGAACGACTGTCATCACCGGAGCGAATGGAGCATCCCACACTTCGGCAGGCGCTTCCGGCGCTGCAAACACCACCGAAGGCTCACCAATGCGAGGATCGACGGGCGGAGGCAGCTGCTGCATGAACAGCATCGCCATCGTCTTAGTCATGCGATGCTGCGGATCGGCGAGTGGCAGTGTGAGAACTGCCGTCAGCTCCGCCGCCGCCTGTGCCGGTTTGCCCTGCGCCTGAAGACACCGGCCAAGGCCGAAGCGCGCGGGGTGGTTGAGGTGATCTACCGCCAGAACTTCGTGGAATAGCGGCGCGGCCTCATCACACTTGCCGTCCTGCAGCAGTGCAGAAGCCTGATCTGCCTTGGCCTTCAGATCGGCACGCTGGGTTTGGGTCAACGCCTGAGACTGCGCCAGCCACTTCGCCTCATCAGCCTCGCGCTGCTTTGCAGTTGCCGCATCATGCGCAGCAATGGCGGATTGGGTTTGGCGCTTCAGCCCACCAATATCGGCGCTTGCCCGCCACTGCGCATACTCTGCCTGACGCTCCGCCAGCCAATCGCCCGATTCATTAGCCATCCCCTCACCTCCCGTAAGGAGCAGGGCGGCGGCCAGAACGATGCCCGGCCACGGCCCCGCGATTTTACTCGCCGCTGGCCGTGAACCGGCCATCCGGCAGCTCACATATTCGGGTAGTTGGGACCGCCGCCACCTTCCGGCGCGGTCCAGTTGATCATTTGACCTGGGTCCTTGATGTCACAGGTCTTGCAATGGACGCAGTTCTGCGAATTGATCTGGAACTTCTTTTCTCCAGTGTCCTCGTTCGTGACATATTCATAGACGCCCGCCGGACAATAGCGCGTGGAAGGCCCGCCATAGACCGGCAGCTCCACCTGCGTGGGATAGTCCTCATCCTTCAGCACGAGGTGACACGGCTGATCTTCCTCGTGGTTCGTGAACGAGAATGCGACCGAAGTAAGCCGATCAAACGTGATTTCATTGTCCGGCTTGGGGTATTCAATTGGGCTGTATAGATCGGCACGCCCAGTAGCGGTGTAGTCCGGATGGTGCTTCATCGGCTTGGCAAGGCCGAAGCCGAACAGAGTACGCAGCCACATGTCTGCACCGGCAAGCACCGTACCCAGTTCGCCACCCCACTTGGCAACCAGCGGCTCAGCATTCTGCACGAGCTTCAGCTCCTTGGCGATCCAGCTATCGCGCACGGCGGCATCGTATTCGGTCAGCTCATCAAGCTCACGCCCAGCCGCGATTGCAGCAGCAATGGCTTCTGCTGCCAGCATGCCGCTCTTCATCGCAGTGTGCGTACCCTTGATGCGCGGTACGTTGACGAACCCAGCCGAACAGCCTGCGAGCACGCCGCCGGGGAAGTACAGCTGCGGCACCGACTGCCAGCCGCCTTCGTTAATGACGCGCGCGCCATAAGCTACGCGCTTGCCGCCTTCCAGATATTGGCGGATTTCAGGGTGCTGCTTCCAGCGTTGAAATTCCTCAAACGGGAAAACGTAGGGATTCTTGTAATCAAGCGCGGTGACGAAACCGATCGCGACCTGATTGTTCGCTTGGTGGTAGAGGAAGCCGCCGCCCCAGCTATCGGATTCGGACATCGGCCAGCCCTGCGTGTGAATCACGCGGCCCGGCTGATGCTTGGATGGATCGATGTCCCACAGTTCCTTAGTGCCGATGCCATAGATCTGCGGCTGGCAATTGGCTTCCAGATCAAACTGGGCCTTGAGTTGCTTCGTCAGGTGACCGCGGGCGCCTTCACAGAACACGGTGTACTTCCCGTGCAATTCCATGCCCGGCTGGAAATCGCTCTTGTGGCTGCCATCGCGGGCTACACCCATGTCACCAGTGGCAACACCGTAAACCTTGCCGTTCTCATCATAGAGAATTTCCGCCGCGGGGAAGCCCGGGAAAATCTCGATCTCCAGCTCCTCGGCCTTCTCGGCAAGCCAGCGGCACAGATTACCCAGCGAACCGGTATAGTTGCCGTCGTTTGACATGAAAGGCGGCTGAATGATGTGCGGAAGAGAGAACTTGCCCTTCTTGGTGAGGTGCCAATGCCAGTTGTCCGTCACGGGTGTTTCGGCCAGCGGGCAACCATCTTCACGCCAATCGGGAAGGAGTTCATCCAGTGCCTTGGGATCGATCGTTGCACCCGAAAGGATGTGTGCGCCAATCTCCGAACCTTTTTCCAGGAGACACACCTGAAGCTCTGGATTAATCTGTTTGAGCCGGATTGCCGTCGACAGTCCGGCTGGACCGCCGCCAACAATTACGACGTCATAGGGCATGGATTCACGTTCGCTCATGGTGTTCCCCAGATTCTCGGTAATACGTTTGAGTTCTATATAAAGTTGGGAACTGCCTTGATTGGTGCAGCCGGACAGGTCAAGACCGCACAATGACCCAACGGGAAAATCCCGACATTCAATGCATGATCGCCGGAGCGCTGGAATGGTGGCGCGACGCGGGGGTTGAGTGCGCGTTTCTGGACGAGCCGGTCCAGTGGCAACAACGTGAAGAGCCCGTGTCGCTGGCACCCGATCAAGCCCCACAGCCCAAGAAAAAGGCGCCGACAGCTCAGAAAGAAGTAGCAGAATCGCTGCCGAAACTGGATCGATCTCAGCTTCCTGCCACGCTTGCGGAGTTTACGCAGTGGTGGCTTGCCGAGCCGTCGCTGGCCGAAGGATCAACAGCAACCAGAGTTCCACCGCGCGGCCCGCACGAAGCAGATCTCATGATCGTGGTGCCGGAACCGGAAGCTGATGACGGCGAAATCTTGCTGTCTGGCCCGCAGGGTCGATTGCTGGATGCAATGCTGGCCGCGTTCGAAATCTCCCCGGACCGCACCTACTTTGCGAGCGTACTCCCTCGCTACATGCCCGGCGCGGATTGGGATGAACTTGCCTCATTCGGATTGGGCGACGTTCTCGCGCATCATATTAATCTGGTGCGCCCAAAAAGGCTCGCGGTGTTCGGAACGAACATCTTGCCGTTAATTGGGAACGGCCCGCCTCAAGCCTCTGCCGCTTTGCAAATATTTGAGCATGAAGGCATGAAGGTTCAAATGCTTGCCTGTCGCAGCCTCGCCGCACTGTTGGAACAGCCTCCATGGAAGGCACGGATCTGGCAAGTCTGGATGGAATTCACAGGGACGAATTTTTCAGGCTAACCTGATTTCACCTGATAGCTGCAAGAGCGGGACACAATGATTTCGACGAAGACTTCACGCTTCAAGGCTGCTGCCATTGCTCTTGCAGCGGTGAGCGGCTTTGCATTTGGAGCTTCCAGCGCCTTCGCCAACAGCGCCGCGATCGATTATTTCCGCAACCGGGCCAGCCGTACTGCGGTGCCATCCGTGCTCAACCATTCGGAGCGGGAATATTACCGCGAGGTTCAAAGCGCGATAGAGAGCTCCAACTGGGCGCGCGTGCAGGAACTTTTTGCCCAGCGTTCTGAGGGATTACTGCACCAACAGGCCAAGGCGGACTATTATCTTGCCGCTGGATCACCAAAGATTGAATTGCCGGAACTTCAGCAATGGCTGAACGAGGGCACCAGCCTCCCGCGCGCAGAACAGATCGGACGTCTTGCGGCCCGGCGCGGCGCGGAAACACTTCCAGCCATGCCCACGCCGCAACGCTTCCAGTCTCTGTCACCAATGCCCAACCGGGTGCGCCCGGGCAGTATCAACGACGGCACGATGCCCTCGCAGATTGCTTCGGGCATTCTGGACCGGATCAAGAATGACGATCCGATAGGTGCGCAGACGTTACTGGACGGCATAGATGCCCTGCTCAGCCATGATGCACGCGCTGAATGGCGCCAGCGGGTAGCGTGGAGCTATTACATCGAAAATAACGATGCACAGGCTTACCGCCTTGCACAGCTTGCCGCGCGCGGCGCCGGCTCTTGGGTGGGCGAAGCTTGGTGGACTGCAGGGCTCGCGGCATGGCGACTAGGCGATTGCGATGGAGCCGCCGACGCTTTCAGCAAAGCAGCACATCAGGGGTCCAATTCGGAACTGATTGCCGCCGCGCATTACTGGTCCGCACGGTCTCTGGTTCGCTGCCGCAAGCCTGAAAGCGCAAGTGCAGCGTTGCGCAAAGCCGCCGCGCGGGATGAAACGCTCTATGGAATGCTCGCGGCCGAACAACTCGGTATGAAGCTGCCCGGACAGCATGCCGAATCCGATTTCACGCCTGCAGACTGGCAGCGCCTGCGAGACGTCAGCAATGTTCGCGTAGCGGTGGCCCTTTCAGAAATCGGGGCGGACGGCCTTGCTGATGAAGTGCTGCGCCATCAAGCCCGGATCGGCGACCCCTCTCATTTTGAGCCGCTGAGCCGGTTGGCACGCGATCTTGGCCTGCCATCAACTCAACTTTGGATGGCCTATAACGCGCCAATGGGCGTGCGTCCTCAGCCAGCAGCGCGCTTCCCTACTCCGAAATGGACCCCGGTGGGTGGCTGGAAAGTAGATCCGGCGCTTGTTTATGCACATGCTCTGCAAGAATCGCGGTTTCGCACGTCGGTCGTCAGCCCGGCAGGTGCGCGCGGCTTGATGCAGATCATGCCCGCTGCCGCGCAGCAGCATGCTCGAACACTTGGCGTGTCGGGCACGGCAGGCGACCTCAACAAGCCGGAAATCAATCTGGCCTTCGGGCAGACGCACCTCAATATGTTGAAGAGTGCCCCTGGGACGCAAGGTCTGCTGCCCAAAGTCATGGCCGCGTACAACGCTGGCCTGGTGCCGATCAGCCGTTGGAACACCGAAGTGAACGATCAGGGCGATCCTCTGCTGTGGATGGAATCGCTGCCCTATTGGGAAACGCGCGGCTACGTGAACATCGTTATGCGCAACTACTGGATGTATGAACGCCAAGCGGGCGGACCATCAGAAAGCCGCATGGCGCTGGCACAAGGTCAGTGGCCCACTTTCCCCGGTCTGGTAGGGTCGCAGGGCGTGCGTATGACAAGTAATGGAGCGACTTCGCGTGGCCGTTGATCCAGAAGGTACTTTCAAGCCAATCAACATCGCGCTGCTGACGGTTTCGGACACTCGCGGCCCGGAAAACGATACGTCCGGGGACATCTTAGCTGAACGCATACAGACTGCCGGACACAACTTGGCGGCTCGTGCGATCGATAAGGATGATGTCGCGCAGATCGTCAGCCGCCTGAACGAGTGGATCGACGATCCCGCCATTGATGCGATCATCACGACCGGCGGCACTGGCCTAACTGGCCGCGACATTACTCCCGAGGCGCTGGACCGAGTGAAGGACAAGGACATCCCCGGCTTTGGTGAAATATTCCGGCTGATCAGCTTCAACACCATCGGCACTTCGACCGTCCAATCCCGGGCGAATGCCGTGGTGGCACGCGGCACCTATATTTTTGCTCTGCCCGGATCGAACGGGGCCGTGAAGGACGGGTGGGACGGCATACTTGCCGAACAGTTGGACAGCCGCAACCGCCCCTGCAACTTCGTGGAGTTGATGCCCAGGCTGCGCGAAACGTAATCGCGCTTGCGGTTCGTTCCCATTATGTTCTATAGTTGGGTATGTCATCGCGAAAGCCTCTTCACGGACGCGGCGCGCAATCAGGTGCTGTTTCAGCACGCTTCGGCCTTGCTGAACGCGAAACCGATGGGGATTGGCGGGACGCGCAGGAACAGGTGGATGGCCCCGTCGCCAAGCTGCGCACCACCGTTACGGAAGAGCATCCTCGCTCTATCCTGAGCTTTAATAACTCGCCTGACATCTTCTTCGACAGATCGGTCAATGCCTATCGAGGTTGCGAGCATGGCTGCATCTATTGCTTCGCGCGCCCCACCCATGCCTATCACGATCTCTCGCCGGGGCTGGACTTTGAAACCAGGCTTTTTGCTAAGCCGAACGCCGCGCAACTGCTGCGCGAAACACTGGCGAAGCCCGGCTATCGCCCCGCACCGATCGCGATGGGCACAAACACCGATCCTTACCAGCCGATCGAGGGACGCTATCGCATTACCCGGCAGATACTGGAAGTCTGTCTGGATGCGCGCAATCCGGTCCTGATCACTACAAAATCAGACCGCGTACTCCACGATCTGGACCTGCTGAATGAAATGGCCCGTCTGCGGCTGATCGGTGTGGCAATATCCGTAACCAGCCTCGATCCGCATCTGTCGCGTTTGCTGGAGCCGCGAGCCCCCTCCCCTGACAAACGGCTCAATGCTTTGGCCAAACTGGTAGAGGCGCAGATCCCCGCCCATGTCTCGGTTTCGCCGGTCATTCCCTCGATCACGGACGAGTTCATGGAGGCCATCCTGAAAAAAGCTGCCGAAAGCGGGGTAACATCTGCAAGCTGGATTTTTGTGCGACTGCCACACGAAGTCGCGCCACTGTTCCGTGAATGGCTTGCCACCCATTTCCCCGACCGGGCGGACAAGGTCATGGCTACAATCCAGTCTGCTCGCGGGGGGAAGGATTACCGTTCGGAGTTCTTCTCTCGGTTGAGACCCGAGGGCGTTTGGGCAGATCTCTATCGCACACGCTTTCAGCTTGCCTGCAAGCGTTACGGTCTCAATTCCGCCCGCGCCATTTCGCTCGATTGCAGCAAATTCCGCAGGCCGGAGACAGGCGGCCAGTTACGGCTGCTTTGACACTCCGCATATTCAGCCCCTCATCCGTGCAACCTTGGCACCGGCAAAGCGTTCATCCGATTGAACTTTTCGCCACCATGGAGACACGGACATGACGGAAGAGCGCATTATCACCACCGAAACCCCGGACGGCGTTACACCCACTGCCCAAACGACCATTATCAGCCGAGAAGTTGCACCAGCGCGCAGGGGCGGACCGGGATTGCTGATCGCCCTCCTGGTCGTCGCCGTCCTGGTCGTGGGGTTTTACCTGTTCAGCAACTATTCCAATAGCGAAGCGGTGAAGAACAACGCGGTTGCCGGAGCCGCCAACGAAGTCGGAAGCGCCGCAAACAAGATCGGCAACGCGGTCGAGAACGCGGCGAACCAGGTTGGTGACAGCAACTAATTCTTAGATGGCATAATCACGTCGGCAGGACATATTTCGCATACAGCTCGCGCAAATCCTTCTTGCTGATCTTGCCAGTGCCCGTGTGCGGGATCTCGTCCACGAATTCGATAGCATCGGGGAGCCACCATTTGGCGACCCGTTCAGCTAGGAACGCGAGCAGTTCTGCCTGGGTGACAGTGCTGTCTGCCTTGCGGACGACAACCAATAGCGGGCGTTCGTCCCAGCGCGGGTGAGTTATTCCGATTGCGGCCGCTTCCGCCACATCGGGGTGGGCGACCGCCGCGTTTTCCAACTCTACCGAACTGATCCATTCCCCGCCGGACTTGATGACATCCTTGGTACGGTCGGTAAGCTGCACACTGCCGTCGGGATGGATGAGAGCCACATCACCGGTTTCGAACCAACCGTCCTCATCCGCGACATCTTCTTCTGCCTTAAAGTACCGCTGCAAGGTCCAGAAACCGCGTACCTGCAGAGCGCCAGCCGTCTTGCCATCGCGGGGCAAAACCTTGGTTGAATCCCCAAGATCGACAGCCCTCACTTCCGAACCATAGCCGACGCGCCCTTGCAGAACTTTAACGCTCACCTGCTCGTCAAAGGTCATGTCATCCCAACCCGCAGGCTGCAGCGCCATAGTTGCAACGGGCGAAGTCTCGGTCATTCCCCATGCGTGATTGACGCGTATGCCCTCGCGCATCAACCGTTCAACAACGCTGCGTGGCAATGCCGAACCGCCAGCGGTCGCCTGCTTTAGCGGTGGCATCTCCTTGCCTGTCTCATCAAGGTGCTGAAACAGTGCAAACCATACGGTGGGCACGCCCGCAATGTGCGTAACCTGTTCCTGATGCGCCAATTCGCACAGTATCGCGGCATCATTGGTCTGCGAGTAAACCAGCTTGGATCCCGCGATCGGCGCCACCCACGGGAAGCCCCAATTATTGGCGTGGAACATCGGCACCACCGGCAGGATCACCGATCTCGCTTCAGCGTTCATCGCGCTGGGCTGCACACAATAGAGCGTATGCAGGATATTGGACCGGTGCTCGTAAAGAACGCCCTTGGGATTGCCAGTCGTCCCGCTCGTATAGCACAGCATGCAGGGATCGCGCTCGCTGCCTTGCGTCCATTGCGTGTCGCCATCTTCGATGCCGATCCATTGGTCGAAACCACCATCATCGAAGCAGACGTACTGCTCGATGGTTTTCCAGCGGGGCTTCAACCGCTCCACGATCGGCGCAAAAGCGGCGTCATAGATAAGCACGCGATCTTCGGCGTGGTTGACGATGTATTCGAGTTGCTCATCAAACAGGCGCGGATTGACCGTGTGGATCACGCCGCCAGCGCCGGCGATCCCATACCATGCGACAAGATGGCGAGTATGATTCATCGCCAGCGTCGCCACCCGGTCCCCCTTCTGCAGCCCGATGCGGCGCAGCGCCTGGGTCAGCTTCAGAGCGTCCTGTCTGATGCCGGCCCAGTTCGTGCGAACGGTGGACCCATCCACCATCCTGCTGACGACTTCGCGGGTTCCGTGTTCCCGCGCGCCGTGATCGAGCAGACCGTTAACGCGCAGCTCCCAGTGCTGCATTCCTCCAAGCATATTCACTCCGGCTGATTATTTTGTACCTGGTGTGTTGAATTAAGCCGCGCGGCGCAGGTGTCCCCCCGTCCGCTGCTTATCGAAGGCGACCACCTTCAAACCATCGATGCCCTCAAGCTTTTCCACAAGATCGCCGGTGAGCTGAAAATCCCAGCCAAGTCGCACGGGCAGCACATCACCGCGCGCAAGGTGAAGATTCGCCACAACTTCGCCGCGCCGGTTCTCTCCTGCAGGAAGCAGCATGGCAAGTTCCTGAATTGCTTCGGGCCGCGAAACGTCCAGCTCCAAGCGCATGCGCGCCGTGTTTGTCACTTCTGCAAGAGGGACCGCACCGCGCACCGTCATTCGCGGCGGCTCATCCAAACTTGGACGATCGAGTTCAACCGTCAGCAGTACGCAAGTCCCTTCGGCGGCCCAGCGCTGGAACGGCTGCACCAGCCCTTCTTCAAAGCAGCTGGCGGAGAACTGCCCGCTTGCATCAGAGAAATCGGCGAGCACGAAATCCTTGCCGCGCTTCGTGCGACGTTTCTGGACGTTTTCCACCATGGCGGCGATCACCGCGGTTTGCCGAAGCTCGCCAGATCCGCCCTGCGTGGCCGTTGCCATGACGTTGCCATGGCTGCGCGCACCATTGGCCGAAGCGATGGCTCGATATTCCTCAACCGGGTGCGCCGCGAAGTAGAAGCCGAAGCATTCCCGCTCTTTGGCCATCTGATCGGAACGAGACCAAGGCTCCACTTCGACCAATCGAAGCGCTTGTTCGGCGTGATCCTCACCGCCAAGGAAGCTGTGCTGATCGCTGACCCGCTCCCGTGCAGAACGGTCCGCCTCGCTAAGCAGAGTGTCGGCATTAGCCAGCACCTTGGCCCGGTTCGGTTCCAGGCCATCGAAGGCACCGGCACTTGCAAGGCTTTCCAACTGACGCCGGTTCATCGAGCCCGATGGCGCGCGTCGAAACACATCCTCAAGGCTCACGAACGGGCCGTTGGCTTCTCGCTCTGCCACCAGCGCATCCATCGCCTTTTCGCCGACGTTGCGAATACCGGCAAGAGCATAGCGCACTGCGTGGCCTTCGTCCGTCTGATCGACGGTGAACTCCGCTTCAGAAACGTTGATGTCAGGGCCGGCCACGGCAAAACCGTTCTTGCGCATATCGTCCACAAACACCGCCAGCTTTTCGGACTGGTGCATGTCAAAGCACATCGAAGCGGCATAGAACTCATGCGGATAATGCGTTTTCAGCCACGCCGTCTGATAGGCAAGTAATGCGTATGCCGCTGCGTGAGACTTGTTGAAACCATAACCGGCGAACTTGTCGATCAAGTCGAACAGCTCGTTCGCCTTGTCGGCGTCAATGCCGGATACCTTCTTGCACCCTTCCACGAAGCGCAAACGCTGGGTGTCCATCTCCGCCTGGATCTTCTTACCCATGGCGCGGCGCAAAAGGTCTGCATCGCCAAGCGAATAGCCCGCCAAGATCTGCGCGGCCTGCATCACCTGTTCCTGATAGACAAAGATGCCGTAAGTTTCGGAAAGGATGCCTTCCAGCCTGGGATGCGGATACTCAATCGATTCCAGCCCGTTCTTGCGGCGACCGAACAACGGAATGTTGTCCATCGGGCCGGGGCGATAGTGCGAGACGAGCGCGATAATGTCCCCAAAGTTTGTGGGCTTCACCGCAGCGAGTGTGCGGCGCATGCCTTCCGATTCCAGCTGGAACACGCCCACCGTGTCGCCGCGTTTCAACAGGTCATAAACCCGCTCATCATCCCATGCGAGCGTATCAAGATCGAGCGTGATCCCGCGCCGTTCCAGCAATTGCAGGGCCTTTTTGAGCACTGAAAGGGTCTTCAGGCCAAGGAAGTCGAACTTCACAAGACCCGAATCCTCGACATGCTTCATGTCGAACTGCGTGACCGGCATATCCGAACGCGGATCGCGATAGAGCGGAACCAGCTGCGCCAAAGGCCGATCGCCGATAACCACGCCAGCGGCGTGGGTGGACGAGTTGCGAGGGAGTCCTTCCAATTGGCGAGCGAGATCGACCAGCCTCTTCACGTCCGCATCACGACGATATTCGTTGGCGAAGTCCGCTGCACCACCCAACGCGCGCTCAAGCGTCCACGGATCCGTCGGATGGTTTGGCACCATCTTGCAGAGCCGGTCCACCTGGCCATACGGCATTTGCAGGATGCGTCCGCAATCACGCAGCACCGCGCGGGCCTTCATCTTGCCGAAGGTGATGATCTGCGCGACGTGATCGTCCCCATACTTGCGCTGGACATAACGGATAACCTCGCCGCGCCGCGTTTCGCAGAAGTCGATATCGAAGTCAGGCATCGAAACGCGCTCAGGATTAAGGAACCGTTCGAACAGCAGGCCCAGCCGGATCGGATCAAGATCGGTAATCGTCAGCGCCCAGGCAACCAGTGAACCTGCGCCCGAACCACGACCAGGCCCCACCGGAATATCGTTTTCCTTGGCCCACTTGATAAAGTCGGCAACGATCAGGAAGTAGCCGGGAAAGCCCATGCCCTTGATGATGCCAACTTCGAAATCAAGGCGCTCGTAATAGACCTTGCGGTCTTCATCCGTCAGATCATCATAGACGGCAAGCCGCTTCTCAAGACCGGCCCGCGCATCCACCTCCAGCATCTTCTCCTCGCCTTCAATATCGCCGGCAAGGCTGGGCAGGATCGGCTTGCGCTTGGGCGGAGAGAAGGCGCAACGCTGCGCGACAACAAGCGTGTTTGAGATCGCTTCGGGTATATCCGCGAATATCTCCTCCATCATCGGAGAAGACTTTACCCAGCGGTCGCGGACCGACCGCGGCCGGTCCGCCGCATCGATGTGCGTAGAATTCGCGATGCACAGCACCGCATCATGGGCCGCATGGAAACCGGGTTCGGCAAAGTCCGCGGGATTGGAGCCCACGATTGGCAGATCGCGAGCATATGCCAGATCGATCAGCGCATTTTCACTTGCCAATTCAACCGGATCTTCGGTTCGCGCAATTTCGACATACAGACGATCCGGGAACAATTGCTCCAACCGCTCGCAATAGCTGCGCGCCGCTTCGGTTCGACCGTCAGCCAAAAGCCGAGCCAGCGCACCCTCACCCGCACCGGTCAGGCAAATCAGCCCGTCCGTTCGGTCTTCCAGCTCGTCCATCGGGACATGGGGATCTCGCTCAAGCGGACGATCGAGGTGCGCGGCCGACACGAGATGGCAGAGGTTCTCCCACCCCCGCTCATTCTGGGCGTAAAGCGCCAACCAGTCGATTGGAGCATCCTGCCCCTGCGACGCAGCTTCGGGATCGACCGGGCGTAACACAGCCAGAAATGTGCCGACAATCGGTTGGATGCCCACACCCTTGCAGGCGGCAGCAAAGGCGACGGAACCATAAAGCCCGTTACGATCACATATTGCGATAGCTGGAAAGGAACGCTCTTTCGCCAGCTTGGCGATTGCCTTTGGGTCTATGGCGCCTTCGAGCATCGTGAAGCTGGAGAAAACACGAAGAGGAACGAAAGGTGCAAAGGCCATGGTCCCTAGCTAGCGCATGGCAAGACTGACGCAAGACACGCCTCGCGCAAAAACTGTGCGTAGTATGGGTCGAGGCCAACACTTCTGCGACGTTTACCGGCGAGCTGCCGGCAATCTCAGGCCACGTTTCAACGCCGCCTCTCGATTACTCGACGGGATTAATTGCCCCTTCGCCGCCAATGTTTATGCAGTGTCCGAAGGTTGGTCGAGCATATCCAGCGCCGCCTTCAGCTCTGCGGGATAGCGGCTTTCTGCGATTGACCGCAGCGTGCGTGCAGCTGTCGCATTGCTTCTGCCCGCGACCCGCAAGACGTAGCCGGTCCTCTGCCCATAAATCGCGACGATCAGCGCCCTGTCATAGTCTGCTCGTGATCGCAGCAGTGTTGCATCCACTTCTGCGACGGCGGCGTTCAGGATGGTGCCAGCTCCACCATGCTGCACGGCGACAGACCACACCACATCGCGAACCGCCCTATGGCGGGTATCGAGATCCAGCCCCGTGGCTTTCAGAACTGCTGCCACGGCCGGGCGATAATGCGTGCGTTCGATGAAAGCGTGCTGCGCCTCGGCAAACTCTTCCGGGTCGCGAGCTGCCACAGCACGCCAGATCTTCGAAAACGCTTCAGAGCCGGGCACCGCGCTGCGGAAATCCGCCGCCCATGTAGCGCCTTCTGTCTTGATGAAGGTGGCAACGGTGCCGGTTTTGGACGCAAGCTGGTAGATACCATAAGACACACCGCCCGGGTCGCCCGCCCCGCTCGACACCGTCCCCGCACCGCGCCCGCCGCTTTCGAACTGCTCTGACAATGCACCGAGCCGATCTCCCGCGCGGTCACTGGGAATAGATAACGCCCGGTCTATCGCCGAATCGATCCGGCTGACTTCGCTTTTCGTGAACCCGCGCCCCAGCAAGCGGCGCACTTCGTCAAAAATCGGCTTACGATATACCGCCATATTGTTCATGAAATGTTCCTTCCGCACAAACAAGGCGGAGGTCATGTCATGACCGCGACGATGTAGGACAGAGGCTCGTTAGAGGACTACTTCCGACAGTTGCTTGAACTGCGTGCGCAACGCTTCCAGATCGGGCTGCCCTTGGGGAGAGATAACCTGGATGCAGACATGGTCCGCTCCGGCATCAAGATGCTGGCGTACTCGCTCAGCCATCACATCTACTGAACCACAGGCGAATATCGCGTCGATGAACCGATCCGAGTCCGAATCGATTTCTTCATCGGTGAAGCCCAGCCGCTTCCAGTTATTCCGGTAGTTCGGCAGCGACTTGTAGAAGCTGACCCCACCCGCAGCGATCTTGCGGGCTTCCTCCACTGTTTCGCCAAATGCAACGCCCTGCTCAGGCGCCAGTAACTTGCCCGGTCCCAAAATCGCACGGGCCTGCGCAGTGTGTTCGGGCGTGGCAAGGTAGGGATGCGCACCCGCCGTCATTTCCCCGGAAAGGGCCACCATCTTCGGACCGAGCGCGGCAAGGCAGCAGTTATCCATAGACATGCCGGCGGCCTGCAACCCTTCAAGGAACTTGCGAGTATTGGCGAGTGGCTTGCCGTAGTTCTCACCGATCAGCGCACTATGGCTGATGCCGATCCCCACCATCATGCGCGCCTTGTGCTGATCGGAAAGGCCAGCAAACCAATCCGCCACTTCGGCAGGCTCATACTTCCAGAGGTTCAGAATGCCGGTGGCAATGGCTATGCGGTCCGTGATCGACAGCAGGTGGGCCGCGTCATCCAGAACCTTGTCATCCGCTCCGCCGGGAATCCAAAGGGCGCCGAACCCGGTCTGATCAAGCTGGCGTGCAATCGAGTCCGCCCCTTCCCGATCGCCGAAGCGCAGTTCCATGGACCAAATGCCGACTTTGCCAAGATTAGGCACACCCATTTCACTCTCCCGAATTTTCCGTGTTTGTAACGACCCGCTGCGCCCCCTCGCAAGTCAATTCGTGGCTACGCATCGACTGTGTGCTTGCTCGATGCCCTCCGCCTGCCCTAGCCCTCGGTCATGGACGAGTTCGATTATATAATAACAGGAGGGGGCAGCGCGGGGTGCGTGCTGGCAAACCGGCTTTCGGCGGATCCAGACCGGCGCGTCTTGCTTTTGGAGGCAGGCGGCAGAGACAATTACATCTGGGTAAAAGTTCCGGTCGGCTATCTCTACTGCATCGGCAATCCGCGCACGGACTGGTGCATGAGCACCGAAAGCGAAGCCGGATTGGGCGGCCGCTCGCTTAAGTACCCTCGCGGCAAGGTTCTGGGTGGATGTTCTTCCATCAACGGCATGATCTACATGCGCGGACAAGCTGCCGACTACGACGGCTGGCGGCAGGCCGGCCATTCCGGCTGGGGATGGGACGATGTGCTTCCCTATTTCCGAAAAGCAGAAGACCATTTCGCAGGGGAAAGCGAGCTTCACGGCGCGGGAGGTGAACTACGGATTGAACGCCAACGCTTGAGATGGGATATCCTGGACGCCTTTCGCGATGCTGCGGTCCAGTATGGCGTCCCCGCAATCGAAGACTTCAACACCGGCGACAACGAGGGCGTCAGCTATTTCCAGGTGACGCAGCGGCGCGGCTTGCGGTGGAGCGCCGCGGATGCCTTCCTTAAGCCCGTCCGTTCGCGCCCGAACCTGAAAGTCGTCACTGGCGCGATGGTTGACCGAATCGTGATCGAGGAGAACCGCGCAATCGGCGTGCGCTATCTGCTTGGTGAAATAGCACACACCGCCAAAGCACGAGGCGAGGTAGTCCTCACCGCGGGGGCCATCGGCTCTCCCGCCATTCTTGAACGCTCTGGCATTGGCGATGCACGCAGCATTGCCGAACTTGGGGTAACGCCTGTTTGCGACCTGCCGGACATTGGCAGCAATCTTCAGGATCATTTGCAACTGCGGTGCGCGTGGCGCGTCTCAGGCGTTCCCACCCTGAACCAGCGGGCGGCCAACCTAGTTGGCAAGGGGTTGATCGGTCTGGAATACCTTTTGCGTAGATCAGGCCCCATGGCGATGGCGCCCAGCCAGCTCGGCATGTTCGTCAAGAGCGATGCCCATCTGACCACCGCCAACCTTGAATACCATGTGCAGCCTCTCAGCCTGGAAGCATTCGGCGGCGCGCTCGACCCATTCCCGGCCTTCACTGCCAGCGTCTGCAATTTGCGGCCCGAAAGCCGCGGTACAAGCAGCATCATCAGTGCCGATCCTCATGTCCCGCCCAGTATCCGCCCCAATTATCTCTCCACCGAAGAAGACCTGCGTGTCGCCGCGCAATCCATACGCGTGACCCGCGCTATAGTTTCGCAGCCTGCCCTCGCCCGTTTTGCGCCCGACGAACTGCGGCCGGGCGTCCATATGCAAACCGAGGAGGACCTGCGCCGCGCCGCCGCAGAAATTGGCACCACCATCTTCCACCCCGTGGGCACGACCTCGATGGGCCGAGTGGTGGATAGCCAGCTGCGCGTCATCGGTATGGACGGGCTTCGCGTGGCCGATGCCTCGATCATGCCGACCATCACATCAGGCAACACCAACGCTCCGGTGATGATGATTGCCGAGAAGGCAGCTGAAGCTATCCGTCAGACCGCGCGGGGATGACACGCTTCCTAAGTAAACTGTTCAGGATCTCCAGCTACACTCGCGGTACGTGACTGGAAGGAATCGCTGCCCGATGACGTTCGTAAAGGCTTTGATACCAGGTTCGATCCTGACCTTCGTGGTGTGCCTGATCCTCGGCAGGAATCACAGTACTGGCGGGTGGCTCAACGTTCATCGCATTACGATCCAGAGCCATGACTTTCATTGGTCCTGGCCGCTATTTGTCGCGGCAACGGCGCTGGCCTGGGCGATATACTGGATGACGGAATAATGCCTTAAGGCATCTTGGGCATTCCCACGTCACCGCTAGCGAACTGAGCTATTTTTGCTCGAACGAAGGCGTCTGGGTCATCGGCGTGACGCTTGATGATGTCGAATGCAATGTCGTCGGACGGGATCATGATCTTGCCTGCCTCCATGCCGTCGGAGAGGGTTCGAGCTGTTTCTTCCGGGGTCAGCAGCGCAGTTTCGCCACCTGGGCCATACATCGGTAGATCGGGCGTCCAGTTTTTCATCCCCTCGGCAATCGCGGTCATCACCGGTCCAGGGATCAGGCAGCACATCCGCACGCCTTGGGGTTCCAGCATCAAGGCGAGGTTCTCCGTCATAGAGATGACCGCCGCTTTCGACGATGCATAGGGAATGCGCCCGGCGGCATAGGGATAGAGCCCCGCGAAGCTGGAGGTGTTGACCACGCAGCCACGCCCCCGCTCGATCATCCCGGGCAGGAAGATCGAATTGCTGCGCACGACGGAGAAATAATTCAGCTCGAATATCCGATACCATTCATCTATCGGGATATCGAGCGGATGACCGTTCAGGATCGCACCGACATTATTCATTACAATGTCGACAGGCCCATGCTCCGCCTCGGCGGCCCGCGCGGCCTGTACCATCGACTGCTGCGACAGCACATTGACTGTAACAGCAAAAGCGGTGCCGCCGACCGTCACGATCTCGCTGGCAGTGCGCGACGCTTCATGGCCATCAATATCCGCAATGGCCAGCCTGGCACCGCGCCGAGCCCATTCGATGGCGACTGCCCTGCCGATCCCCTTCGCGCCTCCGAAGATCACGGCGTTCGCACCACGAAATTCAACGCTGGCGGTTTCTGGCACAGTCTTCGCTCCCAAGATGATCTTCTGTCGATCGATCTTGCAGCATCCTCGCGCTATACGAAAGTACCGGAATGAATTCCCGGATAGTTAAGTAGTCCCAAGGGCAATTGGCGCTCACCGCAAAGCCATCAGGGCCGGTCAAGCAAATTGTCCGTCACTTCCATCAGGAGCAGCGGCTCATCGGCCCAGCCGCTGATCGCATCTACGAACGCTGCGCGCGTTTCCGCATCGTCATAGACCATTTTGGCGTCGAAGGCCTTCTGCCAAGTCGCCTTGTCAGGCCATTCTGCCACGCCGATCCAACGAACCGATCCGTCCTCACGCTCTTCCCGATGCAGCCGCGAACCCAAGCTCCCGTATGTTTCCCGGATCAATTCAGTTCCGCGCCGCCAAGCTTTGCGAAACTGCTCTTCTTTACCCGGATGGACGGTCCACCAATAGGCAGCAACAAACATAACTGGATCTATAGTATTACTTCTTGGACGGTGTGGACGGTGGAATTCTGCTGATCATGCTGACGGGGCACCGCTGGGGACCGATCGCAGTAGGGACGATGAGATCTACGTCCATACCTTGGCAAATGGTGCCCGGCACCGTCTGATCAAACGCAATCGCAGTCGAGAAATCGAGATCTGGGCATGATCCGAAAGTCTTGAACAAGTAATTACGGTTTGGCCCTACGTTTACCTGTATTTGATTTGGCCCTGCAGGGGAAAATCCGTTCACTTCGGACAGGAAAAAGCAATCGCGGTTGCTCATTTGATTAGAGGCCGTGGATTGGGGCGATGTATCATTGGCACTGCAACCGGCCAGCAGACCTAAAGTAGCAGCGATAGTAAGAGTACGGGAAATCATGAGACTTCTCCAATTTTCTCTTGTTGAACCAGAGTTGACACAAGACCGGAGCACTATTTGGTTTCATATGCAGTTTCAGTCAACATCGGCGAAACGCACGAAACGCAGGATTGATCCATCTAATACTTAAGGATGTATTGGTTCCTCGAATTGAATCTTGTCGGTCCATGCACAGCCTTGACGCGTCTCTCCTGCGAACTTGAGGGTAGCAATCAATGGATAGGTCCGATCGGACATACCATCGGAGCACTTTCCCAAGGTCACCATCATGTCAAACGCGCTGCCATTTAAGGTTCCGCTGTAAGAAAAGCCGCCGAGACCATTGAACCGTTTGACGGCAATAGTCGCGCCTTCTTGGTTTTCCGTCGTTTGGTAGGTAAGCTTTCCAGCCTTGGCTTGCCCGCCCCAGAACGGTTCTGTTCCCGTGAAGTGCACCGTGTCGGTGACGCCGATAGCGTCCAGCGCCTTCTGGGTTTCGGGATCGGGCGCCCCATCATTGGGCTGACAGGCGGCAAGCAGACTGGCGAAGGCGATAATCGAAATTCGGTATCTCATAACAAGACCATGCTGCGATCGGAACATCGGCGCAAGACTTGGCTATCAAAGTGCTTGCTGTTCTTGCAAGACGGTTTGCGCCATGCGGAACAGCAGCGGCTCGCTATCGGGCGGTCCGATCAGCTGAAATCCCACAGGCAAACCGTTCACCAGCCCGGCAGGAACAGAAAGCGCGGGAAAGCCTGTCAGGTTCGAGATCGCGGTATAGGCAGCGTAGTTCAGCATGTAGCCGGGTTCGCTCCATGCCTGGACCCATTCTTGCCGCGTCGGAGCAACGAAATGGACAGTCGGTGTTATCAGCGCATCATACCGCTCGAACAGCCCATTCAGCCAATCCATCGCCCGCTTGCGGCCGTCTTTGGCGCGCAAGACCTCATCTTCCGATACCTCGCTGCGCGCGGCCATGGTACGGTCGGCCCCCAGGATAGTGAGAGCAGCTGCGCCCACACCCTGCACCTTGTCCTCAAATGCGGTGATGTTGGCGCCCACTCGCTCAAGTAAAGCCCCGACTTCCCGAACCTTTGCGATCACCTCAGTCGTGTGAGGCCCCGCGTATTGCACAGCGTCAAACGGATCGTCGCTCCACCCCAGTTTTAGTCCGGCGACACCTTTCGACAGATCCGCGCTATAATCGGGGGGATTGTCAGGCCGGGACATCAGATCGCGCCCATCAGG
>JAZQRJ010000052.1:0-11969 GCA_045629505.1 Novosphingobium sp.
ATGGATTGGCGCGCCCTATGAGGCGGTGAAGGTTGGAATCGGATCGCCGGAACTGCTGGCTGTCAATCCGGCGGGTGCAGTGCCTGTTTTGCAGGAGGACGATGGCTGGTTGCTGACTCAAGCAGGAGCAATCCTTGACTACCTGGCGCACAAGCACTCCGAAGCAGGGTTGAGCGGCGGTGAAAGCCTGCGCGAAAAGGCAGAAGCGCATCGCTGGTCATCGTTTCTCACCAGCGACATGCATGCCGCATTCTGGCCGGTGTTCGGCCCCACACGCTTTACAACGGACCAAAGCGATGAGGCCAAGAAGGCCGTTATCGAGGCCGGCCTCGTGATGGTACGCAAGCGGATGGGGCTTCTCAACGCTCACCTCCAAGGCCGCGAATGGATCCTTGATGGCGGGCGTTCGGTGATTGACGCCTATGCTTTCCCTATGATCCGCTGGGGAGCGAAGATGCTGCCCGAAGGGATTGCCGATTACCCCAACGTGCAGGCGCTGCATGATCGCATCGCATCCGATGCCGGCGTCCAGAAAGTACTGGCGCGCGAAAGCGGGCAATAAGAGTAACCAGCAACGTTGGCGGTCTGTTGATCAGGCCGCCAGCAATTCGCCAGCAAGTCTGAAGAAACTGTGGCGAATTCGTTCGGTGCCGCGCCAATCAGTGATAGCAGCGCAGGTGGGCATCAGGGAGAGGGCGGCTCGTCGTAAAAATCGACCTGCATGCGCATAGGTCCACTGGGGGTGACAAAGTGCTCCTGCTCCGGCGCGACGATGCCGGGATTGCCGGGGGACAGCTCTAGTTGGGATGCCGAATCTGCGTAAGTGAGGGTCAACGTCCCTTCCAGCACACGGATTAAACCCCAGACTCCGGCTTTCGTTTTGTGATTTGACCGTAAGGCAGCGGGCAGGGTGTTCTCATCAAAGACTGGAGTGGAGCGATAGGGCTGTGCCATTCAACTGCACTCCTGTTCTGCCGTTCTGGTGGGCGACGGGTCATCGGAGAGCCGGAAGAACAGGGCGAGTTGCAGGCTTTCGGCGATGCGTTCTGCCTTGGCCTGAAGCGCCGCTGCGGCTTCAGGTGCCATCAAGTCATCGGTGGTCGCTTTCCAGATAGTTAGCCAGCGGCTGAACAGTTCGGGTGTGATGCGATCCAAATGCTTGCGGTGCGCTGGAACCGGCTGCCCCTTGTAGCGGCCGCTGGTGAGCATGACCGATGACCAGAACGCCGCCAGCTTACCCAGATGCATGGGCCAATCGTCGATCGCGCCGTTGAAAATCGGGCCCAGCTCATCATCGGTGCGAATGCGAGCGTAGAACTGGTCGACGAGTAGCGCCAACTGTTCCTCACTGATGCCGTCTGTCGAATCCACGACTCACGCTCCAATCATGCATGTTAATAGTACATTTGGTTATGGTATGTCGCTGGCGAAAGGAGGGACAGAGGTGCCTCGTTACGTACTGGTAATAGACTTCTTCTGTCTGATTTTCGCCCTGATCGGTTTCACGATGGGCTATCGTCAAGCGTTCGTTCGGCGCCTTTTTGGCCTGTCGCAGCCACAAAGTTCGGCCGGAGGTGGCGATAGCGGCGGCGATCACGTCACGTATATCCTACGCATATCCGGCACGATGGTGATGGTGTTCGGCGTCGCAATCGGTGGGATAGTGACCCTCTTTTATGCCCTGAGTCTCGGCTGATCAGCCTAAATCCCGGCCAATTGAGTCGGGTATTTTGAGAAAAGCATTGTTGCCCTTAAATGTAACCGATTAGAATTGCATCGGAACGTCTGGGACAGTGTATGACATTTATCCAATGGGCAACGGTCGGGATCCTGGTGGGGATGCTCGTTGCCTATGCGTCCGAACGGTTCCGGCTGGAAACCGTCGCCATCACCGGGCTGGCCGTTGCGTTCCTTGTTGGCGTGGTTCCTACACAGAACGTTTTTAGCGGATTTGCCAGCCCGGCGGTTATAACTGTCGTCGAAGTCCTGCTGCTGGTTTCGGCGCTTTCGCAGACCCGGATTATGGACGATTTCGCTCGCCGCATCATCGGCGGGGCAAAGCAGGAAACAACTGTGTTGGCTCTGCTGTGCACCATGGCGGCAGGCGTTTCCGTGTTTATGAATAATATCGGCGCGTTAGCGCTTTTTTTCCCAGTTGCGCTGTCCGTTTGCGCCAAGCTGGATATCCCGCCCGCGCGCGTGCTGATGCCCCTGTCCTTTGCAACGCTGCTGGGCGGTATGTGCTCTCTCACGGGTACGCCCGCCAATCTTGTCGTCAATGAATGGGCGATCGCTGAAACCGGATCCGCGTTCGGGTATTTCGAACTGGCGCTGATCGGGGGGCCGGTTGCGATCATTGGATTGATCTGGGTGGTACTGGCCGCGCCGTGGGTATTTCGCGATCGTGACATAGACGCTCCCAAGGGAATCGACGCAAGACCGACCCGCTTCCTGGCGGAGATGTCCGTGCCAAATGACTCTTGGCTGGCGGGCCAACATGTGCCGGATGCGGAAAGTGAGTGCGAAATCCATATCCGCGGTGTCATGCGCCATGGCATGCATGTCTTCGCGCGGCGCGACGATATCTTGATCGCGCCCGGCGACATCCTTCTGATTGAAGGTGACCTTGGTCAGATCGAGCAGTTGCGCGAACCGGGGGCGCTTGTCTCGCGGGAGGACACGTCCGCAGATATTGAGCGGGTAGAGGCGGTGGTCATGCCGGATAGCCTGCTGCTTGGCTCCCGCGTCGGGGACATTCTGATTTTTGCCGAACACTCAGTGGAGGTAGTTGGGCTTGCCAGCCGTCGGAGCCGCATTGAGGGAAGCTTCGACGATTTGCAAATTGGCCTCGGAGATGTGCTGCTGCTGGCTGGATCACGCGATGCGCTGCGGCAGACGATCGCGGATTGCGGGTTGCTTGCCTTGCAGAGTCGCCGTCCGCGCAAGGTGAACATCCGTGCCGCGCCGGGCCTGATCGCCTTCGCTGCAGGCGTGCTGCTAAGCGCATTCAACATCGTCCCCATAGAGATTGCCTTTGGCGCGGTGGTGCTTACGCTCATCATAACAGGCAGCCTGAACCTTCGCACCGCTTTGCAAGATCTCAACTGGTCGATTGTCATACTGCTGGCCTGCATGATCCCGCTGGGACAAGCCGTGCAGGATACCGGAGCGGCAATGGTTATCGCCAATGCGATTGCCGATCATATCCCGCTGGGTGAGCCAATCGCAGTTGCGGCGATGATCTTGGGCATTGCGGTTGTCATCACACCGTTCATCGACAATGTGTCGACGGCAGCAGTTCTCAGTCCGATTGCTGCGGGCCTTGCCACTCGCACCGGCGTTCCGGTGGAGCCGCTGTTGATGGCTGTGGCAGTGGGCGCCTCATTGGACTTCCTGACGCCGTTTGGCCATCATAACAATGCGGTCGTCATGGGAGCGGCTGGATACAGGTTTGTGGACTTCCCGCGATTCGGCGTCCCACTCACCTTCTTATGTCTGGGAACGGCGATCATCGCTCTTGCCATGTTGGTGTAATCCGGTCGCACCGCGGGCAGGGTTGAAAGAAATCCTCTCATGGTTTAAATGCCTACTTTAGAAATAGGGAAAAGCTTACGAATGATCTCCAATAAGGCCAAATATGCCTTTCGTGCGTTGCTTGCCATTGCGGCTGGACCGCAGGGCCAAGCGCTCACCAGCGCGGAGATTTCGCGACGCCATGGCATTCCGCATAAGTTCCTGGAGCAGATTCTGCTGGAGCTTAAACGCGCTGGAATTCTCGAAAGTCGGCGGGGCAAAACCGGCGGCTACGTGATGCTGCGGCCTGCCGATACGATAAGTTTCGGGGAAGTGTTGCGCCTATTTGAAGGGCCGTTGGCACCGTTGCCTTGCCTTTCGCGCAACGCCTATCGCCGCTGTGAAGACTGTGAGAGCGAAGCGAATTGCATGATCCGCCGCGAATTTGCGCGGGCCTATGACGCGAGCCGAATTGTTCTCGATACGCGCACGATTGGCGATGCATTGAATGACGCGTCGTACCCGGCATTTGGCGCGGAAGAACGCCGCGCTGGCTGATCCAAGAAAATCTTTCTTGCCAATCCCTATAAAGTAGATAGATTTAATCGGGTAGCTGTTTCACCGCACCTTTCCGTCCACACGGGGCGGAGGGAAGGTTTTGGGGAACTACCTGATGAAATCGTTTCGTTTGCTTCGCCATGCCGGCGCGGCACTGCTGATTGCGAGTGCTGTTTCCCTGTCGGGATGTTCCGGCGAGAAGGCGGACGGGAAGACCGTTGAGCTTCTCAACGTTTCTTATGATCCCACACGGGAACTTTACGCCGCAATCAATCCCAGCTTTGCCGCTGATTGGAAAACCAAAACCGGTGAGACGCTGGCCGTCAACATGAGTCATGGCGGTTCGGGCAAACAGGCCCGCGCGGTTATTGATGGTTTGCAGGCAGATGTCGTCACGCTCGCGCTGGCCTATGACATTGATGCAATCGGCCAGCACAGCGGCGGCAAACTGCCGAAGGACTGGCAGGCAAGGCTGCCGCACAACAGCTCTCCCTACACCTCAACCATCGTGTTTCTCGTGCGGTCCGGCAATCCCAAAGGCATCCAGGACTGGAACGACCTGGTGAAGCCGGGCATTGCCGTTATCACGCCTAATCCGAAGACGAGCGGCGGCGCGCGCTGGAATTTCCTTGCTGCGTGGGCATATGCAAAGTCCCATGGCAACGGCTCTGATGCGGCCGCGCAGGATTTCGTGCAGAAGCTGTATCGCAACGTTCCCGTGCTCGATAGCGGCGCGCGTGGGGCGACTACCACCTTCGCAGAACGCGGCATCGGCGACGTTCTTCTCGCGTGGGAGAACGAAGCGTATCTGGCGCAGAAGGAAATGGGCAAGGGCAAGTTCGACATTGTCTTGCCCTCAATTTCGATCCGTGCCGAACCGCCGGTTGCCGTGGTCGATGGCAATGTGAAGCGCCGTGGTCACGAGAGCGTGGCCGACGCCTATCTCAAGTATCTCTACACCCCTGCGGCGCAGGAGATCATCGCTCAGAACTATTTCCGGCCTGTCGATAACGCCGTGCTTGAACGGCACGCTGCTACTTTTCCCAAGATGAATCTTGTCACTGTCGATCAGGAATTCGGTGGCTGGGGCGCTGCGCACGGTCGCTTTTTCAAGGACGGCGGCGTGTTTGACGCAATCTACGGCGGAAACAGGCGGTAGTGCAGTTGGAAATCGCATTGAGCAGGCCGCTGCAGATGCCACTGGGTGAAGCATCCTCGGTGCGGCATCGCCGTCGGAACCGGTCGGTTATACCCGGTTTCGGCCTCACCATGGGGCTGACGCTGGCATGGCTGTCGCTGATCGTGCTCATTCCGCTTAGCACGGTGTTGATCTATTCCGCCGGTATGGGAGTGAGCGAATTCGTAGCGGCAGGATTTTCGCCGCGTGCTGTGGCGGCTTATCGCGTCAGCTTCGGCACTGCCTTTGCTGCTGCGGTCGTGAATGCGGTGTTCGGCCTGCTTACTGCTTGGGTTTTGGTTCGCTATGAATTTCCCGGCAAGCGCATTGCCAATGCCTTGGTCGATCTGCCTTTTGCGCTTCCCACGGCTGTAGCTGGCATCGCTCTGACCGCAATTTATGCGGGCAATGGCTGGATCGGACAATTTTTTGAGCCACTTGGTATCCAGCTGGCCTACACGCCGGTCGGCATCACGCTGGCGCTGATCTTCATTGGTCTGCCATTTATTGTCCGCTCGGTCGAGCCGGTCCTGGAAGACCTGAGTGTGGAGGTTGAGGAAGCTGCGCTTTCGCTGGGCGCCACACCGCTGCAGGTGTTTGTGCGAGTGATCTTTCCGGCGATCATGCCGGCGCTGCTCACCGGGTTCGCACTCGCCTTCGCGCGCGGAGTGGGTGAGTATGGTTCGGTGATCTTCATTGCAGGCAATATGCCGTTCAAGTCCGAAATAGCTCCCCTTCTAATCATTACTCAACTTGAACAGTATGATTATGCTGGGGCGACCGCGATTGCGACCGTTATGCTGATGGCGTCGTTTGCCGTACTGTTGCTGATCAACTTCATCCAGGCTGTAAGCCGTCGGAGGACACAGGCATGACCTTGCTGGCTTCTCTGCGTGCGCGGCATTTCCTGATCGCAGCGGCGATTGCCTTCCTGGGGCTGTTCATCATTCTGCCGCTACTTGCGGTCTTCACCGCCGCGCTCGATAAGGGTTGGGCAGCCTATGGTGCCGCGCTGGTCGAGCCTGATGCAGTGGCTGCTATCAAACTGACATTGCTGGTCGCTGCGATCAGCGTTCCGCTCAATGTCGTTTTCGGGATCGTGGCCGCCTGGTCGATCGCGAAGTTCGATTTTCCGGGCAAGAGCCTGCTCGTCACATTTATCGATCTGCCGTTCTCTGTCTCTCCGGTGGTTGCGGGATTGATTTACGTGTTGCTGTTTGGCGCACAGGGTTGGCTTGGCCCGTGGCTTATCGAGCACGATGTACAGATCATCTTCGCGGTGCCCGGTATCGTGCTGGCGACGATCTTCGTTACCTTTCCATTCGTTGCGCGAGAGCTGATCCCGTTGATGAATGAGCAGGGACGCGACGATGAGGAAGCGGCGCTTTCGCTGGGCGCTTCAGGCTTCCAGACGTTCATGCGCGTTACCCTGCCCAGCATCCGCTGGGGCCTGCTCTATGGCGTGCTGCTCTGCAATGCGCGGGCGATGGGCGAGTTCGGCGCGGTATCGGTGGTCTCCGGCCACTTGCGCGGACTGACCAACACGATGCCGCTGCATGTTGAGATTCTCTACAACGAATACAACTTCGTCGCTGCATTCGCCGTGGCTTCGCTTCTGGCGGTGCTCGCGCTTGTGACGCTGGTGCTCAAGAGCATCGTGGAGTGGCGGTTCGGCTACCATCATCGCGGGAGTGCGGGACATTGATCGAACTTAACGGCATCTCGAAAACCTTCGGCCAGTTCAGTGCGCTGAACAACATTGATCTAAAGGTCAACGATGGCGAGTTCCTTGCGCTGCTGGGACCTTCCGGCTCCGGCAAGACGACGTTGCTGCGCATCATCGCCGGGCTTGCCTTTCCGGATACCGGGCGGGTTTGCTTCAATGGCGAAGACGTGACGAACCTGAAGGTGGCTGACCGCAAGGTGGGCTTCGTGTTTCAGCACTACGCGCTGTTCAAGCCCATGAGCGTGGCTGACAATGTGGGCTTCGGCCTTTCGGTGAGGAAGCGGGGGCAGCGCCCCTCCAAGGCGCAGATCCAGGATCGCGCGCGCGAACTGCTGGATCTGGTCCAGCTGGGCGGGCTGGGCGATCGTTATCCGGCCCAGCTTTCCGGCGGCCAGCGCCAACGCGTCGCTCTGGCCCGCGCCCTTGCGGTGGAGCCTCAGCTTCTGCTGCTGGACGAACCCTTCGGCGCGCTCGATGCCAAGGTTCGCAAGACACTGCGCCGCTGGCTGCGCGATCTGCACCGTCAGATGGGGCTTACCTCAATCTTCGTTACGCACGATCAGGAGGAGGCGCTGGAACTCGCCGATCGCGTGGTGGTGATGGACAAGGGCGTGATCGAACAGGTCGGCACGCCCGAACAGGTCTACATGGAGCCGCAGACGGCGTTCGTTTCCGACTTTGTGGGTGAGACCAACCACCTGCCCGGCGGCCTGCATGTGCGTCCTCATGAATTTGAAATCGTCGAAACTGGCGGCCAACCCCTCATCGTCGACAGCGTCTTTCGCAAAGGGGGTGTCTGGCGCGTCGAGGGCACGGTCGATCTCCATGAAAAGGTGATCGAGCTCGATGTCCCGGCCAGCCTCGAACCCCCGCCGCCCGGCAGCCTGATCCGCATTCAGCCGCGCCGGTCGAAATCCTTCACTCAAAGTGGAAGCAGGAGCCATGAACAAGCCTGAAAACGCCTTGCCGAATGAAGCGCAGCGTCTGCTGGAAGAAAGCATCTCCAGCGTTCGCGAGGCTTTATCCGGCCTTAAATTCGGCAACGTATCCCTCACTGTTCACGAGGGCCGTGTCGTTCAAATCGACGTGACTGAAAAGAAGCGGCTCAAGCCGAACTGACCAGTCTCGAGAATAATCAACCACCATCCGACTGAAAAAACAGGGATTTCGCAATGCTAACCGGAAAGCTGGAAGTTTTGCGATGCACTATAAAAAGGAAAAAAACATGAAACCGCGTGCCATTCTTTTGGCTGGCGCCGCTGGCGCTGCCTTGTTTGCAGTTCCGGCATTCGCCGATGAAGGTGCTGTGGGCACCGCTGTTGCTGCCGGCGCTGAAGCTGCAGCCGAAGCAGATCAGCCCATCGCCGAGGATGAAGCCGCGCTTCGTCGAGGTGACGTGATTATCGTCACCGCTCGCCGTCGTCAGGAAACGGCGCAGGAAGTGCCGCTGGCGATTTCAGTAATCCGGGGCGATTCCATCGAATCGACGGGCAACTTCAACATCGTGAAGTTGCAGCAGCTTGCTCCCACGCTTCAGGTTTACACCTCGAACCCGCGCAACACCTCCGTCAACATCCGCGGTCTGGGCGTGCCGTTCGGCCTCACCAGCGATGGCTTCGAACAGGGTGTCGGCATCTACGTGGATGACGTTTACAACTCGCGCGTTGCCGCTGCCACTTTCGACTTCCTTGATGTTGAGCAGGTAGAAGTGCTGCGCGGCCCGCAAGGCACGCTCTACGGCAAGAACACCACGGCTGGTGCCATCAACATCACTACAAACAAGCCGACTTTCGATTTTGAAGGCCGGGCCGAACTGACGGTGGGCAACCTCAATTACAAGCAGGCAAAGGCTGCCGTTTCCGGCCCCTTGAGCGATACCGTTGCAGCCCGTATCGCTATCGCGTCAACCAGCCGCCGGGGCACGATTTACAACGTGCGCACGCAGCGCTGGATCAACGAGCAGGACAACCTCGGTGTCCGTGGCCAGTTGCTGTTCAAGCCGAACAGCGATCTTTCGATCACCGTCGCTGGCGATTACAGCAAGCAGGACGCGTATTGCTGCGGCACCTCGTTCGTGCGCCTTGGCACTACCCAGCGCGGATTGAACCGCCAGTATGACCAGATCATTGCCCGTCTGCAGGCCGCCAACCCCGGCTACACTTACGAGATGGCGAGCCGGAATGTCTATGACCGTCAGACTGACATCGACGCGCCGCTTCAGGCAGGCAACATCATCGGCGGCGCTTCTGCGCGGGCGGAGTGGAATGTCGGCCCCGGCACGTTCACCTCGATCTCGGCATGGCGGTTCTGGGACTGGAAGCCCCAGAATGACCGTGACTTCACCGGTGCCTCGGTGGTGTCTGCATCGAACAACCCATCGCAGCAGGACCAGTACAGCCAGGAATTCCGGTACAACTACAGTGGTGACAAGATGGACTTCGTGGTTGGCCTCTTTGGCTTCAAGCAGCGGATCGATACCCAAGGCTTGGAGAGTCAAGGTGTTGACGCCACGCGGTATAGCCTCGCACCCGCACCGTCAGACAATTCCACGGCGATCTATAACCGTCCAGAGGTATTGGCTGGTCTGACTGCCAACAACACGCAGTACCTAAAGGCAGACAGCGTGGCGCTCTATGGCCAGCTGAGTTTCAATGTGACTCCCGAACTGAAAATCCAGCCGGGCGTCCGCGTGAACTATGACAAGAAGAAGGGCTATTATGAGCGTGTGGTAACCACAGGCGATGGCCAGTTGATTACCGACTGCAGCCGGGATGCTCAGCGCGACAACGCAGTGCTGACGGCGCAGTGCGGTGTTTATCAGCCGCAGCTGACCACACCGTCTGTCAGCGACTGGAATTTCAGCTACGATCTCAACGTCAACTACCAGGTTGCCCCTGATGCTCTGGTTTACGCAACGTACGCCAAGAGCTTCAAGACGGTCGGCATCAACCAGAATGGTCTGCCGCTCGATGCCAATAACCAGCCTGTTCTCAGCGCCAGCACGGTTAAGCCGGAATCGGTGAACCACTACGAAATTGGCTTGAAGACCCAGATGTGGAATCGCCGCGCAACCTTCAACCTCACCGCCTATCGTACCGATATCAAGAACTTCCAAGCCACTGTGAACGGCGGCCAGTTCGGCACGGTGCGTGGCTACCTCGCGAATGCCGAGAAGGTACGCTCGCAGGGGATCGAAGCTGATTTCAAGGTGGTGCCTAGCGATCGCTTCACCGCCTATGCGAATGCTGCCTATACGGACGCGAAGTACAAGAAGTTCATCAACGCGCCGTGCCCACCGGAATTTTCCGGCGGGACCTTCCAGCCTGACAACCAGCCGGCGGACTACTCGCAGCCGGGCGTTCCCGATGTGCCTAGCCCGCGCCAGTGCGACATTTCCGGCTTTGGTCTTCCGGGAGTTTCAAAGTGGGCGTTCTCTGTCGGCGCCGAAGTCAACACGCCTGTGAACCTGCTGGACAAGGACGGTCAGGTCTACCTGGGCGTGGATGGCAACTATCGTTCGAGCTGGAATTCGAACGCATCGCCATCCATCTATACCAAGGTCAATGGCTACGCTCTCGCCAACGTCCGCCTCGGCTTCCGGGGAGAAGGCGTGGAAGTGTTCGGTTGGGTCCGCAACGTCTTTGACAAGCACTACATCGAACTGCTGCAGGTTGCGCCTGGTAACGTTGGCGTGATTGCCGGTACTGCGGGTGATCCACGTACATGGGGTGGCACGATCAAGGTTGCTTTCTGATACGGAAGTAATCCTCTCATCCAGCGAGGAGGCCCCGGCACGGTATCCGTGTTCGGGGCCTTTTTGCGTCTGGCAGAGGATGCTTGGGGTCGCCGATGCCTTTAACTTAACCAAGTTGGTCGACTTATAAACACGTTTCGTCGCAATGCCGTATTCCTATGTAGCGAGTGGGGATAATGAAGTGTTGGACATCGATAGGTGCAATTATGAGTAAATACGATCAGTTCCGAGGGCGAGAACCCGCCCTGCTAACCGTTCCGGGCCTGGACAACAGCGGCCCTCACCACTGGCAAAGCCTGTGGGAGCGGAGTTGTGGTTGCACGCGGGTTGAGCTTGGATCGTGGACCGATCCTGATCCAATTTCGTGGGCCCGCAATCTTAACGACGCGATTGCCGAGCAGACCAGGCCGGTGATCCTGATTGCTCATAGTCTGGGTTGTCACGCGGTTGCGTGGTGGAGCCGATTGGATGAAGCGTTGACGCACAAAGTCGCCGGCGCTCTGCTTGTCGCACCGCCAGAAGTGGAAGAATCCCCGCTAGATGCGCGAGTTAAGGCATTCGCGCCCCTTCGGCGTGGACGTCTCCCCTTTCCGTCTGTGCTGGCAGCAAGCGCCAACGATCCTTACGCGGCCTTTGGACGGTCCAAGCGTATGGCGCGGACTTGGGGCAGTCGACTGGTTGATGTGGGCGCGCTAGGACACGTCAATGCCGATTCCGATATCGGGGAATGGACATATGGCCGCTTTCTGCTTGAGCGGCTGATTGCGTCGGTTTCGGCTGAAAAGCCTGCGCTGGTGAAGGGCCGCGCAGCCGCGCTGCTTGCGAAAACGCAACCCTTTAGACTGGCTTTAGGGCGGTGAAGCAATGCTGTTTCGCAACTTGGCAAGTAGCGTTGACCGCGTAATCCCTACTCGATAGATAGGGTAAAGGAAATGATTCGCTCCTTCTCCAAATGCGGATCCGCGGCTTTTGATTGGGAAGCAGCTTGCTCCGCGTTAACAACGGCTAAAGCGCGCGATGCTCAGGCGACAACGCTAGGCATCGTGGTCCCTCTGTAAGAGGTGATACGATGCGAATGACACAATCAGATTAAGGTTAGACCGGCGCGGTTAAGCCGGAAATCCGCCATCATCGCGCATGCGTTGTGCTGCGGCTGCCCGGACCCTGACGCCTGCCTGCAATCAATACAATCCAGCCGCTCACTGCCGGGTTCGCAATGCTGCGCGCCCGTGGGGATACCC
>JAZQRJ010000053.1:0-8587 GCA_045629505.1 Novosphingobium sp.
TTCGGATCGTCGTGGGACGCCGGGATTAGCCAACCGGCAACGCGCGATCAGCGAGGATCGATCGCTGTCCGTATTCTACCCAGATTGCGACAATTCCGGCCGGCAAAGCGGACGCTAAGAGCCGTCCTTCCGCTCTCGCCCAGTTATAGCCGTTCGGCTCTATCGTCATAGCTCCTGAAACCTGCCGTCCGGTTCGACTTCAAGGCAGTCGGCGTCCTGGCCTGAATGTGCTTGACCAGCCTCCTGTACGGGCTCAACGGGACTTCTCCACGCGCTCGATGGGTTACTCACTTCGTCGTGAGCCGACGACGACGCCAACAGATCGAGCTCGATGCGCCTTCCCGGCCTGCTATCCCGCGCACCTTACGATCTCGCGATCGACCTCGGGACCGTGAACACCGTCGTGTACCTACGTGACAGGGGCGTGGTTCTCAACGAACCTTCCATAGTCGCCCTGGAACGGGTCGGCGGAAGCTTGAGCGTTCGGGCAGTTGGCGCGGAGGCGAAGCTTATGTTGGGCAAGACGCCCGAGAACATCAGCACGATCCGGCCGATGCGAGACGGCGTGATCGCGGATATCGACGTCGCGGAGCAGATGATAAAGTATTTCATCGACAAAGCACGCAGGGGCTCAATCAAGTTCGGCCGGCGCCCTGAGATCGTTATTAGCATCCCCAGCAGCGCGACGATGGTGGAAAGGCGGGCGATCCAACAGGCGGCGACGAGCGCGGGTGCCCGCAAGGTGTATCTGATCGAGGAGTCGATGGCGGCGGCAATCGGCGCGGGACTGCCGGTGACCGAGCCCTTGGGTGCGATGGTCGTCGACATAGGTGGCGGAACGACGGAGGTCGCAATCCTTGCGCTCCGCGGGCTTGCGTACAGCGCGTCGGTTCGCGTGGGGGGCGACCGAATGGACGAGGCGATCGCCTCGGGAGTTCGACGCAAGCACAACCTGATGATCGGCGAAGCCACTGCCGAGCGCATAAAGGTGCAAATCGGTGTCGCGCAGATTCCGGCGGACGGCGTAGGCAAGTCGATGATGGTGCGGGGGCGCCACTTGGTAAAAGGCATGCCAAGCGAGGTAGAGGTCAACCAGGCGGAGATAGCCCAGTTCCTCGCCGACCTCACGGCGCAGATTGTCGAGGCAACGCTCTCCGCACTTGAAAAGGCCGGGCCTGAGCTTTCGTCCGACATCTACGATCAAGGTATCGTCATGACCGGCGGAGGCAGCCTGCTCCGAGGTCTGGACAAGGTACTCTCGGAGGCCACCGGCCTGCCGGTTATCGTCGCGGAAAACGCCCTAATGTGCGTGGCTGAAGGCGCTGGGCGTGCCCTGGAAGAACCGGTGTATCGCGGTGTGATGTCCGACGACTAGGCTTGAGGTGCCCACTACCATCATCCATACCGTCGAGGGTTAAGCTAGGCGTATTGTGTTTGAATGCTCGTACTCGAGCAAAGCTGACGGCCTCCTCAATAGCCGCTAACGCGGCTTGCGTTTCGGATATCTCAACTGGCTGTTCGCACTGCCCGCATGAAAGCCGCATAGGTTCGCTGTTCGTTGTATCGCCTGTGCCGGTGCAATGGAGCGAACCTTCTAATTATTGAATTTGGCTGATGTTGTCAGCGTTCGCAGCCGACGCCATCATTGTCCCTATCGAGGTGCAATCCGTAACCAGGATCTCCTCGCCTCACGGGCGCAGCTCCCGCTGCACGAGCCGCTGAGCAGTTGGGAAAAACCGCGCTACTGCCTTGCAACCTGAGGGGCTGCGGGCGATCAGCGGCCCGCGTCATCCCTCCATGACAATGGTATCCGGCCCCACCCTTCCGGTCATTGTGGCAGCCTTGCGCATTGAGCCCCCCCGGCGTTGCTACAGCAACATTACCGAGGAGTATTAGTACTGCCGTTCCAATAGCTAATCGCAGCGGTCGAACTCGACTTAAACTAAAGCTGTGGGGTCCGCAGGCGTGCATCACTCAATTCAGCTTTGCACTGTCGGTAAGCGTGCGGAAATCGCTCAGCGTGCGGTCATAGTAATTCAGCCGCGGCGCATCGAATACGGCCATATAGAGAAGCCCGTTGATCAACGCTGCTCGCCCCTCACCGCGACGCGGTAGCGCGTCGTTGTCGACATAGTCGAAGGTGAACCGGATCCCATCACTCCCCAAGAAGCGATCGGGCTGCGATCCCGAAATGGTGAAGGTCGCGAGGTCCTTGGCAGCACGGTAGGTGCCCTCGAGCAGTTCCGGAACCTCGAGCAGCAAGGTACCTTCGGTGAACTTAGGAAGCGGCTTTCGCTTCTTGCTTACCTCCCGGACCAGCGGCTTGCCCGGCTCGATACCGGCAAAGAAGGTTACGTCGTTCAACTCCTCACCATCGAGGGTCCACGTTTCGGTCTTCTTGCCTGGTGAGACACCCAGCTTGTTCCAATCGCGCGACGGGGTCACCGTCAGGATAGAACCCGAGATCTTCGCAGCCTGTCCTTTCTCTCGATACGAGTTGGCATTTGCGGCGGCAATCGGTGTTGAGAGAGCCACAACGAACAGCGTTACAGCCGTAATAGCACGCATTACTTGGCTTCCTTCTGGACGAGCATGCCGATCATCGATGCATCGGCGGCATCAGGCTTCAGTTCGAGATAGCGGCGCAGCGCGACTACGCCTTCGCTGGAGCGCCCGGTTTTAAGGAGCGAAAGACCAAGGCCCCGTTGCGCCTCAGCAAGCGAGGGATCGAGTTCCACCGCTTTGCCGTAGAAGTCAGCCGCGTTCATCAGGTCGCGCTGGTTGCCTCTCAAGCGGTACAGGTCGCCGCGAGCGCGCCATAATGTCGCCGTCCAGCCTGCTTCGGCCAGCCGCTTGATGATGAAGTCGCTGCCCCCAAAGTCGTTCAGCTTGATTTGATCATCTAGAAAAAGGGGAAGCCATTTTTCCATCACAGCTTCGTAGCGGTCGGCACCGTCCTCCTTGTTTTCATCGTTGGGTGCGGCAAGAGCGTAAAGGTAGTCGGCTCGCTCGCCATTTGCGGGATGAGATGCGAAGAATGCCACTCGGTCAAAGTCCGGCTTCCTCAAACCTCGCTCAAGTGCGGACGCTTCGCGCTCCAGGATCAGGTTGCGCCATACACGCGACGCTGCGCTGGGGCGGAGCGAACTTCCGTTCAAGTAGCCGAGCCCTATCAGGTCGGCCTCACGCTCTTGGTCACGACCAAATTTAGCGAGGCCGCCCAACACCGAGAGTTGCAGATTGTCGAAGCTGCTATACTTTGCCTGTGAGCCTGACATTGAGGTCAGCACTGCTGCCCAGCTTAACAAATCGGTGCCCGTTCGTGCCGCCTTGTATTGGGCAAGCGTATGGCGTCTCTCGAAATGACCAAACTCGTGGCCTAGAACTGCGGCCAGCTCCGCCTCGCTTCGTGCGCGCAACAGCAGTCCGCTAAAAACCTGCATTGTCCCATTGGGCGTCATACTGGCGTTGAAAGCAGGAACCCGAACAACGTAGATTCGCGCAGACGCGCAACGGTCGGCGCCAACGGCTGTGCAGAGAGCAGATCGCACGTACGCGTTTAGCTTCTCGTCCCGGATCAGGAGCGCAGAATTGGCGAGCTTGCGCTCATCTTCATCCGCGTCGCGCCACAGTCCAATCTCATCAACGCCCTGCGGCTGGTACGCGCCTGCATATGGCGGCGGAACGGGAGCAGGCTGGACCTTGGCTTTAGGAGCAGCGGCAGCGGAACCGCAAAAGATCATGGCAGCGGCGCTCACCGCGAGCATCGGCAGTTTCACTTCGCCGCGTCCTCTGGTGCAACAGTAGAGACCGACTTGGGAATTGAGCTTCCCGGAAACTCCTCGAGCAACTGACTGACCCGTTTCTCTGCGCCTTCGGCTGTTCGGACATCGCCCCCCATCGCGCCGTCAGCATTAAGCCACAGGATGTCGCCGGACTTCAGATCAACCAGCCCAGCATAGCCGGCGTGCTCCCCCGACTTTACTGCGATGCCGGGCCCCAGCAGCGCAACAGCTTGAAGCAGCTTACGCCCAGTCGAGCCATAGGCATCCTTGTTATAGATGAAGAGCGCATAATCAGCGTCCTTTGCACCCGGTAACGAGGAGACTCCGGACCCAAGCGACCAATCAAAAATGTTTGCCTTGTTGTCCCGCTTTTTCGTGGGCAGTCGGTTGCCCTTAAAGAACTGGTAGTTGATGACCGACCGAGACACCGCAGCAAAGAGTGCTGCATACTCTTCGGTCAGGCGCGCGTCCTCTCCGAAAGCCTCGGGCGCAACAACGACCCGATTCCCCAGCTTTGTCTGGATTCTGGCCAGGGCGCTATCGATATTCTTGCGAGACTTGTCAGTCCAATCACCGTTCGGCTCGAACATTCCGCCCGTTGACTGCGCTCCAACCTGCACGGTGGGGCGCATGACAAGGATTGTCTTTCCGCTTGCCGCAGCCAAATCAAAGCCGTCCTTTACGGCCGTTCGCTCTTGTGCAGCTGCAGGCACAGCTATTGCAACAGCCGCAGACGCGACTGCAACCCAGATACTGGCTCGCACTTTACCCCCTAGTGAAACGCGTTGGTTCCCCAACCAACTCTGCTTCTATCTGCACAAGATCCTTGACGTTTCAAGCACTAGCTTTGCTTGATCTCGATTAATGGTGTCCCACAAACTCTTTATATTTTAGATGCTCGCACCTTGCAAAACGTGCGATTCCGTAGGGGATAAATGGGTATCCAGGTAAGCATCCCACGCACAGCTCTCGCGTCATGATGTTCGCGACAGTTCCCAGCCAGATTTGATCAGATCACCGGGCGTTACCAATCCCGCGCAGTTGCTCGACGGCAAGGACGTCGAAGTCGATCCGCTTGCCGACCACCTGCACTCGTTGGCCAAGCAGTCTGCGAGATCGCCAATAGGCTCGCAGGCCCATCTCGAGGCGCCACGTTCCACCCCCGTCTCTTCGCAAAAGGCGTTCCCCGGCTTGTTCGTTCAGCCAGCCAGTCTCGTCGTGCCGTGTACCGATCGGCATCAGCTATCGCGATCGCTTTGGTGAACGCCTCCTACCCGCGCCCAGCCTTGCCTTTCTCCAATCAAAAATGCGGCGCAAAGGAAGGTGATCCCGAGCACAGCCAAGGGCAGCACAACAAGCAGCCCTATAAGAACAAGCGGGAGGAGAAAGAACTCTTGCATAGAACAAGTTCCTCCCGCGTTGATTCTTCGCGCAGGGTTAGCACGGCAACACTGTTGTTCCAGCCCCCGCGCGACCGGGCGCGGACCAAAACGACAGAATATTGGTTAAAGCTGGGAACGGAGGACGTGATGCAGCAATAAGATAAGCCGGACGACCACAAAGCCGCCGCGGAGACACGGCCAGCGCCCAGGTGAGGCTGGAACAACGCGCTTCGTGATGGACGACGGCGACAACACGGACGTTCCGGCCACAGAAGTTGATCCTGACGAGCAGCCGAAGCCCTCGCGCTAATCAAGCCTGAAGAGGGAGGACTCACCATGTGGAAGGCTTATAGCCCCCCCCCCGTCACCGGCGATGATGATGGCATCTAAGGCCGGTTAGCGTGGTCTACCGGTAGACCAAGGTCGACAAGCTGGTGCACGATCTTCCGATAAGGGAGGTGACAGCTGATCCAGGGATGGCTCGGCTCTGTGACGGCCGCTTTCCAGAACTCGACTAAGAATTGCTGCTCTGCCACGAACGGACGGAGCACGTGCAATGCCAGTCGAACGTCGATCGTGCCGACCGGCTCATGACTTGGTCGATGCGCTGCTTCCCGCAGGATCTGAAGCGCCAGATTGATCAGCAATTGCCTGCGCGCCTTTCGGCGGGCGCGCTGTTTTCCGAACGGCAGCGCCAACAAGGTGACACGCGGCGACGCGCAACGTTTTGGGCATTTCACCGACCAGTGTGCCGCTTTCCAATCGACGCTCCCGCCGTTGTTGCGCACTTCGGCGATCAACGCGTCCAGCTCCCAAGTCTCACTCGCCTTGCAGCTTCGGCACGTGACGCGGACCTGTGCTTCAACGCGGTGAAGATCGTGGAGGGATTTCGGCGGACCGACCATAACCCTCCTCATGGCAGAACATAGAAAGAACGTAAGGGCTGGCGATGTTGGAGAAGTTGTGCTCAGTCGCGGAGGTGATCACGATTCTTGCCGCCGTTGCTTCTGTTGTGCCCGCCGGCGCCTCGTTCCGCTGCACTCCCACCCGCGTGTGGGATGGAGATGGGCCCCTATGGTGCGCAGAGGGCCCGAGGATACGTCTTTCGGGAATAGCCGCCCGTGAAATGAACGGTACCTGTCGCAGCAATCAGCCATGCCCGAGCGCCAGCGCCGAGGCTGCGCGTGATGCCTTGGTGCGCCTGATCGGGACCCCAGTCGGTAAGTCGCGCGAAGGACATGTGCTGGTCAAAGGACCCCCGCTGACTTGTCGATCGATCGGCAGCGGCAAGGGGAACAGGACAGCCGCCTGGTGCACGTCGCCCCGCGCCGGGGATCTATCCTGTGCGATGGTCACGACGAGGACAGTGCTGAAGTGGGAGCGGTATTGGCGCGGGCACCAGTGCTCAGAAAGCCGATGATCAGTGACATCTGAGCCCCTCTCGGCGCCAACCCTGCGCTAAATATTTCCCGCGCGAGGTCTCCGGCGCCACCCAGCTGGTGCTGAAGGAAGTATCGCTCGACGATCATTATTTCGGGGTGTCGGCAATCGACCCCCAATAGCGCCGAAAGCATCATCACCTTTTTCGGCCGCGCGCGCCGCCGCTGAACACATGAAAAAGGCGCGGTCCCGCGGAACGCGGAACGGCATTCCATTGCCCCAGACAAGCTCGTTCGGGTCAGCCGAGGCGTGTTGGGGGCTGAGGAATATACCGCGGTGCTACGGCCGGGGGCCGGGCTCGGTGGGCGACCCCGACGGTGACCAGCTCGCGGCAAGCTTCGGCGCTGACTGATGTTGGGCCGTGAGCAGAAAGGCCGCTTGTGGCCCGAGAGGATAGAAAGCCGCCGCTCGTCCGATCGCTTAAACGAAATTCCGCTCCCGCCCCCACTAGCGGACATTGCCGTTCGGTGTGATGATCACCCATGGTCGAAGAACTTATTCCAAAACTCAGGCAGACGTTTGTCGGACGGCCTTTCACTGCTGAACGACGAGAGGCCGATTGGTCATTCGCCTTCGGGACCGACAGCAACATATCGACCGCGAGCGACTGGCGGTTTGTCGGCGCAACTGGAATTAAGCTTTCTAGCAAGGATGACGGGCACCAATTTGGTTTTCCGACACCCATAAACGTCGAGAGGCAAGCGAATGAGCAGCTAAGGTCAAGTGCTGTCGTGGCCATCGAAATTGACTATCCCACCGGTGACCTCAATGTTTTATTCGACAGCGGCATCCGCCTCCACATCTATAACAACTCGATGGGCTATGAGAGCTGGATGGCTTCGTTCCAATGCGATGGGGAGGAAATTGGCCTAGTCGGCGGCGGTGGAGGAGCGGTCGGTTATTGTAGGCACGATATCGCGTCGAAACCGAGGATTGTGCATATGGAATGGCTGGCCCCCGAAGTGTGGAATGTCCGCTAGCCACCCAAAGTCGGACATTCTTAGAGTATCGTGCGGGTATCTAAACACGAGAGGTAACGCGCGAGGTTCAACTTTCCTGTGCTTCTCGCCGACTATTGGAGAGGAGTCTCCGCCGTCGTGGGTGCCTTCACGTCCGTTAAATCTTGAATTGGCGACGCCTAGATGGCAGCGCAGCCACTCCCCAAGGAAAGTATGTACATAATGGCTGATATTCCCGAAGACGATCCGAACTTCGACACGATTGATTTTGCGGTGCAACTGACCACCGCTTGGCTGTCAAACCCGAACACTCGAGCATCTGAAACCGACGTTCTCGCCTTTCTGAAGGATATGCACGGAGCTGTGGACCAGCTCTCGCGTGCTGAGCCAGACGTGAAATCAGCAGACGTGAGGAATGAATACACGCCAGCGGTTTCGGTCAGGAAGTCTCTCGCTTCCAAGGACCACATCATATCGATGATCGACGGCAAGCCTTACAAGACGCTCCGGCGCCATCTTGCCGGTCACGGTCTCACGCCACAAGAATATCGCGATCGTTACCGGCTAAAATCAGACTATCCGATGGTTGCCGAAAGCTACTCGGAAGCGCGTCGAGCCATGGCCAAGAAGATCGGCCTGGGCCGCAAGCCGGATATGACGCGGAGCACCGGCGGTGCGAACGGCGCCCCAGCCAAGTCCAAGTCCAAGCGCAAGTCGGCCACTTCCGACGCTTGATTTTCGATTGGTCGGGCCCTTCTCAGCCCGACCGCCTTGGTGGGACGCGATCCAAATTCGGGCCGCCCAATATCGCGACGAGGGTACTTGTCCGCGCCCCCTAAAGCCGCAGAAATGCTCGGCCGCGCCGAAGGATAATTCTGCTGAGTTGTTGAAACCGCACGGTGCCAACATGTGATAGTGCGGCAGCCGCGACCTCGACCGACAGTCCACCAACCCCATACCCTCTACGATGTCGACATGTCAGATGGCCGACATCGGTTTTGACGTTCAAGAAGCGCTCACG
>JAZQRJ010000054.1:0-3677 GCA_045629505.1 Novosphingobium sp.
TGCAGCGAAAGTCACCGGCGCACTGTTCCATACCCAGGGCGGCCTGATGGTTGACGATCATTGCCGGGTCCTTCGTGAAGATGGAACGCCTATCGAAAACCTCTATGCCGGCGGCGGCGCAGCCCGCGGCCTGTCTGGCGACGCGGCCAGCGGCTATATGGCGGGCAATGGCCTCCTGACCGCAACGACCATGGGCAAAATTGCTGGACGCCATGCCGCACGGACCATCGCGCAAGGCTAATTCAACACCAATAGCATGGAGCCATCAACAGTAAGGTGGCTCCGTCTACCTCGCAGCTTATCCTCGACCGCGATAGGATGCGACACCCTGATCCGGCACCCACAGCCCTTCTGGTGCCGAGCCGGACTGCCAGAACACATCAATCGGAATGCCGCCGCGCGGATACCAGTAACCGCCAATCCGCAGCCATCGGGGTGCCATTTCGTCAAACAGGCGCTGCCCGATCCCTACCGTCACGTCCTCGTGAAAGCCGCTGTGATTGCGGAACGAGCCCAGAAACAGCTTCAAGCTTTTCGATTCGACGATGGTTTCGCTTGGCGCATAGTCGATCACCAGATGCGCAAAATCGGGCTGGCCGGTCACAGGGCACAGCGAAGTGAACTCCGGCGCGGCAAAGCGCACCAGATAGAGGGTGCCCTGACGCGGGTTGGGCACATAATCCAACACTGCTTCTTCAGGGGAGGACGGTAGGGCGCTGTTCTGCCCCAGATGCATGGTTGCGGGGGAATCGATGCTCATGATGGGCGGGTCCATGCTCTTCCCGGTCCGACATGACAAGGGCCAACTGGTCCTTCCCGGGCTGGACAAGCCGCCAAATCTGGCCAATCTGCCGTTCATGAACGACCACACCCGCAACGACACTGGCGAGGCGAGCAGCCCGCAACATGGACCCGGAACGCAAATCGTTGAAGCAGGACGCCGCGCTGAATGGACCGGCGCTGTCGTCAATCCTCCGGTGTGGCGGGCAAGTACGCATCTTTACGAGAACATGGACGCTTTCCGCGAAGGCGCACGCCATAACGAGGACGGTCGCTTCTTTTACGGCAGGCGCGGCGCACCCACGCAATGGGCCTTGGCCGATGCTCTCACCGCCATAGAGCCGGGCGCGGCAGGAACCGTGCTTTACCCCTCGGGCGTTGCGGCGATTGCGGGCACCCTGCTGGCCATTTTGCGACCCGGCGACGTGCTTCTGATGGTGGACAATGCCTATGACCCCACCCGGACCATGGGCAAGGGCTTGCTCAAGGACTTTGGCGTGGAAACGCGGTTCTTCGATCCCCTGGATCCCGGTGCGTTGGAGGCCGCGATCTGTGAACGCTCGAAGGCGGTTCTGCTGGAATGTCCCGGCAGTCTGACGATGGAAATTGCCGACATGCCTGCACTGGCGGCGACGGCGCGAGCGCATGGTCTGATATCCATCATCGACAATACCTGGGCCAGCCCGCTGGGCTTTCCGGCGCTGCAGCGCGGTTTCGACATCTCGATCATGGCTCTCACCAAACATGTGGGCGGTCATTCTGATCTGATGATGGGCTGCGCCAGCGCCGGGCCGGAGCTTTACGCAACGCTGCGTAAGCGCGCACAGAACCTTGGGCATGTGGTGTCGCCAGATGATGCCGCGCTTGCACTGCGAGGTTTGCGCACTCTGCAAGTTCGGCTGGAACGGGAAACACAAAGTGCGCTGGAAATCGCGCAGTTCCTTGCCGCCCGGCCGGAAGTGGCGCGCGTGATGTGCCCAATGCTACCCGGTTCCCCGGGGCATGAACTGTGGAAGCGGGATTTCACCGGCGGCTGCGGACTGTTCACCTTTATTTTCAAGGGCGGCACATCTGCGCAGCGCGACGCCTTCATCGATGCGCTTAGGCTGTTCGGCATTGGCTATAGCTGGGGCGGGTTCGAGAGTTTGGCCATTCCTGTCGATCCCGCGCAGTACCGCAGCGTCATGGCATGGCCGCTTGAGGGGCTAACTTCGGAAGACCGCTTCGGCGTGCGGCTCTCCATCGGTCTCGAAGACGCAGGCGACCTTATTGCCGACATTGGTCAAGCTCTGACTTCAAGCATAAAGTCCACCTAATAGCCCGTGTAGGCATTGTGACTGGCAATTGACGGTAATTTTCGCCATCTGCGCAACATGCACAATGCCCCTTTTTCGTTTGGACGTGTCTACTTGGTAGGCGCGGGCCCCGGTGATCCGGATCTGCTGACGCTGCGCGCCGCGCGGCTGATCGCAGAGGCCGCGCTTATCGTGCATGACGGCCTTGTCGATCCGTCAATTCTTGCCTTGGCCTCGCCTTCTGCACGCCTTGTCTCGGTCGCCAAGCAGCGTTCGCGCCACACCATGCCGCAGGAAGCAATCAACGCCCTGCTGGTTCGCGAAGCGCTGGCAGGCAACGATGTGGTGCGGCTTAAAGGCGGTGACCCCTTTATTTTCGGACGCGGGGGCGAAGAGGCAGAAGCCTGCCACGCCGCTGGCGTTCCGGTTGAAGTTGTGCCGGGCATCAGTTCTGCGCTGGGCGCTGCTGCTGCCGCGCAAATTCCGCTGACGCACCGCCGCTCCGCCTCGATAGTCAGCTTCGTAGCTGGCCAGTGCAAAGGACTGACCGATCAGAACTGGGTTGGCCTTGCTGGCAAGGGCCGTACTCTCGTCATTTTCATGGGCGTCGCTACCGCTTCGCAAATCGCGGAAAAGCTGATCGAAGACGGTCTTTCGCCCGATATGCCGATCGCCGTGATCGAAAATGCCACCCGTCGGGCCATGCGCGTGCTGCGCGGGCCTCTTGCCGAACTTCCGGATCTCGTGCAGCGGGAGCGCGTCAGAAGCCCTGCGCTGATCGTCATTGGCGAAGTAGCGGCCCAACCCGAACATGAATTGCGCGCTTTGGCGCAGGAGATAACCGTATGAAGATTTTGACCGCCAACGATCTGAAGACTGGCGCGGTCGTCTGGTGGGACGGCACCGGCTGGTCACTTCATGTCAATGATGCGGTAGACGTTGGCGAAGATGGTAACGAGATCGCCGCTGCGGAAGTTGCTGCGCGCCACGTGATCGACGCCAATGTCATCGCTGGAGATAAAACCGCCGATGGCGTGCGCCCCGGTCATATCAAGGATCGCATCCGCGCCCTTGGTCCTACGGTGCGACCGGATCTGACGCTCAAGCCCGCCGATCCCAACGCCGGAAGCTGGGTTATCTGATATTCGCACGCCCCCGTGGCAGGAGCACGATAATGTATAAGTATGACCAATACGATCAGGCCATGGTCGACACCCGCGTCGCGGAATTTCGCGATCAGGTGCGCCGCCGCCTTGAGGGCAGCCTGACAGAAGAGCAGTTCCGCCCGCTGCGTTTGCAGAACGGCCTCTATCTCCAGCTTCATGCCTACATGCTGCGCGTCGCCATTCCTTATGGCACGCTTAACTCGGCGCAGATGAAGGTTCTGGGCGATATCGCGGACAAATATGACCGCGGTTATGGCCATTTCACCACGCGCCAGAATATCCAGTACAACTGGATCAAGCTGGAAGAGACGCCAGACCTTCTGGCCGAACTCGCCAGCGTGGAAATGCATGCCATCCAGACCAGCGGCAACTGCATCCGCAACATCAGTTCGGACCAGTTTGCAGGCGCTGCGGCTGACGAGTTGATCGATCCGCG
>JAZQRJ010000055.1:0-2661 GCA_045629505.1 Novosphingobium sp.
AGCGCAGCGGCGCTCCAGCGCTTCGCAAGTTGCAGGTAAGATGGTCGAATGAATGGCGAGTAGGCTTCCGGGACGCAGGGCGGGAAGCAGCTCGTCAATGATTGCGGCAACGGCGGCATCATCGAGAACGCAAATCCCCACATAATCGCAACGCACCGCCAGATCGGCCACCGATGTGGCGCCAACTGCGCCCTGCTCGATCAACGGTGACATCGATTCTGCCCGGCGCGCCCACACCGTGAGCGGGAAACCCGCCCGCATGATGCGCTCCGCCATTGGTGCGCCCATTGTTCCCAGCCCGATGAAGCCTGCTTTCATCGGCGGATTTCCAGCCCGTCCCTGTTCGCTCATTCTCTTGTAAAGTCCTTGTCGGTAAAAGCGCGGCAGCCTGTCACGCCGAACCGGTTTAGGCCTTTGGTTATGGCTCCGATCATGTAATGACAATGGCCAAAGAGTTATGCCAATCGCGCTGACAAATAGAATGACGCAGGGAAGACGATGCTGAAGCTCACATTCTTGATGAAACGCAAGTCGGGGCTGAGCTTTGCCGAATTTCGGGATTACTATGAGAACCACCACGCCCCGATGGCTGCTGCACTCTGTCCCAACCTCGTGCGCTACACCCGCACATACGTGACCGAAGGCATCCCGCTAAGCCGCAGAGCGCCTTCGTCAAATGTGGATTTCGATTGCATTACCGAGTGCTGGTATGATGTTGAAGGTGGGTGGGAGGAACGCAGCAAGGACCTGCTCCCGCCCCACATATTTCGGCAAATGGCCGCCGATGAAGAGAATTTCCTTGATCGCCCCGCGACTAGACTGCTGATAACCGAACAAGAGGAAAGCCCGGCGAAAACACTGGCCGGAAATCAGGCCTGATCGCGCACCGCATCACAAAGCCGAAGACGTAGTCCAGGAGAGAAGAGACATGACAGGAAGCGAAAAAATCGTCCGAATTGGCGGCGGAACAGCATTCGGCGCAGACAGCTTCTATGGGCACCATGCGCTGATACAGGCTGGTTGCGACTATATCGTCTATGACTGCCTTGCCGAGCTGACGATGGCTTCGCTTTCCAGCGATACCCGCAGTTTTCCCGATGGCTTCATGCCCTCGTTCCTGCGCGACATAACGCCCTATCTGCGGGAAATGCTGGCCAGTGGTTGCAAGATCGTCACCAACTGGGGCGGTCTCAACCCCCACGGCGCTGCTGATGCCATGCGCAAGGTTCTGGCCGAACAAGGGCTGTCTGCCAAGATCGGCGTCGTTACCGGCGATGACATGCGCGGGCGCGTGGATCATTTTCGCGCACAAGGACTGCGTGAGATGTTCAGCGGCGACCCTCTGCCCGATGATGTCGAGTTCTCCAGCATGAACGCCTACTTCGGCGGTTTCCCCATCGCTGCTGCGCTGCGCGAAGGCGCGGACATCGTTCTCACCGGCCGCGTAGTGGACAGCGCGCTGGCGCTTGGTCCGCTGATCCATGAATTTGGCTGGACAGCCGACGATTATGATCTGCTGGCAGCAGGCACCCTGATCGGCCACCTGACGGAATGCTCCACGCAAGTGACGGGCGGCACCTTCACAGATTGGGAGAGCGTGCCAGACCCGGCCAACATCGGCAATCCGATAGCTGAATGTCGCGCCGACGGCTCTTTCGTGCTCACCAAGCCAGAAGGCACCGGCGGCCTTGTCTCGATTGGCACCGTGGGGGAGCAGATGATCTACGAGGTCAGCGATCCGCAAGCGTACATCGTACCCGATGCGGTGTGCGATTTCAGCGAAGTGAAGATGGCACCCGATGGCGACAACCGCGTCCTCGTAACCAACGTAAAGGGCTACGCGCCTACCGATTCCTACAAGGTGTGCGCCACATATTCGCAAGGCTGGCGCGCCACTGCCGTCCAACCCATCGTTGGCATCAACGCGCCCGAAAAGGCCCGCAGGCAGGCAGAAGCCCTGTTTGAACGCGCCAATCGCATTCTGCGCGATCGCAATGCCAAGCCGCTATACGATACTCATGTCGAAATTATAGGCGCAGAAACCAGTTATGGACCACGGTCCCGCGGACAGGCCGCGCGCGAAGTTGTTGCGATGATTTCCGTCACGCATGACGAACCGATTGGCCCCGAGGTGTTCATGCGGGAGCAGAACAGCTCCATCTCATCCATGTCGCCAGGAACAACAGTCGCTCCGGGCGGTATTGGCGGTGCTGGCGCGATCCGTCCACTGATGCGGGTATTCCTGTTCCTCGTGAAGAAATCGGATTTCCAGCCGCAAGTGAGCGTCGACGGCAAGGAGGTTTCGTTTGAGGACCAGCCCTCGCGCTGGTTCCAGCCTTCAGACATCGTGCGTCCGGCTGAGCCGGCCCACCCCACCGATGCCGAAGCCGACATGACTGTGCCGCTGATCTCACTGGCGTGGGCACGCAGCGGGGACAAGGGCAACTTGTTCAACGTGGGCGTCTTTGCCCGCGATACGCGTTATGCGCCCTACATCGCAGCTGCGCTTAACGAGAAAACGGTGGGCGATTGGTATGCGCACCTTATCAGTGACGATGTGCCGCAGATTGACCGTTTCGTACTGCCCGGCACGCACGGGCTGAATTTTGTGGTGAAGAACTCGCTGCAAGGCGGCGGCACGATGTGCCTTCGGTTGGACCC
>JAZQRJ010000056.1:0-52116 GCA_045629505.1 Novosphingobium sp.
TCCCGACTTCGATCTGAAAGGATCGGGTATGAAGATGGGCGGCGGCGCCAAGCCTTTCGGCCTCGATGCTGGCCGTGTGCCCTCACTGATCCGCAGGGTGATCGCATCAGGCGCAGAATGGAGAGGTTTTCACATCTTCGCGGGGTCACAAGCGCTCGACGCGGAAGCTATCGCTGAAACGCAGGCTCAGACCATCGCGCTTGCTGCCCGGCTGGCGCAGGAGAGCGGTGCGCAAGTGCCACACTGCAATTTGGGTGGCGGCTTCGGCATTCCGTATTTCCCCGGAGATGAGCCGTTGAACCTCTCGCTGGTTGGCGAAAAGCTGTCGGAGCAATTTGCAAGGCTGCCGGATGTGCTGATCGATACCGAGTTCTGTATTGAGCTGGGCCGCTATCTTGTTGGGGAGGCCGGAGTGTATCTGGCCACCGTCATCGACCGCAAAGAAAGCCATGGCGAGATATTTCTGGTCACTGATGGCGGGCTGCATCACCAGCTTGCTGCTTCAGGCAATTTCGGCACGGTCGTGCGGCGCAATTATCCCTCGGCAATTGCAACCCGCTTTGGCGCGGCGCCGGAAGAGGAAGCCACCATCGTTGGATGCCTCTGCACGCCGCTGGACATTCTCGCCAACAAAGGTGGTTTCCCAAGGGCGGAACCCGGTGATCTGGTCGCCATATTCTGCGCTGGTGCGTATGGCGCCAGCGCCAGTCCCGCAGCTTTTCTGGGGCAGGGTCCAGCCGCCGAAATGCTGGTTTGATTCGCGATTCTCTGTCGTTATCACGACCTTCCTTCGAGAGTGCCCGCGAAGACTGGCGATAAGGCTAACGCAATGTTCACCTTTTTAACTGATAGTGCAGGCCGGGTTTAGCCAGACTTCCGCTCTTGGAAGACGTTCTGGTTTCGATTTGCAGGCATACATACTGGGGTTCTACAAGCATGCCACAATCACGTCCCTTTCGCGGATCTGCGACCCTGGCCGTGGCCGCAACGGCGAGTCTGTTTTTGACAGGCTGCATGGGCAGCGGCGGACGGCCAGAGCTTCCGCCTGCTGCTTTTGTGGCGCTGCAGGAAGGACCGGGCGAGGAATATGTGATCGGTCCGTTGGACGAACTGACCGTTTTCGTCTGGCGCAATCCAGAGCTGGGTGCAAAAGTTCAGGTGCGGCCCGATGGTCGCATCACCACTCCACTTATCACTGACATGCCTGCCGTGGGCAAGACGCCCACCATGCTGTCAGAAGACATTCGCCTGCAGCTTTCGCAATACATCGAAGAGCCCCTGGTCTCAATCATTGTCAACAAGTTTGCCGGCACGTTCAGCCAGCAGGTTAGGGTCGTGGGCGCGACTGAAAAGCCAGCCTCGATCCCCTACCGTGCCAATATGACTCTGTTGGATGCGATGATTGCAGTGGGCGGGCTTTCCGAATTTGCGGCAGGCAATCGTGCCAGCCTGATCCGCTTCGAAAAGCAGAGTGGCAAGCAGCAGGAATACTCCGTACGGCTGGGCGACCTGCTCAAGAAGGGCGATAGCAAGGCGAACGTGATGCTGATGCCCGGCGATGTGATCATCATTCCCACAAGCATGTTCTGAATTCGGCCGGAATGGGCATGAACAAGGTATCCGTTCGATGAACTCACTATACGACGAGATACTCTCTGCCATTTACAGCATCTGGCATCGTCGTTGGCTGGCGCTTGGCGTAGCTTGGGGCGTGTGCCTGCTTGGTTGGCTGGCGGTTGCGCTGATCCCCAACACCTATGAATCGAACGCCCGCTTGTTCATTCAACTCGATGATGCACTGGCCGAACAGGTTGGTATCGGCGTCGCTGATCGCAAGCGAGACATTGAGCGCATTCGCCAGACACTGACCAGCGCGGTCAATCTGGAGAAAGTGGTCCGCTCTACCCCGCTTGCCGATCTGGTGCATTCACCCAAGCAGATGGAAAAGGCCGTGCTGGGCCTTTCCGAAGATATCAAGATCGTGAGCGAGCAGGAAAACCTGTTCGCAATCTCGGCGCGGGCCGGTCACAAGGCCTTTTCTGACGCACAAAATGCCCGGCTGGCACAGGACATTGCGCAAAAGATGATCGACATCTTCCGGGAAGAGAACCTCTCCGGTAATCGCGGGGAAATGACAGAAACGCTGTCGTTTGTGAATCAGCAGCTTGCCCAGCGTGAGAAGGAACTGGAGACAGCCGAAAGACGCCGCCTTGCGTTCGAGGCACAACACCCCGAAATGATCCAGGGCGGCGCCGTAAACATGCAGCGGATGGAATCGGCCCGCACGGAACTGCGCGATATCGAATCAGATATTGCCGCTGCGCAAGGCGCGGTGGCCGCCATCCAAGGCCAGCTTTCAGGAACGCCGAAGAGCCTGCCTGGTAGCAATACCGGGACCGCGAGCGGCGCATTTGCGCAGGCTCAGGCTGAGCTTGCCGGGATGCAGGCGCGCGGACTGACTGCCAATCACCCCGACGTCATTGCCGCCAAGAACCAGGTAAACGCCCTGCGCGCGGCAGCGAATGCAGAAGCAAAGGTGGGCGGCGGGGTCTCTAACCCGGCTTACACTTCGTTGCTTTCGATCAAGGCGGAGCGTGAAGCGAACCTGCTTGCGCTGCAATCACGCCGCGCGGCTATCCAGTCTGACCTTGCTGGCATGAAGGCGCGGCAGATTGAAAATCCAGAGATCGCGGCAGAAGCGCAGCGCATCAACCGCGACTATGACGTTCTGCGCAAGCAATACGACCAGATTTTGCAGGATCGCGAGGAACTGCGTCTGCGTGGAGAGGTCAAGACTGAGCGTGAGGCCGTGAAGTTCCAGATCGTCGACCCGCCCACGACGCCGGTTGCTCCCGCTGCGCCGAAGCGTCCGCTGCTGCTGCTCGCCGTTCTGATTGCCGGAATTGCAGCAGGATGCGGTGTCGCACTAGCCCATGCCAAAGTGCGCTCGACTTTCTCCACGACTGCGGGGCTGGAACGGGCAATTGGCCTGCCGGTGCTGGGCGGGGTTACCGAAACGCTGTCGGATCGCGCTCGCGTCTTTGCAAGAAAGCGGCAGAAGTATTTCTACGGCGCGACAGCGGGTCTGGGCGGCGTTCTCATATTTTTGCTGGTGGCCGAATTCGTCCAGCGCGGCATGGTGGCTTGAGGAGCAGGGGATGATGGAGCAGAGCAAGATCCCGGTTCCTTCCAAGGCCGACCCGGCTAGGGAACATGGCAATTCGCTGATCGAGCGAGCAGTTGAGAAGTTCGATCTGGGCAACTTCAATCCTCCGCCGATTCCCGCCGGGCTGGAGCCGCGTCGCCTGCGCCGCAGGGTCCGTCTGCCAGCGATCGACCTGCCGGTGGCCCCGACGGATGCAGAGTCTGCCGTGCCACCAGTGGTGCCACCTGCGCAGTCTGCCCCCGCGCTGCAGGCTCCCGAGCCAGCTCAGGTTGCTGCGCCGATAGCTGATCCCGTAGCTCCGTTCGTCGCCGATGCCCCGCCAGCGCCCGTCGAAATGGTGCGCTTTACCGGGCCGAAACATCACATTGATCGGGCGGCCCTGCGAGAACAGGGACTTATCGTGCCTGAAGGCGCGGTGACCGAGCTGCTGGAAGAGTTCCGCATCATCAAGCGGCAGTTGCTGGTCAATGCTTCAGACTTGCGCCAGCAAGGTAGCGGGGCGGCCGCACAGCGCCTGCTCATCAGTTCGCCCCATCCGAACGAGGGCAAGACTTACTGCTCTGTCAATCTCGCCCTTTCGATGGCGGCGGAAATGGAAAGCGAAGTAGTGCTGGTGGATGCCGACTTTGCCAAGCCTTCGCTGCCGCAAATGCTGGGACTGCCCGATGGACCGGGGCTAATGGACGCTCTGACCGATCCGACCAAAGATCCCGCCGATTTCGTGATGGCGACGGATATTCCGGGCTTATTCGTCCTGCCGGCGGGTAGCAGCACGCAAAGCGCTGATACCGAATACCTCGGCTCTGCTCGCGGGGCACAGGTTCTCGACAGGCTTACGCAAGGCGCACCGCACCGTATTGTCCTGTTCGATACGCCGCCCGCGCTGGCTGCTTCTGCGGCCTCAGCCTTGGCCAAATATGTGGGCCAGGTCGTCGTCGTGGTGAGGGCTGACAAGACCTCGCAAGGCGCGATTGAGGATGCCGTATCGTTGCTGTCTGCGTGTCCCAATATCCAGCTGTTGCTCAATTCGGTGCAGTTCAGTCCAAGCGGTCGGAAATTTGGAACCTATCATGGTTATGGAGTGTAGGCGTGGTGCTTAATCCTGCCGCCATTCTTCTCTCGTGGCTCTTGGTAACAACGTTATTTGCTGGTCCGGCAATGGCGCAGCCCACCGATTCTGGTGCCGATTTCGGCGAAGCAGAGGGAGCCGATACACCTTCGTATGACGGTGGCAAAGCCAAGGCGGGCAAGGGCTCTGGCCGAGGCAAGGCAGCGCGCAAAGCCTTCGTGGAACCCTATATCGAAGCTGAGCAGATCGTGACCACGCGTAATTTGCCGCTAGATGAGACGTTCACCTACACGCGTGTGGCCGCCGGTGTGGATGGATCGCTGGTTGGCCAGAACAACGGCGTGTCCCTGTCGTTGCGCTATGAGAGGCGGATCGACTGGGGCGACAATGGGCAGGATGGCGACGTACTTAGCGGGATTGCCAATGGTTACACCACCGTAGCTCAAGGATTGCAGCTTCATGCCGGCGCTCTGGCAACGCGCGGGTCGATCGACCGTAGCGGCGGGGCTCTGCCCGGGGCGATTATTGATCAGGATGACGTGACGAAGGTTTACTCGGTTTATGCCGGGCCTTCGCTGGTGACACAGCTGGACGACGTTGTCGTAAATGCCAACTACCGCATGGGCTATTCCAAGGTGGATCAGGGCAATGCGCGGATCGTGACGCCCGGTCAGCCGCTGCAGGATATCTTCGATGAAAGCACCGTCCATGCAGCGGACGTCTCAGCCGCGATTGCTCCGGGCGATTTGCTGCCCGTGGGCCTTGGCGTGAACGGCAGCTATTCCCGTGAGGACATTTCCAATCTCGACCAACGGATCGAGAATGGGCAGGTGAGCGCTGTGGTAACCGTTCCGGTTTCCTACACTGTTCAGGTGAGCGGGGCGGTCGGCTATGAAACGGTGGAGATATCCAGTCGCGATGCGCTGTTTGATTCCAACGGTTTGCCAGTAGTCGGACCGGGCGGACGCTACGTTACTGACAAGAGCGCCCCACGCGTGATTGCCTATGATGTCGACGGTTTGATCTGGGATGCCGGCGTAATGTGGCGACCATCTACGCGCACTTCGCTGACGGCCCATGTCGGGCGTCGCTATGGCTCGACCAGCTATACTGGCACCTTCAGCTATGCCCCGACACCGCGCAGTTCGGTCAACGTTGCGGTTTATGACAACCTTGCCGGGTTTGGCGGCCAGCTCAATCGCGCGCTGGACCAAATGCCGACCGATTTCACCGCCATCCGCAATCCGCTTACTGGCGACATCAGCGGCTGCGTGAACTCACTGGAGGGCGGAAGCTGCCTTTCGGGCGTGCTTGGCTCCATGCGCTCTGCAGCATTTCGTGCCCGTGGGGTGATGGCCAACTATGCCATGCAAATGGGACGTATCAGCACCGGCATCGGCGGCGGTTATGACCGACGCCGGTTTATTGCCGCCCCCGGAACTGTGCTTGCCGTGGCAAACGGTCTGGTTGACGAAAACTACTGGTTGGCAGCCTATGTAAATGCACGGTTGGATGAGCGGTCCATGGTGCAGACAAACCTCTACGCGAACTGGATTGATTCTGCCGGAGTGTTCGGCGGCAATAGTAAATCGTGGGGTGCGACAGCGGCCTATTATCGCAATCTGGACCGCCACCTTACAGCCCGCGCCGCGCTGGGTATCGAAGGTATGGATCAAACCGCAGTGCCAGAGGATTTCTGGTCCGCGTCCGCCCTTGTCGGCGTTCGCTATAGCTTCTGATTGGGAAGGGAACGAAGATGTTCGACGCATTTTACGGGCTTAGCGGGAGGCCGTTCCAGCTAACTCCCGATCCGTCGTTCTATTTTGAAAGCCTGACGCATCGTAAGGCGTTGTCCTATCTGGGCTATGGCCTTGCCCAAGGTGAGGGTTTTGTAGTCATCACCGGTGAGGTCGGCTCGGGCAAATCAACCCTTGTCGCTCACCTTATGTCCACGATCGATCCCGCCCGGCTTACTGCCGCTCAGGTTGTGACGAGCAAGCTGGACGGCGAGGAAATTGTCCACGTCGTTGCGCAGGCTTTCGGCCTGATGGTCGAAGGTCATGACAAGGCGACTGCGCTTGGCGAGATCGAGAACTTCCTGCATGAAGAGGCGCGTGCCGGTCGCCGCTGCCTGCTTATTGTGGATGAATCCCAGAATCTGGAGATCGGCGCGCTGGAAGAGCTGCGCATGCTTTCCAATTTCCAGCTCGGCTCGCATCCCCTGCTGCAAACCCTGCTGCTCGGCCAGCCAGAGTTTCGCGATACGCTGGCTCATCATCCATCGCTGGAGCAATTGCGCCAGCGAGTGATCGCCAGCCATCATCTGGATCCGATGCAGCCATCGGAAGTGCAGCAGTATATCGAACACCGTATGAAGCGCGTGGACTGGAAGGGCAATCCAGCTTTCGATCCGCAGGTGTTTGCGGCAATCTACGAGGCATCCGGTGGTATTCCGCGCAGGATCAACCAAATCGTCAATCGGCTTCTGTTGCTGGGCGCGGTTGAGCAGCGCACGCTCATTGATAGCGTGATGGTGACCCGGGTGCTCGACGAACTGACGGCGGATGGATCGCTTACGCTTGGAAAGGCCGCAAGTGAGGCAGGAGAAACTGACGTAGGCGACGGCACTGCTCCCCTGTCGCTTGCTGACGGCACACCAGTTGCTGGGGCGCTTGTTCCCGATTTCTCAGAATTCGAGCGGCTTATGGCTGCAAGCAAGGAAGAGTTCGCGCAGCAGCTTGCTGAGCGGGATGCGGATCTGGAGCATTTTCTGGCGGAACAAAATGCTGCGTTCGAGCGCGCCCTCGAGCAGCGCCAGGCCGAGTTCCAGCGGCTTCTGGCTGACAGCACTACCGCGGCTGAACGCCGCATGGCCGATAGCCACAAGCAATTTGAAGAGCTGTTGGCAGGACGTGACGCGCAGATCGCGGAACTGCAACAAGCGGTTCTGGAGCTTTCCTCCAACTCTCGGAATATGGGCGGGATGGATAAGCAATCGGTCACGCTGGTTGAGGCTGTGAATGAACAGCTGGCTGATCTTGAAGATCGCATGACCGAACTAGATCATACGCTGCGCCACACGCTGACAATGTTGATCGAATGGGTCGAGGAAGGCGAAGGCCAGCGCAACGCTGCTTGAAGCGTTACAGAAGGGTTATGGGTGAACATCCTGTCGGCAATTGACGGCCTCAAGCCGGATAGCGGCCAGTCGTTTGGCAACGATGGCAAGCTTGTAAATGGTATGTCCGTCGATGTTGAGGATTGGTTTCAGGTTGGCGCATTTGAAGGTGTGATCGACAGATCAGAATGGGCTTCGCTTGCCGATCGGGTCGATCGAAACTGCGATCAAATTCTCAGATTGTTTGCGCAAGTCAATGTTAAGGCGACGTTTTTCACATTGGGGTGGGTCGCGCAGCGTCACCCCGCGCTGATGCGGAAGATTGTGGCTGAAGGACATGAGTTGGCAAGCCATGGTTGGGATCACGAACGGGTGTTCCGCATGGATGCAGCTGCATTCGCCCGCGATCTTGAACGTAGTCGCAAGACGATAGAGGATGCCTCCGGCGTTCGCATCATCGGCTATCGCGCGCCCAGTTTCTCAATCGACGCTCGAACACCGTGGGCATTTGAAGTGCTGGCGGAGCAGGGCTTTTCCTACAGCTCCAGCGTTGCTCCAATCGCGCATGACCATTACGGTTGGCGAGAAGCACCGCGTTTTGCGTTCCGGCCACTGGCTGGCGCTGATCTGCTGGAAATTCCGGTGACGACCGCGACATTCGCGGGCCGCAGGCTGGCGGCGGGCGGGGGCGGGTTCTTCCGCGTTCTACCCTATCGCTTCACGCGCTGGGCGATCGATCAGGTCAATCGAAGCGAAGAACGCCCGGCAGTCTTCTATTTCCACCCTTGGGAAATAGATGCAGATCAGCCGCGCGTCGAAAATGCCCCTCTGAAATCCAAACTTCGCCATTACACCAATTTGTCAGCAATGGACGCCAAGTTGCAGAAACTTCTGCAGGAGTTTACCTGGGGACGCATGGATGTCGTGGCCAGGATGGAGGCGGCGCGCACCGAAGCCAAAGCGGCATGAACGCGCCTACGGTCCTGACGGGGGAGGCCGTGCGCCTGGCTGATCTTGGCGATCCGAATGAGGCGGAGCGGATCGAGGCGTTCGTTACTTGGCATCGCGATGGCACCGTCTTCCATCGTCCAGCGTGGCAGCTGGCGGTTGCACAAGCCACTCGCAACACCGCGCTGGCGCTGGTCGTAGAACGGGAGGGGGAGGTTCGCGCCTATCTGCCGCTGACGGAAATTCATTCACCAATCTTCGGCAGTGTACTGGCTTCATCCGGGTTTGCCGTTGGCGGCGGGGTACTGGCTGTGGATGAAAGCGATTGCCACGCGCTTATTGCCGCTGCGGAAGAACTGGCACTACGCAGATCCTGCTCCACCATCGAATTGCGTGGCGGCCCTATGCCTTGCGGCCGCGCGGGATGGCTGACACAATCTAATTCTCACAGTGGCTTCGTTTGCGATCTTGCGGAAGATGATGAAGCGCAGCTGCTCTCCATCCCACGTAAGCAGCGCGCAGAAGTGCGCCGTAGCCTCAATGAAAGGCTGACGGTTCACATTGGTCGCGACGAGCATGATCGCACGGCGCACTATGCCGCCTACGCTGAAAGCGTTCGCAATCTGGGCACGCCGGTTTTTCCCCGCTCACTATTCGATGCGGTTCTCGATCATTTCGGCGAGGACGCTGATATCCTGACGGTGCGGCACGAAGGCAATCCGGTCGCCAGCGTACTGTCGCTCTATCATCGCGGTTCGGTTTTGCCTTACTGGGGTGGCGGAACATGGAGCGCCCGGCATCTGCGCGCCAACGAGCGCATGTATTACGAACTGATGCTCCATGCCCGGCGACGTGGTTGCGCACGGTTTGACTTTGGCCGCTCAAAGACTGGAAGCGGACCGTTCCATTTCAAGCGCAACTGGGGTTTCGAGCCGGAACCGCTGACCTATGCCAGCTGGACGGCACCGGGTGCAAAGCCGCGTGACGCCAATCCTACCAGCGCCAAACACGCGCTACAGATTGCTGTATGGCAGCGCCTCCCGCTAGCCATTGCCAATCGCCTTGGCCCGTTGATCGCGCGGGGACTTGGCTGATGGGCGAGATTCTTTTTCTTTCGCACAGGATCCCGTTTCCTCCCGATCGTGGTGACAAAATCCGGTCACACCATGTGCTTGGTCGCCTCGCGCGGATCGCGCCGGTTCATGTCGCCACATTCGGTGAGGACGTGTTCGATTTTGCCGAGGAAAAAGCGCTTGGCCGCCTTTCCGCCAGCTATCACCTGGTCCGGCGGACAAAGCCCCTGCCAATCGCGGGTCTGCAAGCGCTTGGGACCAGAAAGCCCATCAGCCTCACGGCCTTTTATAGCTCAGCCCTCGCGGCTTATGTCGCCGACGTGCTGGCCAAGCGGCCTATCAGCGCCATCTATGTGTTTTCTGGCCAGATGGGGCAGTATGTTCCGGCGGACTTTCCCGGGCGCGTAATTGTCGATTTCGTCGATGCCGACTCTGCCAAATTCGAAGCTTATGGTCGCAAAAAGCGCGGTCCTCGCGGATGGATTGATTCACGCGAAGCCAAGTTGTTGTGCCGTGAGGAGGCGAGGCTGGCGCGCAAAGCGGATGTCAGCCTGCTGATCAGCGAGGGGGAGCGAGAAATTTTCCTATCCCGGCTCCCCGCCGAAGTACGCAACGCCATCAATGTCGAGGTTATGCCCAACGGCATGGACAGCGATCTGTTTGCGCCCAACGCGGCATCGGCCGATCCGCGCTTGCAGGAGATCGCGGGGCCAAAAGTAATTTTCACCGGGCAGATGGATTACGAGCCGAATATCGATGCGGCTTGCAGGGCGATGGAAAAGATCATGCCGCTTGTTCGGCAGGTCATTCCCGAAGCGACGTTTCACGTTGTCGGCCGCAACCCTCCCGCCTGGCTGCTGAAAATGCATAGGGTGGACGGCAACTTCGTTTGGGGGCGGGTGGCAGACACCCGGCAGTGGCTGGCCGGGTCACAGCTCGCGCTAGTGCCGCTGGATATAGCGCGAGGCGTTCAGAACAAGGTGCTGGAAGCCATGGCCATGGCGATGCCCGTGGTGCTTTCAGCCGAAGCAGCGACAGGCATTGCAGCCCAAAACGGTGCGCATTTCCATATCGGTGAGAACGACGCAGAACTTGCAAGCGCGGTCGTCGACCTGCTTACCGATACTGATCGCGCTGCTGCGATGGGGCAGGCCGCGCGCTCCTTTATCGAGGTGAATACCGACTGGGATGCGGCGCTGGCGCCATTGCCGGGTTGGCTGGGTTTCCCCCAAGATATGCCGACCGATGCGGCATAGCCTGACTGTCGAACCCGCTGCGTTGCCCGACTTGGTCCCCTATGCAGGCCATGATTGGCGCAAAGCGCTGATCCCCTTCAGCGTTGCATGGATCGTGCTGCTGCTTGCTTTCGCGAATGATTGGCTGACGATTAGCCACATCGCTTGGAACAGTTCAGCCTTCAATCATATCCTGTTGATTCCCGTTATTTTGGGCTTTCTTGTCCATCAGCGGTTGCCGCAGCTTGCGAAGATCGAACCGCAACGATGGTGGCCCGGCCTGCTGATCACCGCGGCCGGAGCGGTATCGTGGCTGCTGGGCGCGTTTTCAGGACTGGATGCCGCGCGTCAGTTGGGCGCGGTGCTGATGCTCATTTCAACGGTGCCGCTGTTTCTGGGCGTGAAGGCAAGTGCTGGTCTGATCTTCCCGCTCGGCTATGCCTTGCTGCTGGTGCCGTTCGGGCAGGAGCTCGTACCCCCGCTGCAACTCATTACGGCTGACATAACCATCAGCCTTGTGGAGCTGAGTGGTATTCGCGCAGCCATCGATGGCGTGTTCATCGATACGCCTGCCGGTTTGTTTGAGGTGGCGGAAGCTTGTTCTGGTGTTCAGTTCCTGATCGCGATGGTCGCGCTGGGGCTGTTGACGGCGAACGTGTGCTTCAAGAGCTGGCGTCGGCGTGTTGTTTTCCTTGCCGCCTGTGTGATCGTGCCGATCATCGCCAACGGCATCCGCGCGTTCGGAACCGTTTATGCGGCGCAGTTCGTTGGCGCGGAAAAGGCGGTGGGCTTTGACCATATCATTTATGGCTGGATATTCTTCGCTCTGATTGTCGCCTTGGTGATTGGCGGCGCGTGGCGGTATTTTGACAGGCCGCAAGGCGATCCCATGATCGATGCAGAGGCGATCAATGCATCCTCGGCGCTGGAAAAGCTGGCGCGCTGGCGCATAGGTGCGGTCCCGGCGTTGGTAGCGTTGGTGCTTGTGATTGGAGGCGTGCAGGGCTGGGCACGGGTGGCCGATACGCTTTCCGCAGACATGCCTGATAGAATTGCCTTGCCTGCTGTTGAAGGCTGGAATGCCGTACCCTTTGCTCCGCGCCTGCATTGGGAGCCACGCGCCCATGGATCGGATCACCGCCTTCTGGGAAGCTATCGCGATGCTGAGGGGCGGCAGGTTGATGTGTTCTTCGCCCTCTATGCCTCTCAGGGCGAGGGACGAGAGGCGGGTGGGTTCGGCCAAGGTGCACTTACGCCACAAAGTGAATGGTCGTGGCATTCACCGGGGCCACGTTTCGATGGCGGAAAGAGCGAATTGCTTCGAGGCCATAACGGCGATTTGCGGTTGGCGGTCACGTGGTACAGGTCCGGCAAGACGTTGACTGGTAGCAATGCACGCCTGAAACTTCGCAATATGGCCGATCGGCTGGCCCTGAGTGCAGAGCCAACCGCCATGATCATCCTTTCAAGCGTCAATCAAAATCCGGACCTGTCGCGAGATGCGATCGCCGCCTTCCTGCGCGATGCGGGCCCGCTTGGCGAATGGATGGACCACGTTGCATGGGTGAGGTAGGCTTCAGCTAATGTGCGGGATCGCCGGGATTTTCCATCTGACAACGCCCAAGCCGGTCGATCCTTTAAGGATCGAGCGGATGTGCGATGCCATCGCTCATCGCGGGCCTGACGGCCATGGAGTGTGGACCGGGCCGGGCGTCGGCCTGGGGCATCGGCGCCTTTCAATCATCGATCTTGAAGGATCGCCGCAGCCGATGGCATCTGCTGATGGGCGTGCAATCCTGATCTTCAACGGCGAGATCTACAACTTTCGAGAACTTCGTGAGCAGCTGCGCGCGCTGGGTGCGGAGTTTCGCACCGATGGCGATAGCGAGGTCATCCTTGCCGCATGGCAGCGCTGGGGGCCAGATTGCCTGCCGCGGCTCAACGGCATGTTCGCCTTTGCCATTTACGATCTGGAAGCGCGCTCGCTGTTCCTGGCGCGGGACCGGCTGGGCGTGAAGCCGATGTTCATGGCCGAACTGCCCGATGGCAGCATTGCTTTTGCATCGGAACTGAAGGCGCTGCTCGCCCATCCGATGCTCCGCCGCGAAGTAGATCCGCTTGCGGTGGAAGACTATCTGGCGTGGGGGTACGTGCCCGATACGCGCTGCATCTTGAGCGGGGTCACCAAGCTGCCGGCCGGGCACTCGCTGCTCCTGACCCACGGAAAACCTATGCCGCAGCCGCAGTGCTGGTGGGATGTGTCCTTTGCCCAGCGCCGCAAGGGATCGGTCGCGGATCTTGAGGCGGAATTGCTGCACCTGTTGCGTCAGTCGGTGACATCGCGAATGGTCGCGGACGTGCCGCTTGGCGCTTTCCTGTCCGGCGGTGTCGATTCGTCCAGCGTAGTTGCCTTGATGAGCGAAGCGAGCCGCGAACCGGTGCGGACCTGCTCTATCGGCTTTGATGTCGCTGCTCTTGATGAGAGCGACTATGCGCGTGAGATTGCGCAACTGTTCAGCACTGATCATCGCAGCAGGGTAGTCTCTCCCGACGATTTCGATTCAGTGGATATCCTTGCGGGGGTGTTTGACGAGCCCTTCGCCGATGCTTCCGCTTTGCCAACCTGGCGGGTGTGCCAGCTTGCCCGAGAAACTGTCACCGTGGCGCTTTCCGGCGATGGTGCGGATGAGGCGCTTGCCGGCTATCGCCGTCATATATTCCAGCGGGCGGAAGACAGGATACGGAGGCTGATCCCTTCAGCGATGCGTTCGCCGCTGTTCGGCACGCTGGGCGCCATCTATCCCAAGGCGGACTGGGCGCCTCGGCCGCTACGCGCCAAGGCGACGTTCCAATCACTCGCGGGCAGCAGTGAGGAGGGTTATGCGCGTGCTCTTGGTTACGCGCCGCCCGAACTTCGCGAACGGTTATACAGCGACGCGTTTCTCAAGCTTCGCGGCGATTACAGGGCTGAGCAGCCGCTGGAGCAGTTGATGCGCGATGCTCCCGCGCGATCCGGGTTGGACCGGGCGCAATATGCCGACCTGAAAGCGTGGCTGCCCGGCGATATCCTCACCAAGGTTGACCGCACCAGCATGTCTGTAGGGCTGGAAGTGCGTGAGCCGTTGCTGGATTATCGTCTGATCGAATTTGCGGCGACGTTGCCGGAAGCGATGCGTATCAGCAAAGGCCAAGGCAAGTGGCTGATGAAACAGGCGATGCGTCGCTATCTGCCCGAAGATATTCTTTATCGGCCAAAGCAGGGTTTCGTTACGCCGATTGCCCAATGGTTCCGCGGGCCGCTGGCTGGCGAGGCGAGGGCCATCAGTCAGAGCTCTGCCTTGGCGCGTACCGGCTGGTTTGACGCTCGGGCGCTTGGCGCAATAGCGGATGCCCACGTTTCCGGAATTTCAGACCATGGCCGTTTATTATGGCAGTTATTGATGCTGGATCGCAGTCTTTCCCGGCTATTCGCCCTTTAAGTCAGCATCCGGCCACTAGAGCCGGCAATGCGCCGATGGAGCAGGATTGCGGTAAAAACGGATAGTAAACTTCATTAACTAAACTTTTTGTTAGTTTCTCACGTCTACACCCACATCCTGTGCGTAATCCTGCATCATGTTCGTCGGCCGCAGCGTTAATGACGGCTTCTGAAACGGGCGCAATTGCTTGCGCTTGGCTGTTGCCGTGGTTGGAAAGGCCGGGGCTGCCGGGATGACCCCGCCGCGTACCCTTCGCCGCCGTTTCACGGATAGCCGGCGTTTCAGGATCGTATTCTATGCCGTGCTGGCCGGGCTAATCACGGGGGGCGCGCATCTGCTGCTGCCTGCAGAGGATTTCGCGATCAACTTGCGCTCGGCTTTTACGCGCAAGCCGGTGCCACAGGATATCGTGGTCATTGGCATGGATGATCGCACTCTGGCAGAGCTGGGCACCGAAGACGTAACGCGTGAACACGATGCCATCTTGATCGCGCGACTGACGGAAGCCGGCGTAAGACGAATCTATTTCGATCGGCGTTATCGGTTCAAGCAAACATCGAAAGCGGACGCAGATTTCATCAAGGCGATGAAGGACAGCGATGGAAGGGTTTATCTTCCCGCGGGTGTTTCGCAAACGGCCAAGTTTGGCGATCCGTTGTCCATTCTGCCCAGTGAGGAATTCCTGGCGCATTCCACGCTTGTGGGCGTGGCGGCCTTGTCTCACCCGTTCGGCCAAATGCTGAGCATGGCATTGGAATACGATACGACCGTCGGCAAAGTGCCCAGCTTGGCAGCAAGCGTGGCGAACCGGACGCATGCCTCCCCGCAGCCTACTTGGCTTGAAAGTCTTTCGGCTGTGCCGCGAGGTCACTATCGTCCCGACTATTCGTATGATTTCCAGTCAATCCCCACGATCAGTTACATTGACGTGCTGGAAGGACGTTTCGATCCGAAGGACGTTGCTGGACGTGATGTCGCAATCGGCGGAATATCCGAGGCCTTCAAGGACAGCTTTGAACTGCCATTCCAGGGAATGACCGTCCCCGGCGTTTACTTCCACGTCATTGCCGCCCACACTTTTCGCAAGGATCATCTGCTGAAACTGGGCTGGCCGCCGGCGCTGATCGTAGTTTCGATCGTGCTTTTCACTGGTCTGCGTCGCAAGCGCATGTTTGATCGGTATCGCATGTGCGGGCTGATCGCGCTGCTCGTGTTCGCGCCGATAGCGCTTAATCACTACGGGATCGAAGCGGAGATCATGCCGGCGTTGCTTACTGTCGGCATTGTGATGTTCCGCGGCCGAGCGCTGGATAGGGTTGAACAGGTCACCGAAACAAATGTTGCTTCGGGCTTACCCAGCCTTCATTCCCTGCGTGCGCTCAAACTGCCTCCTCCTGGCAGCGTGGTAGCTTTGAAGGTGCGCAATTACAGCGCCATTGTCGGCAACTTTGAGAGACCGATAGAGGCGGAGCTGGCTCACGAAATAGCGCGTCGCATACGGATCGGTGATGCAGACGCGACAATCTATCACGAAAGCGACAAGTTTCTGTGGATCTCGCAGGTTGGCAATCCTGTCGACATTTTCGAGCATCTTGAGGGCTTGCATCGCATTGTACAGCGCAGCCTTGTGGTCGACGGTCGCGAAATCGACGTCTCGTTCAACTGTGGCGTCGAAATCGAAGCGGATACGCCCATCGAAAGGCGCCTCTCGAACGCGCTGCAGGCTGCCGAACAGGCGGTGCGCGATGACGAGCTGGTTTGCATTTTTGATGGCAGCAGCAACGAGATCCAGTGGGAAATTTCGCTGCTAAGCGAACTGGATCGCGCGATCGACAATGGCGAGGTCTGGGTTGCCTATCAGCCAAAGGCGGATCTGCGAACGGGTAAGATCGTCGGGGCTGAAGCGTTAGCACGCTGGACACATCCGGAGCGCGGCCCGATCAGTCCGGAAAAGTTCATCAGCATTGCTGAGGAATATCACCGCATCGACCGCATCACTCGTTTTGTGCTGGATAATGCGGTTGCGGCTGCGCAGTCATTCCGGCGCATCGAACCCCACTTCCACGTTGCGGTAAACATTTCCGCCCAGCTGCTCAGGTATCCGGGCCTGCTCGCCATGATTCTCGATGCACTCGATAAACGATCCATGACGCCTGATTGCTTGGTGCTGGAGATTACGGAGACCGATCGTCTGGATCGCAGTTCCAAGACTTTCGAGATGATGGAGCGGTTGGTGGCCGCCGGTCTTGAACTGTCGATTGACGACTTCGGCACTGGTAATGCCACCATCGATTACTTGCGCTTCCTCCCCGCAGCTGAGGTGAAGATCGACAAGCTGTTCATCAGCGGAATGGCGCAGAATCGGCAAGACATGATTCTGGTGCAGTCCATCGTGGAGATGGCGCATTCTTCGGGTCGTCGCGTTGTGGCCGAGGGCGTTGAAGACGACGAAATAATGAAACTGCTTGCGCAACTGGGCTGCGATTTCGTCCAAGGGTATTTCATCAGTCGCCCAGTGAGGGAAGAAGACTTTTTGCAATTGATGCGGCCGGAGATGCTTAAAAGAATTGGTTAATTTTTGTTGAACCCCGTTCGGTATCCTGTTAACCATGATTCGTCGCACTGATGCGTCGATAGCATAGGATGACAATATGCCTTGGTGGTGGGGATACGTTAACCCCTGGTCGTAATTTCATGAGCCGATTTTAAATCGGGCTTATGCAATTGCATTAAGTGCCTGAAAACTCGATGTTTTTAGGGACATTCCAGGAATGGTTACATTCATTTGGCCGGGTCACGATAAGTGCGCTCGGCCAATTTGGTTTTGATTTTCCCGGAACGGATGGTCATCAATGTCAGGTGGCGCCTTCCAGCCATTCCTTAACGGAATTGGTAAACACACCTTCGGAAAACCCTCGGGTGTCTGCCTCACAGCAGAAGCAATTCCATCTTGAAACATTGCCTTACCGCCGAATAATGCGTGCACGCCGTCTGCGCATCCTGTCGCTTTGTTAAGCGATGGTGGCGGTTCCTGCTGAAAATTGCCCTCGATACTTGGTGCCAGATTGACCATTTCCATGAACGCAGGACAGGAGCGGACAATGGTCGCGATCAGGATTGAGTACCAAGGCAATCTGCATTGTAGTGCCACGCACGGTCCTTCGGGTGCGCAGCTCAGCACCGATGCCCCGCTGGACAACATGGGCAAAGGGGCAACGTTCTCGCCGACCGATCTTGTTGCCACGGCGCTGGGCACCTGCATTATGACTACGATGGCGATCAAGGCCCAGTCCATGGGTATCGATCTCGCTGGCTCCACAGTCGACGTCAAAAAGGAAATGACCAGCAACCCCCGGAGGATTGGGAGGTTGACGACTAATGTCGTCATTCCTCAACAGCTTGGCGAACGTGAGCGAAAAGTCCTGGAAGCTACTGCTAACTCTTGCCCCGTGCACAAAAGTCTCGGAGCAGAAGTGGAGATGCCGATCACGTTTCATTGGGGGTAGGGGACGCGCTTGCCCCAAGGAGGATCAGTGCAGCGACGCTGAGGCTAGTCGTCGCCGTGGCCGAGCGCCAGGTATTCCTGGCTCTGCATTTCATTGAGGCGGCTAACGGTGCGCTCGAATTCGAAGCGGCCACTTCCCGCCACGTAAAGGTCTTCCGGGCTTGTTGCCGCCGTGGCCAGAAGTTTGACTTTGTTTTCGTATAGCGCGTCGATCAGCGTTACGAACCGCGCAGCTTCGTTGCGGTTTTCCGGTCCCATCATCGGGATGCCCACAACGAAAACCGTATGATACTCGCGCGCTATTGCCAGATAGTCAGATGCTCCGCGTGCTTCGCCGCACAGCCGCTTGAAGCTGAAAACAGCAACGCCCTTCAGGCTTTTGGGGACGTGCAGGATGCGGCCACCGCCTACGTCGAGATCGGCTGAGGGGACATGCGCGCTGTCTTCCGGAGGGTAATCCGTAAGGCGAAAGAAAGCCTCTCGCACTTGGGCGGTTGCTGCGTCACCCAAAGGAGTATGCCAAGTCGCCATTCCGCCTAGCCGCTGCAGTCGGTAATCGACCGGGCCGTTCAGCCCCATGACATCGAGTTCCCGGTTCAACAGGTCGATAAATGGAAGGAAATGCTCGCGGTTCAATCCGTCCTTGTAAAGTTCGGAAGGCGCGCGGTTCGATGTCGTTACGATCACAACGCCCTGTTCGACGATAAGGTTTGTGAACAACCGACTCATAATCATGGCGTCTGCTGAATTGTTCACCACCATCTCGTCAAAAGCGAGGCAGCGGATATCGCGGGCCAACGCTTGCGCAGTGGGAGGGATGGGGTCTCCCGTTTCCTTGGCGCGTTCGACTCGCAGCCGCTCATGCACTTCCAGCATAAAGGCGTGGAAATGGACGCGGCGCTTGCCAGGTATTTCCAGCGTATCGTGGAACAGGTCCATCAACATGGACTTCCCGCGCCCGACGCCGCCCCAGATGTAGAGCCCCCGCGGGCGCTTCGTCTTTTTCCCGAACAGCTTACCTATTAGGCCGGGCGATGCAGTATCTGCTTCGAGCTCTTGTTGCAGGGCGGCCAGTCGTTGCGCTGCCGCTTCCTGTTCGGGATCGGGGCGCAATTCGCCCGATTGCACCAGCGCGCGGTATTTCTCGATCAGGCCTGTCATGCCTTTTTAGACGGTTTGCGGATCGTCGCTGAAAAGGACGCGACAGGACGATCTCCCTGCACGATCATGCCCCGAACGAATACCAGCCGCGTGGTTTCCCGCAAAAGCTCGACCACTGAATCGATCGGCTTTCGCGAACTGCCAGCGCCGATGAATTGCATCGACAGGTCTAACGTGACCGAGCCGATTGGATCAGTCCCCATCAGAACATACGCTGCTGAAAAGATGCTGACGTCCGCAAAGCCGAGGGTTGTTCCCCCGTGTATCACATTGCCGGCATTGGTGTGGCGCGGCTCGATCTCCATACGGACGCGGCATGTCGTCTCGGTTTCCTTCCGCACCAGAAGTGGTCCGATGAATGCATGGTTGTATCGCTCAAAATCGAGCACATCCCATCGCATCCAGCCCGGATTATCCGGGTCTGGCTCACAAATGAAGCTGCGGGATTCCAAATCGCTTAGTCTCAGACGTGGCGTTCTGCCTGCATCTTCTTGATTTCCGCGATGGCGCGGGCCGGGCTGAGGCCCTTGGGGCACACGTTCGCGCAGTTCATGATGGTGTGGCAGCGATAGAGACGGAAGGGATCTTCCAACTCGTCAAGCCGCTCGCCGGTCATTTCGTCGCGGCTGTCGGCCAGCCAGCGATAAGCCTGCAACAGGATTGCCGGGCCCAGGAACTTGTCCGAATTCCACCAGTAACTGGGGCACGACGTGGAGCAGCAGGCGCACAGGATGCACTCGTAAAGCCCGTCAAGCTTTTCGCGCTGTTCAGGCGATTGCAAGCGCTCCTTGCCTGAAGGCGTGGTGGAAACGGTTTGCAGCCAGGGCCGGATCGAAGCGTACTGGGCGTAGAAATGGGTGAAATCGGGAACGAGGTCCTTGATCACGTCCATGTGCGGTAGCGGCGTGATGCGGATATTGCCCTTGAGGTCTTCAATGGCGGTGGTGCAGGCAAGACCGTTCGTGCCGTTGATGTTCATCGAGCATGAACCGCAGATACCTTCGCGGCATGAGCGGCGGAAGGTGAGGGTGGGGTCCTGTTCGCTCTTCATCTTGATGAGAGCGTCGAGCACCATCGGCCCGCACGTATCGAGATCGATTTCGAACGTATCGTAACGGGGATTTTCGCCGCTATCCGGATCGTACCGATAAACGGTGAACTTCTTGATCCTCGTTGCGCCTTCAGCCTGGTGATGCCGGGGCTTACCCGAGATTTTGCTATTCTTCGGAAGGGTGAAGGTCGCCATATCCGTAAAATCCTGAATCAACTGGCCGCGGGAGGGCCCCGCTTCGCGCCCTATCTAACAATAGATCGCCAATGAGCAAGCCCGTCCGGCAGTTCTGGCGCAGATGGATGAGCTTGACGAGCATTCCAGTGCCATACATTCCGCGTGAATAGAGAACAATTTGGGAGCGTTTTTGCATGGAATGGCAGGGCAGAACAGCAGTCATCACTGGTGGAGGTCGAGGATTTGGCAAGGCGTTTGCTGATGAACTGTGTGCACAGGGCGCGCATGCGGTGCTAGTCGATCTGGATGAAAACGCTGCCAATTCTTCTGCGGCGGCGATCAATTCCCGTAACGTGGGGTCGGCCGAAGCTATACAGGGCGACGTCACCGATGAAGCGCGCATGGGGCAGGTAATGGAGCAAGCTGCGCAGCGTAACGGGGGCATCGACCTGCTGATCAACAATGCCGGGCTTCATAGCGATGAATACAATCAGCCGATGCGAGTGCTGGGAGCTGCGAAAATCCGACGACTGTTCGACGTCAATGTGATGGGCGTTGTCACCTGTTCGCTTGCTGCGGCTCCCTATCTGGCGGGCCGTGATGGTGCCAACATCCTAAATATCTCATCCATGGCGGCGTATCTGGGTGTTACAGCATACGGCGATAGCAAGCTGGCTGTTGCCGGCCTCACCATCACGCTGGCCAAAGAGCTTGGAGCCGATGGCATCCGGGTAAATGCCATTGCCCCGGGGATGATCCTGACGGAAACGATAAAAGCTGAATTGCCGGAGGAGATGAAGGCGCTGGTTCGTCGATCTCAAGCGATCGCGGCTGATGGGGCTGAATCAGACATCGTTGAAGCGATGCTCTATTTGTCCAGCCGACGTGCGCGGTTTGTGACTGGTGAAACTCTGCGCGTAACGGGAGGAATGGGGGCGGGCGTCTAAGCCGCTTGGTTTTGTTCGTGATATAGCGGGGAGCGGGGCCGGCGAATATTTACGCGCGGCCCCGGGTTGCGATTATTCCCCGAAGGTGCGCTGCCACCAGCCACGACGGGGTTTGGAAGAATCTTCTCCACCTTCCGTTGGGCCAGTTTCGGCATTCGTAGCCGTCGGCTCAGGCGCAGATTGTGCTGCGGGTTCAGCCTTAGGCTCGGGAGCCGCCGCCGCTTCGGCAGGTGCTTCCGCGGCTTGGGCAGGTGCCTCAGTTGCTTCGGCAGGTGCCTCAGCTGCAACCGGTGCCGCTTCAGCTACATCTGCCTTTTTGCGACGAGTGCGCTTGGGCTTAGCCTTGAGTGCTTCTTCTGCAGCAGGCGCATCAGCTTCCGCAACTTCCGTTGCATCGGTGGGTGCAGCTTCAACCGCCTCAGCCTTCTTGCGACGAGTGCGTTTCGGCTTGGGCGCTTCCTCGGCAGGTGCCGGATCCGCTTCCACAACCTCGGCCTTCTTGCGGCGAGGGCGTTTCGGCTTGGGCGCTTCCTCAGCAGGAGCAGCTTCCGCGACGGTCGTTTCTGCCGCTTCGGCTGCTTCAGCTTCGGCTACCTCGGTAGTCGCCGCTTCTACGGCTTCCACTTTCTTGCGGCGAGTGCGCTTAGGCTTGGGGGCTGCTTCGACAGTTTCAACTGCCTCGGCGACTACCGGTTCGCTCGCTTCGGCTTCGACACTGGCTGGTTCCGGCGCAGCAATCTCCGCTACATCGCCATCAGACGAAGCAGCTTCCGCGATATCGGAACCTGCGGCGTCATCTGCACCATCCGTACCTTCGCCCTCGACCTGCGAATCCGATTCGCCGCCACGACCCCGACCGCGCCGACGGCGTCCGCCACGCCTGCGGCGCTTCTTGACGGAATTGCCATCTTCAGCCTCGGCACCAGCCTCACCTTCTGCTTCTGCCTCTGCGTCGCTTTCGCCTTCTTCAACAGCAGATGCCCCTTCGGACGCTTCGTCGTCTTCCGTGGTGCTATCGGCATCGCGATCACGGCCACGACCTCTGCCACGGCGGCGGCGTTTACGGCGCGAACTGTTTTCAGATTCAGCCTCAGCTTGGGCTTCAGCTTCAGCCTCTTCTTCCTCGTCCTCGTCGAGCTCCGCATCCACGATATCGTCGCCATCATCTTCAACGATCGGTTCGAATACGGGCACAAACTCCGGCCGCGGTCCGGACGAGATAACGCGCATCTTCGCGCCTTCGTTCTCACCCTCAGGGATGACTTCCACGATCACGCCATAGCGGTGTTCGATCTCGGCCAGATCGGAACGTTTGCTGTTGAGGAGATAGATCGCCGCTTCCGTGCTGGCGAACAGCGAGATGATCGACCCCTTGCCCTTGGCAGCTTCGTCTTCGATTAAACGAAGCGCCGAAAGGCCCGCCGAGCTGGCGGTGCGGACAAGGCCCGTGCCGTCGCAATGCGGACATTCGCGCGTAGTAGCCTCCAGCACGCCGGTGCGCAGGCGCTGGCGGCTCATTTCCAACAGGCCAAAGCTGGAAATCCGGCCAATCTGAATGCGCGCGCGGTCGTTCTTGAGCGATTCCTTCATCGCCTTCTCAACCTTGCGGACGTTGGAAGGGTACTCCATGTCAATGAAGTCGATCACGACAAGGCCGGCCATATCGCGCAGGCGCAACTGGCGCGCGATTTCGTGCGCGGCTTCAACATTTGTGCTGACGGCTGTCGCCTCGATGCCGTGCTCTTTGGTGGCGCGGCCCGAGTTGATGTCGATCGATACCAGTGCTTCTGTCGGGTTAATGACGATGTAGCCGCCCGATTTGAGCTGAACTACTGGATCGTACATCGCTGTCAGTTGATCTTCTGCGCCATAACGCTGGAAAAGCGGCACGGGATCAGCATAACTCTTCACCCGCCTCGCATGGCTGGGCATGAGAAGCTTCATGAAGTCCTTGGCGGCGCGGTAACCATCCTCTCCCTCGACGATCACTTCCTCGATGTCGCGGTTGTAGATGTCGCGGATAGCGCGCTTGATAAGGTCACTATCCGAATGGATGAGCGCGGGGGCAGAGCTTTTAAGCGTCGTTTCGCGCAATTCGTCCCACAGCCGGGCGAGATAGTCGAAATCGCGCTTGATCTCGGTCTTGGTGCGCGACAGGCCCGCCGTGCGGACGATGCAGCCCATAGACTTGGGCAGCGCGAGTTCGTTGATGATGGCCTTCAACCGCTTGCGGTCAGACGCAGAACTGATCTTGCGGCTGATCCCGCCACCGTGGCTGGAGTTGGGCATCAGCACGCAATAACGGCCTGCAAGGCTGAGGTAGCTAGTCAGCGCCGCGCCCTTGTTGCCGCGCTCTTCCTTGACGACTTGAACCAGCAGCACTTGCCGCCGGTGGATGACGTCCTGGATCTTGTAGCGGCGACGCAGAGCCATACGGCGCTGATGCAGATCGTCTGCTGCCTTGGAACGGCCGCGACCCTGACGACGCCCGCGACGGCGGGAACGTCCACCGCGATCTTCGTCTTCGTCTTGCGTTTCGCCATCACCTTCGGCTTGGGCTGTGCCTTCGCCATCCCGGCCGTCAGCGTCGTCGAAGCCATTTTCGACATGGCCATCTTCAATGGTGGCGACGCGATCGGTCTGCGAGGTGTCGACTTCGGTCAGCCCGCCGTCATCATCCTCATCACCATCAATCTGGTCATCGTCCAGCGCATCTTCGGCATCTTCAGCGGCGCGCAGCGCGGCTTCTTCTTCCGCATGTGCAGCTTCTTCCGCCAGAAGAGCTTCGCGGTCTTCCTTCGGGATCTGGTAGTAATCGGGGTGGATTTCACTGAAAGCGAGGAAGCCGTGACGGTTTCCGCCGAAATCAACAAATGCAGCCTGCAACGAAGGTTCAACCCTCGTCACTTTCGCCAGATAGATGTTGCCTTTTATCTGCTTCTTGTCGGCAGATTCGAAATCAAATTCCTCAATACGGTTGCCTTTGAGGACCGCCACCCGCGTTTCTTCCGGGTGGCGCGCATCGATTAGCATGCGCGTTGCCATTATGTGTTCTCCAGGCACCGCGCGGAACCGTACGGTTCATCGGCGGGGCGCCATATTGTTTAGAAAAGCCGCGCATTCTGGCCAGACAATGGCCGATCGAGCTGCGGGCGGTTTGTTGCATGGGGATTCGGCTATGTTCAGCCGATCCTTTCGCGTTTGCGTCTGCGAGAGCGAGAAAACGTGGCGATTGCTGACACGCTGCCGCTACCGTCAACATTGCCTGCGTTCCCACAAGGGAAGGCTGGCAGGACGGTGAACGGGTTCTCATAACTTGCATCAACCTGTTACGGTCCAAAGCCCTTGCTTCGGACGATAGCATCCGGGTTATCCTCAACAAATTGCAAGCGATGGATGGTTCCACCCATTTGCGGCAGTCGAAAAGATACGCCCTGGATGATCGCGATTAGCAGCCAAGTGCCTGCACGGCAAGTTTCTTGCACGCCAATAGACTAAAGTTCCGCAGCAACAGCGTCCTGTGCATTCCTGATGAAAAGCAACGGTTAGTAGCAGACAAACCATTGCGAGCCGCGTTGTGCCGCCTTACCAGCAAGTCATGTCTCGCGCTATTCAGCTCGCGCTCCTGTTCGTGTTTCCGGTCGCCATTCTTGTGGCTTCAATCGCCGTGGACCGGGCCTATGGCCTCCCTGGTAAGGACGGGAGCTACGTCTTACGCATAGAACTGCCGCCTGTGAAACGGGGCGTCGGATTGCCGGAAGTGCAGGGGCCTCAGGATGCCAGCAGGCCGCTGGTTGTCATCGATCCCGGCCATGGGGGGCATGATCCCGGTGCAGTGCAGGGTAACTTGCGGGAAAAGGACGTAACGCTCGCCATAGCGCGTGCCATCCGCGATGACCTGCTGGATCGCGGCGGCATTCGGGTGGCGCTGACGCGCGGGGACGACAAGTTCCTGCTGTTGGGTGAGCGCAACGATATTGCCCGCAAGCTGCATGCCGATCTTTTTATCTCGATCCACGCTGACAGTGCGGATGCTGAGGCTGCGCGCGGGGCAAGCGTCTATGTCTTGTCTGAAAAGGGTTCGAGCCAGGCAGCAGCCCGTTTTGCAGCACGTGAAAACCGAGCGGATCGGGTAAACGGCGTTTCTTACGAGGGACAAAGTGACGTTGTGAATACGATCCTGCTGGACCTTTCGCAAAGCGAGACGCGGGGGCGTTCGTCCGAGATGGCAGGCCTGGTTCTGCGAGAATTGCGCGGCCAGGCAAAGCTGCATGCTGACGAAGTTCAGTCGGCCGCATTTGCGGTACTCAAGGCGCCGGATGTGCCATCAGTGCTGTTCGAGACGGGCTATATCAGCAATGTTGACGATGCTGCCTTCCTAGCTTCCGATGAAGGAAAACGCTTGATTTCTGACGCTGCATCGCGGGCAATTCGCGCATACTTCGCTCGACAGGCAGGGGCATGACCATGAAGGTGCTGGCGCATTCCGTCACCTGCGTGCTAGGGGCCTGCATCAATGGCTGAGACTGCTGCGTCCGAGACCGAAGACGTCCGATACAAGGTTCGCCGCTTTGCAGGCGGTGCTTCTGCGTGGTTCCGCAGGCGCTGGGCGACCGAGCGCCGGTTCAGAGTGTTGATCGGTGTTGGCGGCGCGCTGATCGTCGCGTTGATCGCGTTCTGGTTCGTGCTGACACGCGATCTCCCTTCTGCTGATAAGTTGCTGGACTACCAGCCGCCTCTGCCGACCATGGTGCGGGGCATGGATGGGGAGGTCGTCTATAGTTATGCGCGCGAACGGCGCGTGCAACTGCCCTTCGATGATTTTCCGAAGCCATTGATCAACGCCTTTCTCGCGGCTGAAGACAAGACTTTCTGGTCGCATGGCGGCGTAGACTTCACCGGCCTTGCTGGCGCGGTGGTGGACTATGTTTCCAAGCTTGGATCGGGAGAGCGCGCAAAAGGTGGTTCGACCATCACGCAGCAGGTCGCGAAGAACGTCCTGATAGGTGACGAATATTCGATCACCCGCAAGCTGAAGGAAATGATCGTCGCTCGCCGGATCGAGGCGGTGCTCGAAAAACCACAAATTCTTGAGCTTTATCTCAACGAAATCCCGCTGGGGCGGCAGAGCTTCGGGGTTCAGGCGGCATCGCGTGCCTACTTCGATAAGGACGTCGGCGATCTGAAACTGCACGAAGCGGCGTTCCTTGCAATTCTCCCCAAGGCACCGGAACGGTATGGCCGTGCCAGATTTGTCGATCTTGCGATCGCCCGGCGAAATTACGTTCTTGACCAAATGGTCGCTAATGGTTGGGCAACGCAGCAGGAAGCCGCTGCAGCCAAGGCCGAACCGCTGGGGCTCATTCCCCGGCGAGGCGCGACGTATGATCCCTCGGTCGGCTACTTCGTGGAAGAAGTGCGTCGCCGCCTGATCGATCGGTATGGTGAGAAAGCAGAGGACGGCCCCAACAGCGTTTACGCTGGGGGGTTGTGGGTGCGCACTTCCGTTGACTCAGCGATGCAAAAGGCTGCGCAAGAGGCATTGCGCGCCGGGCTGCTGCGCTTTCATGGCTCCCGTGGCTGGACGGGCCCGGTCGCGCATATCGATCTGGACCCCGATGGGTGGCGCGGTCAGCTGGCGCTCGTAAACAAGACCGTCAATTACAAGGACTGGCGCACTGGCGTGGTTCTGGAGAAATCCGGCACCAGTGGCCGGGTTGGTTTTTCCGATGGCGATACGGCGCGGCTTGATGGGGTGCCTGAAAAGGCAAAGGTCGGTGATGTTCTTGTTGTTTCGCCATCGGGCGGCGGATTCCGAGTACGTAACGTGCCGGAAATCGCGGGCGGCATTGTCGTGGAAGAGCCCACTTCCGGCCGCGTGGTTGCCATGCAGGGCGGTTTCGATGCGGGGCTGGGCTCTTTCAACCGGGCCACACAGGCCATGCGGCAGCCTGGTTCAACCATCAAGCCATTCGTTTACGCCACCGGTCTTGATGCTGGCATGACGCCCGCTTCGCAGATCGAGGATTCGACGTTCTGCGTTTATCAGGGGGCTCGTCTTGGCCAGAAGTGCTTCCGCAACTTCGGTGGTGGTGGTGGCGGCTCGCACACTATGCGCTGGGGGCTGGAACAGTCTCGCAACCTGATGACCGTGCGCATTGCCAACGACGCGGGGATGCCGCGCGTTATAAAAACATTCAGTTCGGTTGGTATCGGTAATTACCAGCCATACCTTTCTTTCGCCTTGGGCGCCGGTGAGACAACCGTGCTCAAGATGGTGAATGCTTATTCGGCGTTGGCCAATAACGGTGTTCAATTTGAACCGTCGGTGATTGATTACATTCAGGATCGCGATGGCAAGGTAATCTGGAAATCCGACAAGCGCCGTTGCACCGGGTGCAACATGTCAAAGTGGGACGGAAAGTCCATGCCGCGCCTTGCGCGCCGCGGGCGGCAGGCGATGGACCCAGGCACCGCTTTCCAAGTGGTACACATGCTTCAGGGCGTGGTTACACGTGGTACGGCAGTGGGCTTGCGCGATCTCAATCTGCCACTGTTCGGCAAGACTGGCACCACTACAGGGCCGACCGATGTGTGGTTCGTTGGCGGCACCCAGCAATATGTTGCTGGCGTGTACCTCGGTTACGACAAGCCGCGCAGCATGGGCGGCTATGCGCAGGGAGGGCGGCTTGCTGCGCCGATTGTCAAGCAGTTGGTTACCCAGACGCGCGAGCGTTGGAAAGATGAACCGTTGATCGCTCCTGCAGGTATTCGCATGGTCCGAGTGGACCGTCGTTCCGGCAAGCGGGTGGTAGGTGGCGCTGTCAGTGCCGACCCGAAGGCGGGGATTATCTGGGAAGCCTTCAAACCCGATACAGAACCCCGGCGCTGGACCCGTTCCGACGAATTCGCCGAAAAGCGTGATGCGCTGATCGCGGCCATCCGTCGAGGTGGGCGTGAGGAGACAGCCGTTGGTGCCGTGCGCACTGCCGAGCCGAAGGACTTTGCTGAAGAGCAGGGCGGAGTTTATTGACGAGAACGCCTCGGCAGGTTGCCAAGGTAATAATAACAGCAACGGTCTCATGACTGGGCGAGGGCAAGGGGATGGATCCACTTTTTGATTTCACCGGCAAGATCGTGCTGGTGACAGGCGGCTCGCGCGGCCTTGGCTATCAAATGGTCAAGGCCTTTGCCGAACGCGGTGCCGATGTGATCATCGCCTCCCGCAAGTTGGAAAATTGTGAGGCTGTGGCCGAAGAATGCCGCGCGATCGGGCGTCGCGCTCTCGCCGTGTCTGTACATGCCGGGAAATGGGACGAATGTGATCGACTGATCGCCACGGCCTATGAGGCTTTCGGCAGGGTCGATATCCTAATCAACAATGCCGGGATGAGCCCGGCGATGCCCAGCCACGATGTGAGCGAACAATTGTTTGATTCCGTGGTGAACCTCAACTTCAAGGGCCCGTTCCGGCTTGCCAGTCAGATTGCCAAGCGCATGTTTGATGGAGAGGGCGGCGCGATCATCAACGTATCCTCATCCGGCGCTTTAATGCCCTTGCCACAAGTTGTGCCCTATGGCGCGGCAAAGGCAGCACTTAACGCCATGTCGAAGAGCCTCGCTTGGGAATATGGGCCGAAGGTTCGCGTCAACACGCTCTCGCCCGGGGCATTTGCAACAGATGCCACCCGCGATTGGGCCGACAGGCCGCTTGCGACCCCGAGGGGGCATCCGGGCGATCCGCAAGAGATCGTGACCGCCGCACTGTTTCTCGCCAGTCCTGCATCGGTGAACGTGACGGCGTCGCTGGTCCGGTGCGACGGCGGACAACACTGAACAATAATCGATTTAGGGGAACGCCATGGGGCTTGCCGTCATTTGCAGGCAGTTCGGATCGCCAGAGAGTTTCGCGCTGGAAGAGTACGATCCCGGGCCGCCGCAAGCGGGTGAGGTGCGCGTCGCTATCAAGCGGGCGGGTATTTCTTTTGTGGATGTTCTGGCGACCACGGGAAATTACCAGCACAAGCCAGATCTGCCTTACATTCCCGGTAGTGAGGGCTCCGGCGTGGTCGAAGCCGTCGGTGATGGCGTGAGTGATGTCGCGCCGGGGGACAAAGTGTTCTTCAGCGGGCAGGGCGGTATCTTCTGTCAGACTAACAATTTTCCGATCGCGCGCGTCAGCCGGATACCCGAAGGCGTCTCGTTCGACACGGCAGCGGTGATGATCGCAAACTACCAGACAGCTTGGTATGCTCTGGCGGATCGGGGCAGGGCGAAGCCGGGGGAAACCCTGCTTGTGCTGGGCGCGGCAGGCGGCACGGGGTTTGCGGCAGTGCAGGTCGGCAAATACCTTGGGCTAAGAGTGATTGCAGCGGCGTCGACTCCGGAAAAGCGAGAGGCAGCGCTGTCGGGCGGCGCGGACATTGCCATTCAAACAGGTGCGCCCGATTGGCGCGCTCAAGTCAAGGCGGCGAATGGAGGAAATCCGGTCGACCTGATTTTCGATCCGGTGGGCGGCGATCTCACCGAACTGGCGTTTCGCGATCTGAATTACGACGGACGCCACCTGATCGTCGGCTTTCCGGCCGGCATAGCTTCCATGCCCACCAATTTGCCGCTGCTGAAAAGTGCCAGCATAGTTGGTGCGCACCTGGGAGATGCCATGAAGCGCTGGCCGGACAAGGCAATGCAGATTCGCGCGAAGGTCCTGGAACTGGCGGGCGAGGGCGTGCTGACTCCGGTGATCGCTGAGCGTTATCCAATCTGCGATTTCGTGCGGGCCATGAATGCTGCGTTCGCGGGAAAGGCGGCCGGACGCATCCTTCTGGAGATGGATTGATAAGTTCCGGCGAACTGTCGTTTGAGCCAATGAAACGCCCTTGCAACATTATCGTCGTTCGCCGAAGGTGTGCTGACAATTGTTAGGGAGGATACCTGTGCCGCAATGCAAGCTTATCGCGCTCACTACCCCGAAGCCCGGTCGTGAGCAGGATTACCATCATTGGTATAACACGGTGCACCTGCCCGAATTGGTGAACGGCTTGGGCTTGCAGGGCGCACAGCGGTTTGAACTTGTGACGAAGTTGCAGGGTGCCGACACCAATCAGTTTATGGCGATTTACGACGTTGAGACGGACGACCCCGAAGGCTTCATGGCCAAGATGGGCGCCTTTGCTCAATCGGGCAAAATGACGCCTGGCGATGCGACCGAATCGGCGGCGGGCTACACAGCGTTCTTCCGCGCAATCGGCGATCGTCTGACCCCAACAGTATAAACCGTTCGACAAGATAACGGAGAGGATAACATGGCGGATTTCGACGAAACGTTCGATTGGGTGGTCGTGGGTAGCGGAGCTGGCTCAGTCAGTTCCGCGCTGCTGATGAAGCACGCCGGAAAATCGGTAGTGATCCTTGAAAAGTCGGACAAGTTCGGCGGAACTACGGCAAAATCCGGCGGGGTGATGTGGATCCCCAACAACTGCTTCATGGACCCGGGCGAGGATAGCACCGAGAATGCGATCACGTATCTGGAAGCCGTGGTGCAGGACAGCCCGGAATTTCCCGGTACGTCTTTGGACCGGCGGCGGACCTATGTGGTCGAATCTCCAAAAATGCTCGATTTTGTGGTGGCTCAGGGCGTTGATCTGGAGCGCGGATCGCACTTCTGGCCAGACTATTACGATGAACTTCCCGGAGGCGTAAAAACCAGCCGCACTGTCACGGCCAAGCCGTTCAACAAGAACGAACTGCCCGGCGATTGGCCCGGAAAGCTGCGGCAGGGCATGCTGGAGATGCCGGTGCGTCTGGATGATGGCCTGTCGATCACTAACATGAACCGCAGCTGGGCTGCGCGCGGCGTCTTTGCCAAGACGGCGGCGAAAGTGGTGCTGGGCAAGCTGCGCGGCCAGCATTGGGTTAGCGCGGGCGCTGCCTTGCAAGGCAGGATGCTGAAGGCGATCCTTGAAAAGAACGCGGCGGATATTCGCCTCAATTCTCCGGTGAGCGAAATCATTCTGGAAGGTGACAAGGCTGTTGGCGTCGTCACCGTGAAGGATGGCAAGCCTTGGCGTATTGGCGCGAATGTAGGTGTGCTCGTTAACGCGGGTGGTTTTGGTCGCAATAGTGAGATGCGCGCGAAGTACATTCCTCGCAGCAACACTGACTGGTCCAATTCGATCGAATCCAGCACGGGCGATATGCACCGTGAGCTGGAGCGGATCGGCGGTACGCTGGCGCAGATGGATCAGATGGTCGGCTTTCCGGGCACGCGCGCTCCCGGTTGGGATAAGGCCTACATGAAGCCCGGTACGCAGAGTGTCGCGGCAAAACCCCACGCAATCCAAGTTGATCAGTCGGGCGAGCGGTATATGAACGAGGCCAGCTCTTACGAGCAGATCTGCCAGGACATGATGGAGCGGGATGAAAAGGTTCCCGCCATTCCAAGCTGGGTCATCATGGATTCGCAGTTCATGATAAAATATCCGCTGGCCAATAAAATGGGTTCTCGCATCCCGAAGGGCTGGCGCGAAAGCGGCTGGCTGAAAGAAGCCAACACGCTTGAGGAGTTGGCCGAGAAGATCGACGTTCCGGCTGAAAAGCTACGGGCAACCGTGGATCGCTGGAACCGCTTCGTCGATAAGGGACTGGATGAAGATTTCCAGCGCGGAAACGACAGAGCCTATAGCGGTTACCTTGGCGATACTCTGGTTCCTCCGGGGCCGGCGCGCACGCTCGGCAAGATCGAGAAGGGACCCTTTTATGCGGTCGACGTGGTTCCGGGAGATGTGGACACTTACGGAGGCGTGATCACCGATTGCGATTCGCGGGTGTTGAAGGCCGATGGCACGCCGTTCGGTAATCTCTACGCTTGCGGCATCACCACAGCCTCGCCCATGGGGGACGTCTATCCCGGCGCTGGTGCCAGCATCGGTCCATCAATGACATTCGGGTGGATCGCCGCGCGCCACGCCGCAGGGCTTGGCAATCAGGATCTTACATAACCCGCATGACACTGACGAAAGAGAGTCTAACAGCCGACGGTTGGCGCGCACTGCGCTCCGTCGGCTTCACTCAGGCCGTAGGCGACATAATGTTCCGTACCGATCGCAACGGTCTGGAATGCGGTTTCCTTGCCATGGGCGACGTGCACAACGGCAATGAGGACATCGTGCACGGCGGCGCGCTGATGACTTTTGCCGACATCATCCTTGGCTTTGCCGCGTCTCGGGCGGCAAAGGTGGCGTTCTGTCCCACGATCCAGATGACGTACCAATTTGCGGGATCAGCGCGGCTTGGCGATTTCATCACGACTACGCCGGAAGTCGTCCGCATTACATCGTCCCTGATCTTTACCCGCGCTTTGATGCACGTGGAGGATCGAAACATCGGAACAGTTGATGCCCTGTTCAAAAGGCTGGCCCCGCGATAAGCCGCTGCTGAATGACAATAAGCGGAGAGGGTTTTGATGAGGCGGCTTGAAAACAAGGTAATCGTGCTGGCGGGTTCGGGGGCAATCGGCGGGGCATGCGCGCGCCGCTACGCCAGCGAGGGAGCGTCCGTCGTGATCGGGGACAAGAATCCGGAAGCCGCGCTTGCCGTGGCCGAAGAGATTCGCGCATCCGGGGGCTCAGCCGTTGGCACGGAGCTTGATGGCACCAGCGAAGAATCGATCGCCGCGCTCGTTGCTCTTGCGATCGCCGAATATGGCGGGATTGACGGTTTTCACGCCAACTTCGCCAGCTTCGCCGATGGCACGATCAGCGTCGATATCCTAGACTTGCCGATGGAAACCTACGATGAGGAAATGACCGTGGATGCGCGCGGTTTTCTGCTCTGCAGCAAGCATGCCATTCCCGAACTGCAAAAGCGTGGCGGCGGCGCGATGCTCTACACCAGCTCTGGTGCCGCCTATGAGGTTGCGCCGATCCGCGTGGCCTATTCCATGGCCAAGGCGGCGATCCACGCGCTGATGCGCCATGTTGCCACGCGCTTTGGGCCGGAAAATATCCGCGCCAATGTTATCGCGCCCGGACTCATCATGCACCCGCGCCTCGACAAGAAGTTTTCCGATGAAACAAAACGGAAATTCATGCGGTCAAACATGTTCAAGGATCGCTTGGGTGAGCCCAACGACATTGCCGCAATGGCCGCGATGCTGCTTTCCGACGATGCCAAGTATGTGACGGGTCAGATCATCGCGGTGGATGGCGGGGCGACCTCTCGCCCCTAGACCGCCACTTCGATCACATCGTCCACGATGCGCACTTCGTAAGTCTTGATAGGCAGAAGTGCAGGGGGATTGAGTGGAGCGCCGGTTTCAAGATCGAACCGCGCTCCATGGACCGGGCAGGCGATCCAGCCGCTGCGCATGCGACCTTCGTCAATCGCTTCATGTGCGTGGCTGCACAGGTTCTGCACGGCGAAGATGCGGTTCTTGCTGTTGCAAAGCACTATGGCTTCATCTTCGACCTTCACGCACTTCTTGCCCCCGGGGGGCACGTCTTCCAACTTCGCGACTGCAACGAATGCCTTATCCGTCATCCTCTAACTGTCTTTCCTGCCCTCGACCCTTGGTGGCCACATTGATTCTTTGAAGATGTGCGTTAACGCAGGCGGGCAATCAGGCAAGGGCGGATATTGCGACCATGCAACCCGCTCTAACGACAAAGGGATGCAGGATGATCGGGGAAGACACGCTCGATATTGGGGGGCAGGTCGCGCTCGTTACAGGGGCGGGCAAGGGAGTGGGGCGCGCCATCGCGCTGGAATTGGCCAAACACAACGCGGGCGGAATCGCGGTGAATGACTTTGATGCAGAACGCGCGGAAGCGGTTGTCGCGGAAATCCGCTCATTGGGCGTGAAGGCAGTGGCCGCAGTGTTCGATGTTACAGACCGTGATGCGGTTGCGGCTGCATTCGCAAAGGTGGCGGAAGAACTTGGGCCAGTGACTGTGCTGGTCAACAACGCGGGAAATGCCGGACCGACTGGCCAATTCGAGATGATCAGGATGTTCTGGGATGAAGACCCGGCGGAATGGTCGAAATTTGTCGGTACGAATTTCTTTGGCGTGCTCAACTGCTGCCATGTCGCGCTTCCTTACATGGTTGAGGCAAATCGCGGCAGGGTAGTGACCATAGTTTCCGACTCCGGGCGAGTGGGTGAGCCGCGCATCGCGGTCTATGCCGGGGCGAAGGCAGGCGCGGCGGGTTTCATGCGTTCGCTGGCGAAAGAGGCGGCGCGATTTGGCGTTACCTGCAATTGCATTGCGCTGGGCACGATTCAGACGATGCGCAGCGATGAGGAGTTCGAGGCTTACAAACAGACGGACCGATATAAAGCCGCTGTCTCGCAATATACGATCCGCAGGTTCGGACAGCCCGAAGACGTGTCCGGCTTGGCGGCGTTTCTCTGTTCGGATCGCGCATCGTGGATCACCGGGCAGACCTACCCGGTGAATGGTGGCTACAGCTTCAACCAATAGTCACGAGCTGTCAGTGCCTATTCGGAGCAAGAAGGCTTGACGAATCCGCCCGGACAGTAAAGCCTGCCGCAAATTCTCTCTGGGAGACAATCATAATGACGTCGATCGCGTATCACGCGCCTGAAACCGTTGAGCATGCGGTAAGCCTGTTGGCCGCCGATTCCAGCGCGCGGCCGCTCTCTGGCGGCACCGATCTGATCGTCCAGATGCAGTCTGGCCGTCTGGCGCCCGGCGCGATTGTCGATCTGAAGCGAATTGCTCGCCTCAAGACGATTCGTCGCGAAGGTGGCGAGTTTGCTATTGGCGCGGCAGTGCCCTGCACTTCGTTGAAGGACAACGCGGAGCTTGTTACCGCATGGCCAGGCGTGGTTGAAGCGGCGAACCTGATCGGATCGGTGCAGGTGCGCAACCGGGCGACCATGGCGGGCAACCTCTGCAATGCTTCTCCTGCTGCGGACAGCGTTCCTGCGCTCATGGCGGCAGGCGCAATTTGTGTGGTTGCCGGGCCGAACGGTGAGCGTGAGGTTCCGGTTGAACAGATACCGCAGGGACCGGGCAGAACCTCCTTGCAACCGGGCGAGTTCATCACCGAAATCCGGCTGCCCGCTCAACCTGCTCGCGGCGCGGATGCTTATCTGCGGTCCATCCCTCGCACCGAAATGGATATTGCCGTTGTCGGCGCCGGCGCGCACATCGTACTTGATGCGGATGGTACGTGCACGGTTGCCCGGATCGGCATTGGTGCGGCAGCGCCGACCGTCCTGCTGGTGGAAGACGCGGGTGCGGCGCTGGTCGGCTCCCGGTTTGAGGATGCGGCCATCGAAAAGATGATGGAGGCCGTTCGTGCCGCCTGCAATCCAATTGATGATAAGCGCGGTACGGTTGCCTATCGCAAGGCCATGGCTGGTGTGCTGGCAAAGCGCGTAGTTGAAATTGCCCGCAAGCGGGCCGGAGAGAATGCATGAGCAAGATCCACATCACCACTACCATCAATGGCGATGAGCGCGAGTTTCTCTGCGGGCCGGACCAGACACTGCTGGATGTCCTCCGCGATGAGCTGAACATGACTGGCACCAAGGAAGGCTGCGGTTCGGGCGACTGTGGTGCCTGCACGGTGGTTCTGGATGGAGAAATGGTCTGTTCCTGCCTCGTCCTCGCTGGCGAAACGCAGGGCCGCACTGTTAACACGATCGAAGGTGTGGCCGAAGGCAGCCAGCTTCACCCCATCCAGCAGAAGTTTCTTGAACATGCCGCGTTGCAGTGCGGGTTCTGCACGCCCGGCTTCATCGTGGCGAGCAAGGCGCTGCTGGATCGCAATCCGAACCCCACGGAAACGGAAGTGCGCTATTGGCTGGCGGGCAATCTCTGCCGCTGCACTGGCTATGACAAAATTGTGAAGGCCGTGATGGATGCTGCGGCTGAACTTCGACAGGAAAGGACTGCGGCATGAACGCTCCTGAACCCAAGACTGCCTTCAAGATCGTCGGCACACGTCCAATCCGCCCTGATGGCGTGGACAAGGTAACGGGCAAGGCCGTGTTCGGCCCCGATTATAAAGCAGCGAACATGCTTTACGGTGCGATCGTGCGCAGCCCGCATGCCCATGCCCGGATCGTCAAGATTGATACACGCAAAGCTGAGGCCGTGACTGGCGTGAAGGCCGTTCTCACTGGCAAGGATTTTCCTCAGCTTGAGGATATTGAGATGCGTATGGGTGAAGCGGCGGGCAACACCGTTGACCTTTCGCAAAACGTGATGGCCCAAGGCGTTGTATTTTACGATGGGCACGCTGTCGCGGCTGTTGCTGCCACCAGTGACTCAATCGCCAGGAAGGCTGCGGCCTTGATCGAGGTGGAATACGAAGTTCTGCCGCATGTCATCGACATCAACAGTGCGATGGCGCCCGATGCGCCAAAGCTCCAGCCCCGCCTGAAGCCCAAAGGCTTTGCCGTAGGTGAAACTGCGCCGCCAAATGTATCGATGAAAATGGTGGTGGCACGTGGTGACGCGGCGGCAGCGATGGCGAATGCGGCGCACACTGTCTCCGGCCATTATTCGCTACTGCCAGTGCATCAGGGTTATATCGAGCCTCATGCGGCTGTTGCTAGCTGGAAGTCCGACGGCAAGATCGACATCTGGTGTTCAAGCCAGGGGCAGTTCAACGTGCGCCAGATCACCGCGGCATTGCTGAACATGAGCGTAGGCAACATTCGCGTGATGCCACTGGAAATCGGCGGCGGTTTTGGTGGGAAGAACGCCATTTATCTTGAGCCGGTCGCGGCGCTTCTGTCCAAGAAAGCCGGCCGTCCTGTTCGCCTGGCAATGAGCCGCGGCGATGTGTTTCGCGCATCAGGTCCTGCTCCGGGCGGCGAGATTGATGTTGCGCTCGGTGCAGATGCGGAAGGCAAGCTTGTCGCTGCGGATGTGACGCTGATCTATTCAGGTGGTGCATTTCCGGGAACGGATGCGGGTGCGGGGGTCATGCACTCTGTCAACCAGTACCGGATCGATGACTTTACCGTCACTGGACTTGAAGTGCTGTGCAACATGCCCAAGCACGCCGCCTATCGCGCTCCCGGTGCGCCGCAGATCAACTTCGCGGTCGAAAGCGCGATGAACGAACTGGCCGACAAGATCGGCATCGATCCTATCGAATTCCGCTTGAAGAATGCAATGCGCCCCGGTGACACGAAGATGATGGGCGGATCTCAGGGTGAGATTGGCCTGGTTGAGTGTCTGGAAGCGGCAAAGGCACATCCCCATTATTCCGCACCGCTTGGTGAAGGGGAAGCGCGAGGTTTCGCCTGCGGCACCTGGATGAATTATGGCGGCCCGTCCACGGCCAGCGTTTCCATCGCTGAGGACGGGTCAGTTATCGTGACGGAAGGCAGCCCGGACATTGGCGGCAGCCGTGCGTCTATGGCGATCATGGCATCGGAAACAATGGGCGTGCCCTATGAGAATATCAGCGTTGCCATCGCAGATACGGCCTCCATCGGTTTTTCGATGGTCACCGGCGGCAGCCGAGTTACGTTTGCAACCGGCAAGGCAGTGATCGAAGCGTCCAACGCCGTGGTCGAAATCCTGCGTGAACGTGCGGCGAAACTTTGGGACGTTGATCCATCCGATGTGGAATGGGAAGACGGTCAGGCTGTATGCAAATCCGGCGAACAGGCCGGCAAGACGGTTACCCTGAAGAAAATTGCTGAAACGTGTGGTTCCACCGGAGGGCCAATCGCTGCAGTGCGGGGTGTCAATCCGCTCGATCACTTGCCCGGGTTCGGGGCGCACATCTGCGATACCAAGGTCGATAAGGAAACCGGCCACGTTACCATTACGCGCTACACCGCGGTGCAGGATGTAGGCCGGGCAATCCACTCGGCTTATGTTGAAGGGCAGTTGCAGGGCGGCGCGGTGCAGGGCATCGGCTGGGCGCTTAACGAAGCCTACATCTACAACAAGGATGGTAGGCTCGATAACGCGGGCTTCCTCGATTATCGTATTCCGGTCGCGTCGGATTTGCCGATGATTGACACGGTGATGGTGGAAAAACCCAACCCGGCGCACCCCTATGGTGTGAAGGGCGTGGGCGAAGTTCCCATCGTTCCACCGCTGGCGGCAGTTGGCACTGCCGTGAGCAACGCCATTGGCAAGCGTATGCGTGATCTGCCGATCACTCCTGATCGCGTTTACGCCGCCATCCACGGCGAAGGCTGGGATCGGGATTGATCCGCGAAATGCAGGTCGTAATCATGTCGCCGTTGGACCGGCAGTTCTTCGGCGGCAAGAACACGTTCGATCTGGCGGCACGAACGCTTTTCGGCCTCCTCGGCAAGCTGGACGAGCTTTCGCCCGGCTTTGCCGATCTGGCTGATATGCGTGTGTCTTTCGCGGTTGACGGGGTGGTGGAGGCGGACTGGTCCGCCTCAATCGCGGACGCTAATGAGGTAGTGGTGCTAGCGAAGATCGCCGGGGGATAACCTCAGTCCGAGGGTTCATGGCATTGTCGTGAAGGCAAGGATGCAGCGCCGTTCGCTGTCCGTGCCATCATCGTTCACCATTTTCAGATAACGCGACGATATCTTGCGGTATTTCCTGCCTTTGAGCGGGCCGCCTGTCATCACCACTTCGTCGCCCGTCAAAAGGTAACTGCCACGCTTTCCGCCGGAGACATAGTTCGATCCGGTGATAACGCGAAAGTCCTCTTCCGGCAGGCGGAAGCGCGTGACTCCCCTGATATCTCCGGGCTTTTCGCACTTGTACCGCCCCGTCAGCAAGGTGCCGATTTCCCCGCCAGGCACAGCATGGCCAGCCTGGGGCACGATCACGGCAAGGGCCATGCCAAGGCAGGAAAGTGCGGCAATCGTAGTGTTGGGGCGTCTCATATGTTGCGTCGTAGCATTGGCGCTGTGTGATTGCCACATGCGTCCGGGCGCGCTAAGGGCGCGGCTCTCGCGTGTTTCGCTCTTTCCCATCGAAGGTTCCACTCATGAAGATCAGCGGCGTTGACATTCGTCCCGGCAATATTCTTGAATATGAAGGCGGCATCTGGAAGGTTGCGAAGACGCAGCATACCCAGCCGGGCAAGGGCGGCGCCTATATGCAGGTCGAAATGAAGAACCTGATCGACCGCCGCAAGACCAACGTGCGGTTTCGCAGCGCTGACACGATTGAAAAGGTTCATCTGGAAACCAAGGATTTCCAGTACCTCTATGCCGATGGTGACGCGCTGGTATTCATGGACACTGACACGTTCGAGCAAATCAACCTTGATGCCGACCTGATTGGCGATGCCACCGCGTTCCTGCAGGACGGCATGACGGTTACGCTGGAAATGTATGAAGAACGTCCAATCTCCGTCGCGCTTCCCGAACAGGTTGAAGCTGTGATCGTTGAGGCGGACGCCGTGGTTAAGGGCCAGACGGCCTCTTCCAGCTACAAGCCCGCCGTGCTCGACAATGGTGTGCGTGTGCTGGTGCCGCCGCATATCGAAAGTGGTACGCGCATCATTGTTGACGTGTACGAACGTACCTACGTCGGTAAAGCAAGCTAAGTAACGGCTGAATAAAACCATGGCTGCGATTTCCGGTCTGATCCGCGTAATGGAGCGCGCCGCGCGCAAGGCGGGGCAACGCCTGCGCCGCGATTTCGGTGAAGTGGAACACCTGCAAGTGTCCCGTAAGGGGCCTGCTGATTTCGTGTCGAAAGCCGATCAGGCGGCAGAGCGCACACTCTATGACGAGCTGCGCCAAGCTCGTCCCGATTGGGGTTTTCTTCTGGAAGAAGCGGGTGAGATTCTCGGCGAACCGGGCAAGCCGCGCTGGGTAATTGACCCTCTCGATGGTACGTCCAACTTCCTTCACGGCATTCCACACTTCGCCATTTCCATCGCAGCGCAGGAACCGCGCCTCGATGGCAAGGGCTGGGGGGAAGTCGTGGCAGGCTTGGTTTACCAGCCGATCACGGATGAGAGCTTCTGGGCTGAAAAGAGCCGCGGCGCATGGCTGCAAGATGCCCGCCTTCGCGTTTCCGGCCGCCGCCATTTGGATGAAAGTCTGATCGCCACTGGCATTCCCTTTGCGGGCGCGGGTGATCCGTTGCAGTGGGCCAAGATTTACATGTCTATCGCGCCTGAAGTGGCCGGCATTCGTCGCTTTGGCGCCGCTTCGCTGGATCTCGCGTGGGTTGCTGCCGGACGGTATGAGGGTTTCTGGGAAGCGGGACTCAAGCCGTGGGATACCGCTGCGGGTTGTCTGCTGGTTCGTGAGGCAGGCGGTTTCGTCAGCGATTGGCGCGGAAAGTCGGAACATATCTGCGATGAAACCGTGCTCGCCGGCAATAACACGCTGCATTCGCGGCTCCACAAGCTGCTGACCGGCGCGATCAAGGCATAACGTTTTCAGAAAATATGCAAGTGTGTCACACGCACGCTTGAACCGGTGCGGGTGTGCGGCTAAGTCGACATCCCGCACGCGGGCCCCTGTGGTGGAATTGGTAGACGCGCCGCACTCAAAATGCGGTATCTTCGGATGTGTCGGTTCGAGTCCGACCGGGGGCACCATCATCTGAGCCGCGCCTGTGCGGCAGCTCAGCAAATTATTATTCAGCGCAAGCATCGAAAATCCTGCGGCGGAATTCCTAGCCGCTTGGCACGCGTAAGTCTGAACAATCGGCAGTTTGTCACTGCTTGCAGGCACGGCTTGGTGTCCGGCACTCATGTAAAATGGCCCGGTGGGCAGATTGAAAATCCTCAAGCTCCCAAAGAAATCTGATTTCACCGTTGGAAGAGGTGTCAGATTTACCGACATTTTACGCATTGACCTTAGCCTTTTTGAAAGGCCCATAACGGCCAGAGAAACGGCCCGCGTAGATGATTCGTCTTTTTAAGCATTACATTCCTCACGCCGTCGTTTTGCTCTGGCTTATCGATGTGATCCTGCTTGCGCTTGGGGCCGAGTTGTCATGGCGGCTGCGGGCGAGCCAAATCGGCATCGAGCCCGGGCCGATGGGTGAGCGCGGCTGGTCGCACTTCGCCTTTGTGGTGGTCACCATTACCGCGATGATTTCGGTAGGTGTCTATCGCAGCGAAGCGTTGCGTTCGCTTCGCTTTGCAGCGGCTCGCCTGCTTGTCGCAATTGTTCTGGCGGTGATCACGCTGTCCTTTGTCGACTTTCTGATTGCGGCGGAGACATTCTGGCGTTCCACGGTGGCCTACAGCATGGGCATGGGCGTAGCTCTGCTGGTAATTAACCGGCTGTTGATGGGCGGGTTGCTGGGAACCTCCGCCTTCCGCCGCCGCGTATTGGTGTTGGGCGATGGTGTGCGGGCGCAGCGCCTGCGCGAATTGGGCGAGCGGCGGGAAAGTGGCTTCACGATTGTGGGCTTCGTCGGGATGAACGAAGGTAGTCCCATCATCAAAGATGCAATCTCGCGTTCAGCGATTCCCAACCTCAGCGCCCATGTGGAAAATCTTGGTGTAAGTGAGGTGGTTCTGGCGCTGGAGGAACGGCGGAATGCTTTGCCGTTGAAAGATCTGTTGCGCGTCAAGACGGCGGGCGTGCATGTTAACGAGTTTTCTAGCTTCATGGAGCGAGAGACGGGCCGAGTGGACTTGGGCACGCTCAATCCCAGCTGGCTCATTTTTTCTGACGGTTTTTCATCAGGCCGCATCATTTCCAGCGCAGCAAAGCGGGTGTTCGATGTCGTCGCCAGCGCGTTGTTATTGGCCCTGACTTTTCCGCTGATTGCGCTGTTCGCCCTGCTTGTGAAGCTGGATAGCAAGGGGCCGGCGTTCTTCCGACAGCGACGGGTTGGTCTTTACGGGGAAATTTTTGAAATCATCAAGTTGCGTTCGATGCGGACCGACGCGGAAGCCGACGGCGCAAAGTGGGCCAGCAAAGATGATCCGCGCGTGACCCGAGTGGGTAATTTCATCCGCAAGGTTCGCATCGATGAACTGCCGCAGGCATGGAGCGTGCTCAAAGGGAACATGAGCTTTGTAGGTCCTCGCCCGGAACGCCCGGAATTCGTGGCCGATCTGGAAGAAGAGCTTCCCTATTACGCGGAACGGCACATGGTGAAGCCGGGCATCACCGGCTGGGCGCAGATCAACTATCCTTATGGCGCGTCGATTGAAGATGCGCGGCACAAGCTTGAATACGATCTCTATTACGCGAAGAACTATACGCCCTTCCTTGATCTCCTCATCATGCTTCAAACCCTTCGGGTCGTGCTGTGGCATGAAGGTGCCCGATGATGGGCTTTAGTCCAGTTTGGCAGTACATTGGCCTGTTCCTTCACCTTACGGGTGCAGTTGCGGCAGCGACCATAGGGATATGGCTGTGGCGCAAACGCGAGCGCTTTGGTGCAGCCGGAGCGTTGGTTGTGGTTGCACTGCTGGCTACTGCACTCTGGTCCTTGATTGGAGCGGTCGGAATTTCACCCAATGCGGCTGCGCTGGCGGAAACCGTGCGAAACGTGTTCTGGCTGGCTGCACTCTACCGCCTGTTTGCCGCCGACGGCCGCCACACCAGTATTGCGGCCATCCGTCCGGTCGTTTTCTCACTGCTGTTCGTCGAAATGCTGAACGTGGTCACGGTTGCTATGGTCGCGGGCGGTGAAACAGCTTCGCAGGCTTCTGCTTTAGCGACCAATTCTCACGTCATGTTCCGCTTGTTGGTGGCAGTTGGGGCCTTGATGCTGCTGCACAACCTCTATGCCGGTGCATCGGCGCAGGCGCGCGCTATCCTGCGATGGCCCGCGTCGGGCATCGCTATCCTCTGGATATTCGACCTTAATCTTTACATGCTGGCCTATCTCGCCAGCGAGTGGCCGCGCCAAGTCGACGCGCTGCGCGGCATTGCAGTTGTCGCCGTGGCTCTAATGTTCGGTATCGCGGCTGGCGAGGGACGTGACGAACTGCGTTTCCGTCCATCGCGGACGGTTACATTTCAGACATTCTCATTGCTCATCATCGGTCTCTACCTGGTGGCGATGCTGGGGATCGCGAAGTGGCTTTCCTATGCGGAGGGCAGTTTTGCACGCCTGATCGAAGTTGGCTTCATTGCGATGGCTGGCGTGGCGGCACTGCTTGTTCTTCCATCGAAACGTTTGCGGGCGTGGTTGAAGGTGGTGCTCACCAAGCATCTGTTCCAGCATCGCTACGACTATCGTGAGGAATGGCTGCGCTTTACTCGCACGATCGGCCATGGCGGGGCAGAAGCGGCGCCGCTCGCACAGCGGGCCGTGCAGGCGGTGGCGGATATTTCCGAATGTCCTGCTGGCCTGCTGCTGGCGCTGGGCGAGGATGGGGATTTCACCCTGGCCGCGCGTTGGAACTGGCCGGAAATCGAAGTCCCTGGAAATGCGCTGCCAAGGGTGACGGCCCAGTTCCTGGAACGAGAGAATTACATCGCCGACTTGGATGACGTACGCAAAGGGCGATCAGTCAAGGCGCTGGCATCCTTATTTCCGGAATGGTTGATGAACGACTCTCGCGCATGGGGGCTGGTGCCGCTGATCCATTTTGAGCGGATCATCGGCGTGATTGTGCTTGCCCGTCCGGAGTTTCCGCGCAAGCTCGATTGGGAAGACTACGATCTGCTGCGGGTCGTCGGTCAGCAACTGGCCAGCTATCTCGCTGAGAGTTTCAGCGAAGTGGCGCTGGCAGAGGCGAACCGCTTTGAAGACTTCCACCGCCGCATTGCCTTCGTGATGCATGATATCAAGAATCTGGCCAGCCAGATCAGCTTGCTGGCACGCAATGCCGAGCTTCATGCCGAGAAGAAGGCGTTCCGAGACGACATGCTGGTTACGCTGCGTAATTCTGCGGACAAGCTGAATGCGCTGCTGGCACGGCTTTCACGATATGGGAACGGGGTGGTGGAATCGCTGGGCGCGGTTTCGGCCGCCGCTGTGGTGCGGTCGGCTGTCGCGCGATTTGGTGGCAGCCCTCTGGTCATAGTGGCTCAGTGCGAGGAGAAGGAAATTCTCGCCAACAAGGATGCGCTGGAACAGGTGCTGGTGCACTTGATTCAAAACGGGATCGACGCAAGCACTGGCAATTCTCCCGTGTTTGTCAGCCTGGTCAGCGAGGGACTTTATGCCCGGTTCGATGTGGTGGATTCCGGGTGCGGAATGTCGCCGGATTTTACTCGATCGAAACTCTTCAAACCCTTCGTTTCCACCAAAAATGGCGGTTTCGGCATCGGTGCGTTCGAAGCGCGCGAGTTGGTTCGAGCCATGCGTGGCCGGCTGGACGTGGAGTCGCGGGAAGGACTGGGTTCCCGCTTCATCATTCGCATTCCAATCGCCGCTGCAGCCGAAATTTATGAAACAGTATCCAGCAGTGAACGGAAACTGGCGTCATGACTCAGGGTAAATCCAAAGGGCTGCCCAAGCTGCTGATCGTTGAGGATGATCCCGGTCTTCAGGCCCAGCTCAAATGGGCGTACGAGGACTTCGACGTTGTCATCACCGGAGACCGGGCCTCGGCACTTGCGGCACTGCGGTCAGAAGAGCCGGACGTGGTGACCCTGGATCTGGGCTTGCCGCCAGACCCGGATGGCACGAGCGAAGGCTTTGCAGTGCTGGATGAGATCATGGCTCTCAAGCCTGAGTGCAAGGTAATTGTGGCGACCGGCCATGGCGCGCGAGAAAGCGCGTTGCAGGCCATCGCCCGTGGAGCATATGACTTTTACCAGAAGCCGGTTGATATCGATGTGCTGGGCATGATCGTACGGCGCGCCCTGCAGCTCAGCCAGTTGGAGGAGGAAAACCGCAGGCTCGCCGCGCGGGCCGGCAAAGAGGACCGCGTTCTGGGCAATCTCATCACCGCCGCGCCGGAAATGGTGAAAGTGGCTCGCACGATTGAGCGGGTTGCGAATACCAACGTCTCTGTCATGCTGCTTGGCGCAAGCGGGACTGGCAAGGAATTGCTGGCGCGCGGGCTTCACGATGCCAGCGGCCGCAAGGGCGCGTTCGTCGCCATCAATTGCGCTGCCATCCCCGAAACCTTGCTGGAAAGCGAACTTTTCGGGCACGAGAAGGGGGCGTCCACTGGCGGCGTCAGGACCATTGAAGGCAAGATTGAACAGGCCGAAGGCGGCACGCTGTTCCTTGATGAAGTGGGTGACATCCCTCTGCAATTGCAGGTCAAACTGCTGCGCTTCCTGCAGGAGCGGGTGATTGAGCGTATCGGTTCGCGCAGTTCTGTTCCGGTCGACACCCGTGTGGTCTGCGCCACGCATCAGGATCTGGAAGCGATGATCGCGGACGGTCGCTTTCGCGAAGACCTCTTCTATCGTCTTGCGGAAATCGTGGTGAAGATACCCTCGGTGGCTGAGCGACCGGGTGATGCGACCCTTCTGGCAAAGGTGTTTCTCAACAAATTTGCCCGGGAGATGAACCCGAAGGTCCGCGGTTTTGCGCCTGATGCCTTGGCCGCGATCGATGCATGGGGCTGGCCCGGCAATGTGCGGGAGCTGGAAAACCGGGTTAAACGCGCCGTCATCATGGCGGACGAAAAGCTGGTGTCTGCCGCCGATCTCGATCTGGCCAACCCGGACGAGCACATAGTCAACGCTCTCAACCTGAAGAGCGCGCGCGAACATGCCGATCGCAAGATCATTCGCCATGCGCTCGCTCGTAGCGAAGGCAATATTTCGAGCACTGCCAAGTTGCTCGGTATCAGCCGCCCCACGCTTTATGACCTGCTCAAGCAATACGACCTGCAGACCTGAACGTCGCGGCCTGCGCGTTCTGGTGATTGCCATCGCTTTGGCGGCGGCGAGCCTTGGCGCATTTCCCACGGTGGGCTCGGCCGTCGCCTCCGGCCAGCTTGTGCTCAAAGCGCAGAACCTGCTTGCCAAAGGTGATGCGCGCGGGGCGGAAGACCGGTTGCGCAAGGCGGTTGCAGGGGGGCTGCCGCGCCGTGCCGTGGCCGCGCAGATGGGGCGTGCGCTGATTGCACAAAACAAGCTGCTTGAAGCACGCCAATGGCTGGAGCAAGGCGAATTTTCGCCAGCGACGGCTCTTGCCGGGTTCCGGGCATTGGGAACGCTGGAAACGCGGGAAGGGCGGTTGGACAAGGCCGGAGACGCTTATAACCGCGCGCTATCTCTCGCGCCAAGGGATGCCGGGCTTTGGGTGGATATCGCGCGCTTTCGTTATGTCGGCGGCGAACATTTGCTGGCCATTGAAGCAGCCGATCACGCCCTGAGCCTTGATCCACATGACCCGGCCGTTCTGTTATTGCAGGCGGAGCTGGTTCGCGACCGGCATGGCATGGTGCCCGCAATGCCGTGGTTCGAAAGAGCACTGCAACAGTCGCCTGATGATCTGGCGATATTGCTTTCCTATGCTGCGACGCTGGGTGAGGCGGGCGAGGCGAGACGCGCGTTGGCCATGACTCGCCGCATGCTGGAGCTTGATCCCGGCAATGCGCGAGCTTTCTATCTTCAGGCGGTGATGGCTGCACGCGCAGGTAATAACTGGTTGGCCCAACGGTTACTTAGCCGGATTGCGGGCAGGCTGAACGATTTGCCCGGTTATCGCTTGCTAAGAGGCGTGGTGGAGATCGACGCGGGCAACTATGCGATTGCGGTGCGGGCGCTCGATTCCCTCTTGAAGCAGCAACCCGGCAACGTGCAAGCGCGCGATCTTCTGGCCCAGGCGTTGTTTCTGGGAGGTGAGTACAGGTTGGTCACAAACCGCTTTGCTGAAACTGCAATGGGAGAAAGCGGTTCGGCTTACCTGCAGATGACGGTTGGCCGCGCGTTTGAGCAGTTGGGAGAACGTGATCGCGCTGCGGCGTTTCTCGACAGCGTCGGGCGAATGGCTCCACGTCCGTTTCGTGCAGTGGAAGGAAATCGTCCTGTTGGCGAATTGCTTGCCGAAGGCGATTTCGGGCGGGCCGGGGCAATTACAGGCGAATGGATGGCGCGAAATCCAGGCAGCTTTGACAATTGGTCCCTTGCTGGCGATGTGGCGGCGGCACGGGGCGATCTGAACGGTGCGCTGCGTTATTACGCCACAGCCGCGAGCATCCGGATGCCGGAGAGCCTGATGATACGGCGCTTTCAGGCGATGTTGCTGGCAGGGCAGGGGGCTGAGGCCCGGGAACTCGCGCAAACCTACATCTTGGCCAATCCTGCAAGCGTGGAAGCTCGCCGAGCTGCGGCAATGCTGGCAGCGCAATCAGGAGACTGGCCACGGGCACGTCTGTTGCTCGAAAGTCTTGTTGCTGGCGGTCGTAATCGCGACGCGCAGTTGCTGTCTGATCTAGCGCTCGCGCAAATTGGTTCTGGCGCGCCGGATGAAGCGGAATTGACTGCGCGACGGGCCTATCAGTTGCATCCCGGCTATCCGATGGCCGTGCAGGCGTGGGGTTTGGCACTCACCGTTCAGAAAGCGGACGATCAAACGGCCCCTGCCGTGCTGGCCAAGGCCGGTAATCTGATTGGCGAGACCGCAATCCTTACCAGAGCCCGGACGCTATTGGCAGAGAGCGTTCCTCATTGAACTAGCCCTTGGGCTGGTATGTTTGCTCAACCCCGGGGAAGGCTCGATCCCGCACTTCCTGCGCATACCGTTCCGCCGTGGCAGAGATCGTATCGGCGATTTCCGCGTAACGTTTCACGAACCGGGGGACGCGCTCAAACATGCCCAGCATGTCTTCCGTGACCAGGACTTGCCCATCGCACTGGGCGGATGCTCCGATGCCGATGATCGGACAAGCTATGGCTTTGGTAACAGCGACGGCAATCGGTTCGACAACACCTTCCACAACGATGGCAAAGGCGCCAGCTTCCTCAAGAGAACGGGCATCAGCGATGATCTTGTCAGCTTCGGCATCGCTGCGGCCCCGTGCCATATATCCCCCAAGCACATTCACTGCTTGCGGGGTCAAGCCGACATGGCCGATTACCGGAATGCCGCGGTGGACGAGGAATTGCACGGTTTCCGCCATCGCCTGTCCGCCCTCAAGCTTCACGCCGGCAGCGCCGGTGTGCTTCATCAGATAAGAGGCGGTTTCAAACGCCTGCTGCGGCGATGCCTCGTATGCACCGAACGGCATATCGACCACCACGACAGCGTGATAGCTGCCACGCACCACGGCAGCGCCGTGGTTGGCCATCATTTCCACCGTCACTGGAATGCTGGAGGGTAGGCCATAGATGACCTGACCCAACGAATCGCCAACCAGCAAAATGTCGCAATGCGGATCCAGCAACTGCGCCTGCCGCGCGGTATAGGCCGTGAGCATTACGATAGGCTCTGCCGTTACGCCGTCCTGCTTGCGCTGGCGGATTTTTGGCACTGTCAGCCGGCGCATGGGCTGCGGCGTGGGATTGGCGCGGCTGGTCGAGGTGTCGAGTTGGAAAGTAGTGGACATGTTTTGCTTCTAGTCACTTGCGCAAGTCTGGGGAAGAGGCGCTATTCCCGCTTGCGCGATGGCCGACATGCTATAGCTTCCGACCATCTGGTCATCAGGGGGAAAGTATGTTCGGCCGCGTGAAACCGCTCGAAGCCATTTTGGCGACGGCGGAAAAGAAAAGCCTCCAACGAACCCTTGGTGGCTTTCAGCTGATGCTCTTCGGAATTGGCTGCGTTATTGGCACGGGAATATTCGTGTTGACCGCTGCCGGTGCACAGAAAGCAGGTCCGGGTCTGCTGCTTGCTTTTGCCGTTGCCGGTGCCGTCTGCGTGGTTGCGGCCCTCTGTTATGCTGAAGTAGCCTCGATGCTTCCGGTTGCGGGTAGCGCGTATACCTACAGTTACGCCACAATGGGGGAGTTTCTGGCGTGGACTGTGGGCTGGGGGCTCATAATGGAATATGCCATCGCCGCCAGCGCCGTATCGGTTGGGTGGTCAGGATATTTTACGGGAACAATATTAAACGAATTCCTGGGGATACATCTACCTGCTTACCTGACGGCCGGTCCCCTGGCGCTGGGCGGCCATGTGGGCGGTTTCATCAATCTGCCCGCCCTGATCATTGCCCTGCTGGTGACTGGCCTGCTGATCCTTGGCACTAGCGAAAGCGCCAAGTTCAACGCCGTGCTGGTGGCCATCAAGGTTACCGCATTGACGGCATTCGTTGTGTTGACCCTGCCGACGGCCGATCTGGCTCAGTTCAATCCCTTCCTTCCGGCCGGGCTGTTCGGCGGATTCGGCACGGGGGTAGGCGCGATTGGTGCGGCGGCGACGATGTTCTTCGCCTATGTCGGCTTTGATGCGGTTTCCACGGCCGCTGAAGAGACGCGCAATCCGCAGCGCAATGTTCCGCTCGGCCTGATCGGTTCGCTGTTGTTCTGCACCGTCTTCTACATTCTTGTCTCCGCAGGCGCGATCGGCGCGATCGGCGGTCAGCCGATCATGGGGCCAAATGGCACGCCTTTCCCCGCAGGATCAGCCGAGTTGGCGCGCCAGTGTGCCATGCCGGAACATGCAGCGGCCCTGGTTTGCTCCAAAGAGCCATTGGCGCACGTGCTACGGCAGATTGGCTTCTCATCCATCGGCAATATGCTGGGCGTAGCAGCTTTCCTGGCGCTGCCTTCGGTCATCCTGGTGCTGCTGTTTGCCCAGACCCGCTTGTTCTTCGTGATGAGCCGCGACGGCCTGCTGCCTGAAAGGCTGAGCGCCATTCATCCCAAGTATAAAACACCACACGTGGTTACGGCGATCACCGGCGTAGTTGTGGCAGTGGCCTCGGCGTTCTTCCCAGTCGGCCAATTGGCTGACATTTCCAATGCGGGAACGCTTTATGCTTTCGTCATGGTGGCAATGGCCGTGATGCTGCTGCGGCGCTCGCATCCCGACCGACGTCGGCATTTCCGAGTCCCCGGGGTGTGGCTAGTCGCTCCGGCCACCATTTTGGGCTGCCTGTTCCTGTTCATGAACCTGCCATCCTCGGCGATGCTGTTCCTGCCTATGTGGATCGTCATCGGTATCGTGGTCTATTTCGCTTATAGCCGGGGGCATAGCCACCTTGGGCGCGGCATCGTGGAGGTGCATGAACCTGAATATGCCGATATCGAGCCGGACATTCCGGGGATTGAGGATAGGGAGCGGCCCTGATCTGGCATGGCGCTCTTCACTAGGGAGCGGGGCGCCAGATGGTCGCGCGTCAGATGGAGGCAACTACCCCACACTGACTGTGCGGTCTGACAGCAGGTGGAGAGGGAATGCAGAGCTTGGTTCGGGTCAGCGCCACAATTGCCGCCCGAACCAGCACTTTTCAGGAATTAATGGCGGTTAGGGTTGCGCTCGCGGTGAACTTGCGATCTGCAAACCCGAAGACCTGATGGTCCTTCGCGTTCGACTGCGCGCTGCCACGAGGCAAATTCTTCAAGTGTCAGATCGTAGCGTGAGCAGGCTTCGCGCAGGGACAGCAGCCCGCCGTTGACTGCAGCTACGACTTCCGCTTTTCGCCGAGCGATCCATCGCGAAGTGTCACGTGGCGGCAAATCCTCGCGGGTCAGTGGTTGGCCAAGGGGACCGGTGACTTCGGTTGGCCTATCTAATTTGGGTCCGAGCATTTGGAATTCCTTCCAGAAAATAAGAGTTCATCCGCATCCGTTCCGATTATCATTCACACGGTCTTTGATCTCACTGGTTGAAAAGGATGGCTTGTCCCATCCGTGGCAACGCAGAGCCTCTACTCACCGTGCTAACGAGTTATTAGCAAAACTAGTTAACAACCCCCTAAAAACACGGTTCGTCGCTTAACTATTTTCGATCGACCCAAACTTCAAAAATGGGGCTTTGACGCGGGTTTCAGGGAAATTGCAGTCGGAACAGTTGTTAATATTTTCGCAAACTCAATTGTTTGCAGACAATCGAAGTGCAAGGATTGAGCATCGATTGCGGAGGGCAAATGTTCCCGGGCAAGATGCCAATAAACAGGGAGAGAACTGACTATGTCCCCACGGCCCGCATTTTACAGGCGTGAAGGCGAAGCATTCGTCCCCACCGGGTTGGGCATCAGCCCTTGGAACGGTACATCGCAGGTTGGAATGGCACTGGCTGGTCTGGCCGGGCACGTGCTGGACCAGGTGGCGACTATCGAGCCCATGCTGACCACGCGGATCAGCGTCGATATCCTCGGCACTGTCCCTTTGGACCCTCTCGTCCCCAAAATCCGCCTGTTGCGTGATGGCAAGCGCATTCAGATTGTCGATGCAGAGTTCTATAGTGGTGGTCGGCTTTGGCTGCGCTCAACTGCCGTGCGCGCTCGGCTTGCTGACAATCCGGCGACTCACGCGCCTTTGACGCAACGATACTGGACCGAAGAAGATGAACATGATGCCCATGGCTGGTTCGAGGAGCGGCATATCGATGTTGACCGTTCGCGCGTAGGGCCGGGCGCCATCTGGACGCGCTTCACCGCCGATGTGGTTGAGGGAGAACCATTGTCGCCTCTTTCAACGGTAGCCATGTTGGGCGATTTCGGAAACGGCACGGCCCTGGTAATGCCGCTGGATCAATGCACGCTGGCTAATTTGGACATTACGGTGGCGGCATCGCGGATGCCGGAGGGCGAATGGCTGTTGATCGACGCGGATAGCGAAACGGCTGGCAATGGGCTTGCTTACAGCCGCACGCGGATTGGCGATCACCGGGGCATGTTTGCCACGGCGCTGCAATCAATCTTCATTAATCCGCGTCCTCCCGCGTTCGCGGAAGGGGGCCGTTGAGGATGCCGGTCACTGCCGGAGTTACCGCATGAGCCCCTTACAGCTGTTTTAACTATGGGATAGAACTGCGCCCGACCCTGGGCCACGTGAATGCAGCGGGCGTTTTCTGCCTCCAGCTATCCGAAGCCTTTGGAGTTGTGCTGGAGGCCGCGGAAATCGCGGCCCTGCTATGTCGATCTCTACAGGCAGTTGTCGATGGCTTCGATCATGTCGTCCACACGGGCTTCCCAGCATAGTGTGGCCGGTACGTTCACAGGCCGCAGCTTCCAAGCGGGCTGGCTGAGAATTTCCTCTGCCTTTGACATGAAGTCCTGCCGATCAAGCGCTACCGATGCGAAGGGGGCCATATCACCGATATTGACCGTCGAAGGCGCGAACGTGCTGAAGCGCTTCATCATAGGGCTTCACGCCCAGAAAATGCACGTTGGGATGGCGGCGCAGTGACAATATTTCGGTCTGTCCTCCATGCGCGGACCCGATCAGGACAATATGCCATTCCGGATGACGT
>JAZQRJ010000057.1:0-15621 GCA_045629505.1 Novosphingobium sp.
TTGACGTCAGCCGGACGCAGATCGGTAAGCAAATTGCCCTGTTTGTCCAGCACGCCAGCAACATCAGTCAGCAGGAACAACCGCGATGCGTTGAGAGCAGCGGCAATGGCACCGGCCATCGTGTCCGCATTGATATTATAAGTCGATCCATCGGCGCCCGGAGCGATAGGAGCAATCACCGGAATTGCGCCCGACGCCGAAATTGTTTCGATCACCTGCGTATCGATTATGGCCGGTTCGCCCACGAAGCCGAGATCAACGACACGCTCTATGTTGCTGTCCGGGTCTTTGGAAGTGCGCGTCACCTTGCGCGCGGTAACGAGCCCGCCATCCTTGCCGGATATGCCGATCGCTTTACCGCCCGCACCCGCGATCCAGCCGACCAATTCCTTGTTGATTGCGCCGCACAGCACCATTTCGGCGACCTCCGCCGTCGCCTTGTCGGTAACGCGCAGGCCATCAACAAACTGCGATTCGACGCCCATTTTCTTTAGCATGGCCCCGATCTGCGGCCCTCCACCATGCACGACGACGGGATTGATGCCCACCGCCTTGAGCAACACGATATCCTGCGCGAAATCATGCGCCAGCGCTCGATCGCCCATCGCGTGGCCGCCGTATTTCACGACGAACGTGCTACCGGCATAGCGTTGGAGATAGGGCAGCGCTTCGATAAGCGTCTCTGCCTTGGCGAGCATCGCAGGATCGTGTGGATTCGACATGAAGCGCGTTTAACTCCCCGGTTCAGGATTTATAGCGAAAATCGCACATCCCGTCCGCATCTGGTGAGATTTCAGCCACTGGGGCCACTACGCTGTCTCCCGTAAGCGGCAGACGGCCGGACAACGCGTGCTCACAGAGCGCGTGGACTCGTTCATGCCGCCACTATATGTTGAATGTTTGGGTTTCTGAAGAAAGCGCATCGACGATGGAACAAAACGATCGGGGACGTCTGGATGGCCCGCCACAGAACATGGGAACCACGCAACCCGCACCCCGCGCGGAAACGCAATCATCTTCGAATTTCCCGCGATCACAGCCCACGAGCGCAGCGCAATCTTCGACCTTCGAGTTCAATCAGCCAACAATCATCAGCCTGCTGTACCTTTCTTCGTTCTTCGTGGGCATCACCGCAATCATCGGTGTTGTGCTTGCATATGTGTGGAAGAACGAAGCCAGCGCAGACTGGGAAGCATCGCACTATCAGTACCTGATCAATACGTTCTGGATCGGCCTCATTGGAGGGCTCATCGGGGCGATTCTGCTGATCGTGCTGATCGGCCTACTTATATTGCCGTTAGTCTTTGTGCTTGTGGTGGTGCGGTGCGTTCTCTCACTGATTAACGCACAAAAGAAACGCCCTATGCCAAATCCGGGTACTTTGCTGGCCTGAAGCCTTGCCGAGCCGTCGCTTGATCGCGCAACGCGATCTTAACCAATGTCGTGCACCTTCTGACAGCCACTGGATAGAGGTTCGTTTTAATGGCAGCTCTTACGATCCGGGAACACTCGCGCTTTGCCGTACGTCGTGCGGCGAACGTCCGCCATGCCCAAGGGGCTAGCACCGATGCGCTACTGGTAGAGCTTTCGCTGGGCGGTTGCCGATTGGGTAACGTGCAAGAAGCGGAACTGCACCCCGGGGCCACGGTGTCGGTGGATGTACAGGGTGCGAAGCCGCTTTCTGGAACTGTTCGTCGCGGCATCAATGGTTCGCTCAGCGTGAAGTTCAGCAAGCCCCTTCATACGTTTGAACTGACAAATCTGATCAGCCTTTGCCGCGGTGAAGGCGCCACCCGCACCGCAGCAATGGCCTAACCTCAGATGCGGTTAGTGCAGCATTGAGCCCTGCCGCTGCATTCCACCTGCGACCATTTGGCTAAGCGTTTGTGCGCGCCTGCGCTCCACGCCCCAATCCCTCTCAGGATGTTGCCGAAACTTTGCGAGTAAGGTTTGGAGTTCCTTGCGGCGGTCTTCCATCGTTGTTTTCTGCATAATGCTATGCTCCAGAGACGGGCTAATAGCTAAATTCATTGGAACGGTGCATGGTTCCGGCGAAATGGGATGGACAATCATCCGTCCCGTGAAGCGCGCCAGAACCGCGCTGACGTGACTCTCGTCGTCAATTATTTTGTGATACTCTTCGCTGGCGCAATATTGGGGGGGCGATTCACCTATTCACCATGCGGGCAGACGCCGCATCTCAACTGATGGGAAAAAAGCGATGGATCTGAACAAGGCTTTTTCGGCCCACCAGATTGCAGTTATCCGCGCGTCAGACGCGAATGCACATTATCGCCAGCGGCATTTATCCAAAGTGGCGGACTATATCGCGGATCACATCGCATGGTATCAAGGGCTTTGCAGCGCCCCGTGCGCCAGGCTGCTGCCCGCCCATGCTATCGCGCCAAAGCTGAAAGCAGACAGAGAGTCAGCGTTACTAGGCTGACAGCGCGAGCATGCGCGACGCGATCTCACGCTCGCCCACAATGATGTGCGCAACGCCCAGACGGGTAAAGTGCTCAACGTCATCATCCGTATGAACACGGGCAATTATGCGAATTGCGGGATTGAGCGATCGGGCACGCTCGCAAATCGCCACGGCTTCAAACCCCTCGGGCACCGCGAGTAGCAGATGGCTTGCTTCGCTTATGCCCGCAGCCCCAAGCGTCCGATTGTCGAGCGCATTGCCATGCAGACAGGCGATGCCATCCGCCTCGGCCTGCCGGGCCATATCATGCTGGTCCTCAATAACTGCGAACGACCGACCCACGCGCTTTAGTTCCAGCGCAACCAGCCTTCCCACCCGACCATAACCTATCAGAATAGTATGGCGCTTGGGCGCAGGTGCAGGCCGTTCCGTGACACCCTCCTTGTCAGGCCGCGCCACGATCAGCGTAAAAATGAAGGGATTAAGGAAGATCGAAATTATCGCTCCTGCCAGAATCAGATCCCGTGCTTCTGGTGGCAACAAGCCGAGGCTTGAACCCAATGCGGCAAGTATGAAAGAGAATTCCCCGATCTGCGCAAGGCTGGCAGCGATGGTAAGCGCCTGTGTGTTTCCGTATCCGAACGACCGGACGATGGCGAAGGCCGCTAGCGACTTGCCGAGCACGATGATGGCCACCGTAGCCAATAGAGGTAGCGGCTGTTCCAGTACGACTGCGGGATCGAATAACATTCCGACCGAGACGAAGAACAACACTGCAAAGGCGTCGCGCAGCGGCAATGTTTCCTCCGTCGCGCGGCGACTAAGCTGGGTTTCGCCAAGAATCATCCCGGCGAAGAATGCGCCCAGCGCAAAGGAAACATCGAAGATGAAGGCGGCGCCGAACGCAACCCCCAGCGCAATAGACAGGACCGCAAGGCGGAACAGTTCGCGCGATCCGGTATGAGCAACCCAGTGCAGCGTGGAAGGGATAATCCGGCGCCCCACTACCAGCATCAAGGCGATGAACACTGCGACCTTTATAAGCGTCGCACCTAGCGGAAGCAAAATGGCGCTTGCGCCGCTCCGGCCGCCGGCCTTGTCAATATCCGCAAGAGCAGGCAGCAGCACCAGCGCCAGAACCATCACCAGATCTTCGACAATGAGCCAGCCCACCGCGATCCGTCCGCGCTCCGTCTGCACGAGGTTGCGAACCTGCAGGGCGCGCAGCAGGACGACAGTACTCGCAACCGAAAGGGCAAGGCCGAAGACCATGCCTGCGGCCAATGTCCAGCCCAACGCGTGGGCCAGCGCCATGCCCAAGAGGGTGGCCACCAGAATCTGCACGATTGCCCCCGGAACCGCGATCTGCTTGACGGAAAGCAAATCCCGCAGCGAGAAGTGCAGCCCCACTCCAAACATCAGCAGAATGACACCAATTTCCGCAAGTTGGTTGGCAAGCCCGGAATTGGCGACAAAGCCCGGCGTGAACGGCCCTACGATTACGCCCGCCAACAGATAGCCCGCAATCGGCGAGACCCGCAGCCGGTGCGCCAAAGCCCCCATGATGAACGCCGCAACAAGGCCAACAACAATCGTTGCGATCAGGGGTGAGTGTGCTGCCATTCATTCTCCCTGGGCACATTCCATCGAAAGAAGTGCCGCATATTTATTCCACCGCCATCGTTGCGGCCAACAGGCCGACGGCAGTGACCATCCCGACAAAGGTGGCGGCCTTGAGCCACCAGGGCGCTGGATTGCGCTTACTTTTCATCGTTCAACTCCCGTCATTGTGCTGCGAACCCCCACTGAAGTGAACGGAAATACCGCGCAAAAACAGGAAGCAGCGCAAAAGCGAAAATAACGAACCGCAAAACCCATGATGCCGATCAAAGGGTGAGACAGTCAAACAATTGTAGTGTTAGCGTGATGCGCCCAAGCGGCAATCGTTCCCGTATGTTACTGTAATAACCGAAGAACCTATCATAAGCGCTGCAGCGGTGTAAACGCTAATGACCTGCCTATTTGGCAACAAGCGCGGGCCCGAATTCTGCCGCTCAGCACTTAAATCTCTTCTTGCTGCCGGGCCGAACCCACTTTCAAATGCATGTATTGCCATCGCCAGCGCGCCTGGCCCAAAGTGGGGCCAAACCACATCAGGGGAGTGAACGATGCGACGGCACGAAGGCAAGGTGGCACTGTGCGCCGGCAGCGCAACCGGGATGGGCGCGGAAACGGCGAAGCGACTTGCATCCGAAGGGGCGAAAGTCGCGGTGGCAGACGTCAATCTAGCCGGCGCTCAGAAGCTGATCGAGCAGATCGAGACGGAAGGCGGCGAAGCCATCGCCATCCAGTTCGACATCACGGAGGAACAATCGGTCCGCGACACCATCACCCGCGTGGTGGAACACTTCGGCAGGCTGGACCTGATGCACGTCAACGCCACGGACCGGGAGCGCAATCTGGAAGACAAGGACGTCGTCACCACCGATCTCGAAGTGTTTGACCGTATGCACAAAGTATCCCTGCGCGGCCATCTGCTATGCAGCCGGTTCGCCATCCCGGAAATGCTTAAGAACGGCGGCGGCGCAATTGTCTACACATCATCGGGCGCGTCCAAATCCTCTGCCCCAACGCGCATGAGTTACTACATCGCCAAGGCCGGGCTGAACGGACTGATGCGCCATGTCGCGCAGCGCTGGGGTCGCGAGGGCATTCGCGCCAATTGCGTATGCCCCGGCGTGGTGCTGACCGATGCGGTGAAGATCAACACCAGCGAGGAAGAGCGCGCAGCGATGCTCGCCCTATCACCCAGCATGCGACTGGGCGAAGAAACGGACGTCGCCGCGCTTGTGTCCTTCCTGCTCAGCGATGCCGAGGCAGGATGGATCAATGGTCAGGCCGTGAACCTTGATGGCGGCGGCCAGATGTCTGGCTGACGGATCAGGCCGCGCCGGCAACCAGCGCTTCGGGATGGCGAGCGGCGATCATTTCCCGCACGCCGTCACGCCAGCTGACCTTGCACGGGCCGGTGTAAGTAATGCGCCGGGTGATATCGCAGCAGATGCCCGGTTGGCTGCCCGGAGCATCATAATATTGGATCTTCGGCTCACGCCCGGTGAGCTCACCCATGTAGGCGATCCAGTCCTGCGCGGCGATTGCCTCATCCCCGCACCAGTTTACGATGGTGGCGGGCACGCTGGCCGCTGAAAGCATCCCTTCCACCTGATCTACAATATCGCGCTCATGGATCGGGCTGTAGCCAGAGGGATTGCTGCGCAGCATGATCGGTTTGTCTTCCAGCAGCGCCGCAAGGTGATGGCTGGGCAGCCCGCCATTGTTGCCATAGGCAGAGTTCATCCGCGCAATCACGACCGGCAGGTTGAACAGCCGCGCACAGGCACGCGCCACGCCTTCTTCCATCAGCTTGGAAATGCCGTAAGTCTGCATGCCGGGCAGCTTGCTATCTCCCACGGGATCGTCCTCATGATAGAGGTGCATCGGATCGGGATTGGGGGAATAGACGCTGCTGGTCGTCATCACCATGGCGGCTTTCGCCTTGCGGCAGTGTGAGAGGAGCAGCCCGGTTCCTTCCGCATTTACGCGGATCGCGGACTCATAATCCCCGCCCGGAGAGATATAGGCGGCAAGGTGGAGCAGGATGGTGAAATCGTCCGGCAAGTCGCCAAAATCCCCGGTGCCCAGATCAACCGCGCGGGTGGTTAGCCCCATCGCTTCGACCTCTTCGCGACTGCCGGGCTGGCTGAAGCGGGCGATGCCCCACACGTCATTGTCAGCCGCCAGAGCGCGCGCAATCGGCGCGGCGATCTGCCCTGCCGGGCCGGTTATGAGGATTTTCTCACCTTTGAGCATCGGTCTCTCCGTTTTTTGTTATTTGGGGAGAGACTAGCGGGGTCGGCGCGGAAGGGAAGTGGGGAGTTTGGCTGCCCCAGATCGCCGTCTTGAAGGTTCCTTTACCTTGTCGCGCTTACTCTTGTGGCCATGGGACAGCGAAACTGGCGAGGCGAAAGCAGAAAGCGCAATGTCGTGCCGTTCTCCCGGCCTACATCGCGAAGAAAGCCGTCGCGTCAGCACAGCGGGAAGAAGTCTTCCTGGACGCCGTTCATGGTCGTGGCCCCGCTCGCCGTATTTACCGCTGTGTTCCTATGGGATGGCCCGCCGCCCGGCTTTGCAGTCTCGCTCGATGGGCTGGGTACAAAGCAACTGGAGGTTTCGAACGCTCGGTTTTCCCGCTGCTCCGGCTCAGTCCGCTATACCTGCGTCGTCGACGGAGACACGATCTGGCATCGCGGCGAGAAAATCCGGATCGCAGACATCAACACGCCCGAACTATCAGATCCGCAATGCCCGCGCGAGGCGCAACTGGCAAAACGGGCAACCGAGCGGCTGACCGAACTGCTCAACGAAGGCCCGTTCGAAATCAGAACGCAGACTTTCGGGGATGATACCGACCGCTATGGCCGATCCTTGCGGGTACTGGTGCGCGATGGTGAGAGCATCGGCGACGTGCTGGTGCGCGAAGGCTATGCAGAAACTTGGAAGGGCTATCGCAGCGGGTGGTGTTAAAACTCGCTGTGATGATGTTGGCGGATAGATGGCGAAAGCAATCAAACTGCCTCGCCATCCCCCTACTCCGCCGCCTGCCCCGCGAACATGTCCGGCTCGCTGCCGTCGTCAGCCTCAATGTCGTTCGCGCCGGATGCGTCCTTGCCCTTGCGGCGCTGATCGAAGTTGGTCCACACGTTGTTCCAATCACCCCGCGTTGCGCCCTTGGAATATTCTGTCGAGCGCGTTTCGAAGAAGTTGGCGTGCTCCACACCGTTAAGCAGCGGCGTGAGCCAGGGCAGCGGGTGATCTTCGGCCATGTAGATTTCCGGCAGGCCAAGCTGGCGCAGGCGCCAGTCTGCGATGTAGCGGATATAGCGCTTGATATCCTTGGCGTTCATCCCCGGCACCGGGCCCATTTCAAACGCCAGATCGATGAAGGCATCTTCCAGCCGCACCGTCTTCTGACAGCAATCGATGATGTCTTCCTTCACCGATTTGGTCAGGCAGCCGCGTTCCTGCACGAATGCGTGGAACAGCTTGGTGATGCCTTCGCAGTGCAGCGATTCGTCACGCACAGACCATGAAACGATCTGGCCCATGCCCTTCATCTTGTTGAAGCGCGGGAAGTTCATCAGCATGGCGAAGCTGGCGAAAAGCTGCAGCCCTTCGGTGAAACCGCCAAACATGGCGAGGGTGCGGGCGATATCCTGGTCCGTATCAACACCGAACTGCTGAAGATAATCGTGCTTGTCTTTAAGTTCCTGATATTCAAGGAACATACCGTATTCGCTTTCGGGCATGCCGATGGTGTCCAGCAAGTGCGAATAAGCAGCGATGTGCACCGTCTCCATATTGGAGAAGGCGGTCAGCATCATCTTCACTTCGGTCGGCTTGAAGACACGGGCGTACTTATCGTGATAGCAATCCTGCACTTCCACGTCCGCCTGCGTGAAGAAGCGGAAGATCTGCGTCAGCAGATTGCGTTCATGGTCCGAAAGCTTCTGCGCCCAGTCTCGGCAGTCCTCACCCAGGGGGACTTCCTCCGGCAGCCAGTGAACCTGCTGCTGGCGCTTCCAGAACTCATAGGCCCATGGATATTGGAACGGCTTATAGGTCTTGCGGGCTTCCAACAGGGACATCGACCGGGCCTCATCTTCTAGAGAATCTCAGACCTTGGTAGATAGGGTGTCACCCCCTCGTTTCCTACCGCCCTGAGTGAGTTATCCAGAGGCAATAAGACAATATGATGTGTGTCCGACGGCATCAAGCCACTTCCCTTAGCCCTGCTTGCCAAGAGCATGGGCGGGTATGATAACGATGGAAGCGGTGGCGACCTTGTCCGTATCGTTGCGCCATGCGTGGCGGATACCGCGATCCACCATTACGTCGCCCGTGCGCAGGGTGACTTCGCCGGTTTCGGTCATGAAGACGACTTCGCCCTCCAGCATGGTGATGTAATCAATCGTGTCCGTGGCGTGCCAGAATGGATTCGCGCCATGATCTGGTGGGAAGCTGTGGATCATAAACAGGGTGCCGCCATCGCCCAGGCTAGAAACCTTGATATGGCCCGGCTCAATATCTACCCATCCGGAATTGTCGGCCGGGACGCCGGGCGTTCGCCATACTACTCTGGAGTTGCCGGACATGCTGGCGGTGCTGCCCACCGGGGCGTCGATCATTACACCGCTGCGCCCATCTTCATTCAGGCCCGTGACGACCCGGCGATAGCTTGGCCCGCTCTCCATGAATAGCATCTCCCCATGTGTTTATCGCAGCCTGAAGGTTCGCCACTTATCGAGCAAGAGGACATTCTCTCTTTGTCCGAAACGCCGGCCTAAAGCCGCCCGGTGACCGGAACCGCGTGGCAAAAATTGTGTTAATGCCTTTGGTAGTGCGAAGCGCGGTAGTTCCTGGCCGAGCCTACGGAGAATAAATATGGCAGATCGCCCTATCGATACCGCGAACGATTCCGGCGAGCCCTCAAGCAATTCTCGCTTTCGCACTTTCGCAGGCACCATTTCAACCGGCATGGAAGTTATCTCTTCGGAAGGCGAGTTAATTGGCCATGTAGATTTGGTTCAGGGAGATCACATCGTGCTGGCACCTTCCAAGGAAGGAGAACCCAGCACCTATTTCGTCCCACTTAGCTTGATTGATGGCATCACCGAAGAGCAGATTTTGCTGGCGAGCCGCGGGGATGGGACTTTTGGGCTGGGCGCAACTCCATAATTTACCGCTGAACCATAACCTACTCCGGAGGTTGAACAGCGCTCCGGGGCGGAACGCCCCTCCCCCATGCGAGGGGCGTTTTGCTGAAGTAATACGGGGTTCCTGTGCCGATTTCACGGCGAGGCGTGGAACGAAAGCGGTTAGTTCTGGTTAACTGATAAAATAATCTTGTTTACAAGGACGTTTCTTATGTTTGAGAAACTGCACGTAAGGCGAAATATGGAAGTTGCGGACCAATACGGTAAGTTTGTTGGCACCGTTGATCACATTGAGGACGATCGGATGGAGCTAACTCCGAGCGGTCATCTTGATCGGGTCCATCATTTCATCGCGTTTGATCATATAGACCGCATTGCCAATAATAGGGTCTACCTCAAAGACGGTGTTGCGATACCTGTGGGGGCGCGCTTCCACTGATTGGGGCATTTTTGCCACCGTGGGCAACCGGAACAATCATGTTTGCAGTCGTCGCGCCCAGTCCCCTAGGGGCGCCAAAATGCCCCGGCCAATTCCCTTCTGGCCGGGGCATCACTATTGCGCAAAATCATTTTTCCCGACGACCAGTCCGCCGCTTTACTGACAGGCCAGACACTCATCGTAATCGGTGCTTTCGCCGATTTCGAACTTTGGCGCTTCGGGAGTGTTATCCGCCTCCACACCACCGGCGAAACCGGCGCGCTGGACTGACTTGGACCGCAGATAATAGAGCGACTTGATGCCCTTCTCCCATGCCTGGAAGTGCAGCATCATCAGGTCCCACTTGTCGACATCGGCCGGGATGAACAAGTTCAGCGACTGCGCCTGATCGATATAGGGCGTGCGGTCTGCAGCGAATTCCAGCAGCCAACGTTGATCGATCTCGAAGCTGGTCTTGAACACGGCCTTTTCCTCCGGCGAGAGGAAATCGAGGTGCTGCACCGATCCGCCTTGCTCAAGGATCGAGTTCCAGACGTTGTTCGAATCCTTGCTCTTCGCAGCCAGCAGCTTTTCCAGATAGGGATTCTTGACAACAAAGCTGCCCGACAGCGTCTTGTGCGTATAGATATTGGCCGGGATCGGCTCAATGCATGCGCTGGTGCCGCCGCAGATGATCGAGATCGATGCAGTGGGCGCAATCGCCATCTTGCAGCTGAAGCGTTCCATCACACCCTGATCGGCAGCGTCTGGGCACGGGCCGCGCTCATTCGCCAACAACATCGAGGCTTCGTTCGCCTTCTGGTTGATGTGGCGGAACATCTTTATGTTCCAGCTTTTGGCCATGGCGCTTTCCATCGGAATGTCCTTGGCCTGCAGGAACGAATGGAAGCCCATCACGCCCATGCCGACCGAGCGTTCGCGCATCGCCGAATACTTTGCGCGCGCCATTTCTTCGGGCGCACGTTCAATATAATCCTGCAGCACGTTATCGAGGAAGCGCAGCACGTCTTCGATAAAGCGCTTGTCACCGTTCCACTCATCCCAGGTTTCAAGGTTCAGGGACGAGAGACAGCATACCGCGGTGCGATCGTTGCCCAAGTGGTCACGGCCGGTCGGCAGCGTGATTTCCGAACAAAGGTTGGAGGTAGAAACCTTCAAGCCCAGTTCGCGATGATGCTTTGGCATCATCCGGTTCACCGTATCGGAAAACACGATGTAAGGCTCACCCGTTGCAAGCCGCGTTTCCACCAGCTTCTGGAACAGGTTGCGAGCGTTGACAGTACTGCGCACCGATCCATCGCGCGGACTACGGAGAGCGAACTCTTCGCCATCACGCACCGCCTGCATGAATTCATCCGTAAGAAGCACGCCGTGATGCAGGTTGAGCGCCTTGCGGTTGAAATCGCCAGACGGCTTGCGGATTTCGAGGAACTCCTCGATCTCCGGATGATGCACGTCGATGTAGCAGGCGGCAGAACCGCGCCGCAGCGAACCTTGCGAAATGGCAAGCGTCAGGCTGTCCATCACGCGCACAAAGGGGATGATACCGCTGGTCTTGCCGTTCAGGCCAACCGGCTCACCAATCCCGCGCACCTGCCCCCAATACGTGCCGATGCCGCCGCCGCGCGAGGCGAGCCAGACGTTCTCGTTCCAGGTGCGGACGATGCCTTCCAGACTGTCGTCGACCGAATTGAGATAGCAGGAGATCGGCAGACCGCGCCCGGTGCCGCCATTGGAGAGTACCGGCGTTGCCGGCATGAACCACAGCCGCGAGATATAATCATACAGACGCTGCGCATGCTCTTCGTCATCCGCATAGGCATCGGCAACGCGTGCGAACAGATCCTGATACGCTTCGCCGGGCAGCAGATAGCGATCGTCCAGCGTATCCTTGCCAAAGTCGGTCAGCAACGAATCGCGTGACGCGTCGGTCACGATCTTGAAGCGACGCGGTGAAATCGTCTTGCTGTCTGGGGGGGTAGCCGCGCTCACGGCCTGAGCCGCTGCATTTGCCAGCGCTTGCGAGGATGTGGCTAGCAAGCCAGCGGGGTCATCGACTTGGTCAGTCATAGGAACCGCGGAGCTGTTACCAGATCCACCATCATTCGCTTCACCAAATAAGGAAGCTGCATCAGATGTTTGGCCATCGCGAAAATCCATACAATCCCCTGGAATCTGGAGACTTCGCACAGGTGTTTCAACCTTCGAAGCATCTAGGCATGGGGTTAGCACGCTTCTGCGACACTACAAATTGTGTTTTTGGCCTTTGAAGATGGTGCGGCTTTAGGAAAACCGCGTCAATCGAGCGTGCACAGACTTTCTGGGGCTTCAGATATCACCGGAAATTTTTCGCCGGGGCTTACTGCCACAGCGGAATCATTAAAGCCTCTGGATCGTTTTGTTCGTGTAAGAAAAGCCCTTTATTGATCGACCACCACCGCAGATTAATCTCCCCGGTTGAAGCATTAAGCGTAGGCAATAATTTGTTTTCATATCCCGCCACTTCTACGGGTATTTCGCGTTCCTTCATAACTGCCCTTTCGCACTATATGTTGTGCTTGTGGAGATAGCACCAACTAGACCTAGACAATCATCTCGCCTCTAGTTTGTCAAACGGGAGCACACTAGGACTACGGCACAACGGCATGAATCCGCCGACCTGCGAACCAAACTTTCCACAAACTCCTTCCACTCAAACAAAATTGCCGCCGCCGGAATTGAACCTCCCGGCGGCAACCTTAAGTCTCTGAACATGGGAAATTGATTCGGAGCGAAAGGCTCAGTTGCCCCGGCCGCCGATGTTCTTCACATACTCGGCCCGGTCCTCAGCCCACCCCGGATTGAGCGAGAGCGCGGAGTTTGCCATGCGCTCAATATGCCGGGCGCTATCGCGGCCCACTTCCTCACAAAGCTCGATCACGATCTTGGCGGCGCCCATCTGCTCCCCGTTCTGCGCGGCAAGATGGCGGCAAAACGTCATGACTTCTGCTTCAAGCTGATCGTCGGGAAACACTTCGTGAACCAAGCCGATATTCAGCGCTCGCGCCGCGTCGATCTGCTTATTCGCCATGATCAGCCAGCGTGCCCAGTGTGCTCCGCAATAGCGCGTCAGCCGCGAAACACCGTTGGAAGCGGGCAGCACGCCGAACAGACCTTCGGGGAAAGCATATTGCGCGCTTTCGCCCGCAAGCCGGAAATCGCACGAGAGCGATAGCTCAAAGCCGCCGCCCATACACATCGCATGGTGGGCCACAACGATCGGCTTCTCCACATGCTCCATCTCATCAAGGATATACTGCATGTTGCGTTGCAGGCGGGTCTGCTCCCGAATACCGCGCGCCGTGGGCAGGTGCTGTTCACGCTCAGCCACCATGCCTTCCTTCTGATCGACGCCAGAGCAGAAGTATCGCCCCTTCGCATTGATCAGCATGACCTTCAGATCGTCCGTATCGCGAAAGCGCCACACCGCCTTGCCCAGAAGATCGAAGATCTCGGTATTCAGGGCATTCAGCTTTTCCGGACGATTGAGAGTGCAGATCATGATGCCGTCCTCTTCGCGGACGAGCAGATGAAGTTCACGGCTCACGTCGTTTTGTTCCTTCGATGCCTGGTTAGATACGTCAGTACGGTGCATAGATCACCCGCGCGAACGAGGCATGCCAAGCGCGCGCTCAGCGATCATGCTGCGATGGACCTCGCTGGTGCCTGCCCAGATCGTGGTTGCGTGGGCAAAGCGATAGGCAAGGTTCACTGCCTCTGCCGCTCCCTTGCGTTTTGAAAGCGAAAGCGGCGCGGTCAGGTCCATCAGATCACTTGCATCCTCAAGATAGCGATCTGTGGTGAACATCTTTGCCATAGGACCGGCGGCCGGCAGGTTTTTGCCCTCGCGCGACGACCAAAGCGACCGCAAGCCGAGCATCTCTCCCGCCAAGCCATTCGCCATAGCCCGAGCCAGGCGGATTTGCGCGGCTTCCGTCTCGATCAGTTTGCTGCCGTCGTCCGTTTCAATTTCCTGGCAAAGTTCGGCCGCTGCAGAGACATTGGCGAACTGTTCGTCAGAGAAGCCGCCCCCGTGCTCCAGCGCGAGCGCCGCGCTCATGGTGAGCACGCCCTGATCGATCGGGCCAAGGCGATAGCTATCGGGAATCCGCACGCCATCATAGAAAGTGATGTTCGTCCGCTCGTCCTGGAAAGTGTAGACCGGCTGGACCGTGATCCCATCCGTCTTGAGCGGAACGATGAACATGGTCAGCCCCTTGTGCTTGGGCACATCGGGATTGGTGCGGGTAAGCATCAGAACATAGTCCGATTGCTCAGCCCCGCTGGTAAACATCTTTGTGCCGTCGATCCGCCAGCCATTGCCTTCCTGTGTCGCCTTGGTTTGCGCGGCAAACACATCAGATCCAGAACCGGGCTCCGAATAGCCGAGGCTGCAAATTGCCCTGCCTGCCAGAATCGGCTTGAGCACCGTCTCCTTCAGTTCGTCACTGCCAAACTTCTCGATGATCGCTGCGGTCATCATCGTCGTGCCTTTGGAGTGACCTGACCAGTTGTATTTGCCCCAGACCTTGCCTGCTGCGTAGCTGGCGTAAGGCGAGGCCCCGCGGCCACCCTGTTCCTTGGGAAGCTCAGGGAACAGCAGCCCGGCTTCTGCCATTTTCTGGTGAACCACAGGGTGATGCCCGTCCCACGAGTGGTGGGCATGGGCTTGCAATTCCGGCGTAAGGGTAGACTGGAAGAACGCATCGACTTCCGCTGCAAGCTCACGCGCCTCGTCACCCAGATCGAAATCCAGATCGGTTACGCCAACATCGGGCAGCACTGTCTCTTCGCCCGCATAAAGTCGCCGTCCAGCCTTGGCCAACAGTCGCTCCGGATCGCCGAGCGTCAGCGGCCACGACTTGGCGCGCAGATTGAACAGGTGAATGTCGTATTCCGTGGTGAGGCCATAACCGCCAAATGTGCGCAGGCTCTGCACTACGGCCCGGCTGGCGGTGCGGGCATTGAACCATAGCGCGAGCGGGATCTTAGCGCCAACAGCTTCCCCGCTACTGATTTCGTGAATGATCTTCCAGACGAGCAGATTGCCGCCTTCGACTGCGCTGATAAGTTCCGCCAGCGGGTGGGACATTGCCTGAAAAGTGCCGATGGGAACGCCGAATGCCTTGCGTTCGCAAGCATATTCCGCACCCAGCTTGATCGCCTGCCGGGCGAGGCCGTTAAGCGCTGCCGCCATCAGCAGCTGCCATTCCTCCAACGCGGCTGCAAATGCCGCGGTCGCTTCCCCGCCGGATGCCAGAACCGTATGCGCAGCGTTGCCAAGATCCAGCTCGGCAATGCCGCTGGATGCCAGCGTTTCCTCAGCCTGACGATCCGCATCACCCAGCGTGACCAACACCACTTCCGCACCCTTGCGCGCGACCACCAGATCCGCATGGGCACCGCCGGCAACCCACTGGCGTGGGCGGCGAGCAAGATCGTGATAGGCAAGCGTGATGACCTTCTGGCCTTGTGTCACGCTCTCCAGAATGGCGTCGCCAGCGCCTAGCAAACCAAGCAGCCGCGCCGCCATAATTGCTTCGGCCAGCGGACCGGAAGCAAGAGTGCGTCCGGCCTCTTCCATGACCAACACGGCATCGAGCGTACCCAGTCCAAGCCCGCCCGCGCTTTCCGGTACGCGCATGGCAAAAGTGCCCAATTCGGCAAGGCCGTCCCAGAGTTCGCGGTCAAAGCCCCCGGCATCATTTGCCCGGCGCACGCGCTCCATGCTGCTCTTCTCATCGAGAAAGCGCGCGAAGGTGTCACGCAGCATCTGCTGATCGTCTTTGACTGCCAAATCCATCCCAAGCATCCTCCCACCGGTGGCCGCGCGAATGCGCTTTCCGGTATGTTTATCTCAACTTGAATTATTGGGGCGGTAAAGCACCTTCACAGGTGCATTTCAATCGCCGCCCATCAAGATTCGCGATTACCCGCTTGCC
>JAZQRJ010000058.1:0-5638 GCA_045629505.1 Novosphingobium sp.
GTCAGGGCGCCTTGGTCGTCGTCAACGATGTTGATGCGGAGCTGGCTGAAAAAGTGGCCGCCGACATTCGCGCCGAAGGTGGCAGAGCGATTGCCTGTGCGGCCGACATTACCGATTGGGATCAGGCCGGACGTCTGATCGATGCCTGCATGGGTGAATTTGGCCGTATCGACGGCTTGGTGAACAATGCGGGCCTGTTCCACATCAACAAATTCCTGGATTACGACCCCGTTGCGGCACGTTCGCTGATTGATGTGAACGTGATGGGCACGCTGAATTGCGCGGCCAGGGCCGTGAAGCCGATGGTTGCGCAGGGCAGTGGCTCCATCGTTAACATCACCTCCGGCGCGCACATGGGGCTCGATTCGATGAGCGTGTATGGCGCCAGCAAAGGCGCGGTGGCCTCGATGATTTATACCTGGGCGTTGGAGCTTCGCGGCACCGGAGTGCGGGTTAATGCCTTTTCGCCGCTCGGTTCGACGCGCATGACCGAGCAGACCGGCGATTACTTAACTCGCGCAGCAGCTGCCCGACGCGGTGAGAGTGCCGAGGCGATAAAGTCACGGCATCAGTCAAACGTGCAGCCTGCGGATGCGAACTCGCCTGCCATCGAGTTCCTCCTCTCGGACCTTGCTGAAGGCGTCACCGGGCAAATCCTGCGGCTGGACGGTGGCAATCTGCAGATTTATACCCACCCCGCATTGCTTTTGCCGCCCATCTTTCGCGAAAGCTGGACCCCACAGGATATTGCCGACGCCTTTGACGCTCAGCTTCGCGACCAGCTGGTGCCATGCGGCGTACAGGCAATGAAAGAAGGCCCGGTGCCCGTAACAACCGGATATTGGCGAGAAACAAAGGATTGATCACGCATGTCCATGCCTCCTGACGACAAACCCATCTATCGCCTGCTAACCGGCAAAGACGATCGCGCCTTCTGCGACCGCGTTTCCGAAGCACTTGCGCAGGGCTGGCGGCTCTACGGTTCGCCCACGATTGCGTGGGATACGGAAAGCAACTCGATGAAGGCCGCGCAGGCTGTCGTCTGGAAAGACGCGGACGCAGTGAAATAACCCCTGCCGCTCAGGCGTTATAGACCAGCTTCATGCCCGGTTCGTGCCAGCGCGTTTTCACAAGCGTGCCGTGGCCGGAGAAGGTGAGGTAGGCATCGCGCATGTCCTTGCCTCCGAAGGCAATGTTGGTGACGAGCCGATCCAGCACCGGGGTCATCGTCACTTCGCCTTGCGGTGTGAAAGTGGCGATTGCGGTGCCGGTTACAGCCGCGACGCAGATGTTGCCCGCTGCTGTCATGGCGAGGCTATCAAGGAAAACCTGCCCCGGCGCCGTGCCGACCAGTCGGGGCTGCTGCAATTCGGCGCGGCGATCGACTGCCCACAGCCGCGCGGAATAGGTATCGGCAGCATAGACCGTGGACATATCGGGTGAGATGCCAATCCCGTTGTAACTCAGGGCGCGGTTCACCACGCGCACGATCTTTGAGCCATCGGGCGAGGCGCAATACATGCCGCCAAAGTCCTTCGTCTTTTCTCCGATGCGGCCGAGATCGGTGAACCACATGTTCCCGTCGCTATCGAACATCAGGTCGTTGGGTGCGCTGAGTGTGTCACCATCGCACGATTCGAATATCCGCTCGAACTTCCCGGTGGCAAGGTCGATCCGTTCCACTCTGCCAATGGTGTAAGCATCGCCGTGTCCGCCATTGTTGCAATGGTAGAGCGCGCCGTCGGGGCCGATGGCGAGGCCGTTAGGGCCGCCTCCGATGTCGCATACCACTTCCTTGCGCCCGTTCCAGCAGCGAGTGATTCGTCCGCCTTCGGTTTCGACGACGATAACCGAGCCGTCTTCCATGACGACCGGACCCTCTGGGAAGGCAAGCCCTTCCGCGATCACTTCAAACTCCATTCAATCCTCCCCAAGGATTATTTACATCGGCACTGCGCGATGCTCTTATTTATTCCGCCAGTTCGGTGAGTTCTTCCACCTCTGCCGCCTGTCTCAGCCACATCTGGGCATAAAGGCCATCACGGCGCAACAGATCGGCATGCGATCCCTGTTCGGCCAGCTGACCCTCTGCCAGCACCAGAATTGAGTCCGCATCCACCACCGTGGAGAGGCGGTGCGCAATCGAAATGCTGGTGCGATTCTCGGACACTTTGTGCAGCGTGGCCAGTACGTCCTGCTCCGTGCGGGTATCAAGCGCACTGGTCGCCTCGTCCAGCAGCAGGATCGGCGGGTCTTTCACGATGGTGCGGGCAATGGCGACGCGTTGCTTCTCTCCGCCTGAAAGCTTCAGGCCGCGCTCGCCCACTTGGGTGTCGTATCGCTGCGGAAGTCGATTGATCAGGGGAGTCAGTGCTGCTGCCTGAACGGCAGCTTCGACGTCGGCCATTGTCGCGCCGTCGCGCCCATAGGCAATGTTGTAGCCGATCGTGTCATTGAACAGCACTGAATCCTGCGGGACGATGCCGATTACGGCGCGCAGTGAGGCTTGCGTCACAGTCCTGATATCCTGCCCGTCGATCAGGATCGCACCGCCCTGCGGATCGTAAAAACGATAGAGCAGGCGGGCGATGGTCGACTTGCCGGCGCCCGATGGCCCAACGATGGCCATGTGGCTTCCTGCCGGTACCTCAAACGAAAGGCCGCGCAGGATGCGACGATCCGGATCGTAGCTGAAGTCCACATTGTCGAATACGACGCTGGGCCGCCTGACGATCAGGGCAGGGGCGCCGGGAACGTCTTTTACTTCGACCTCTGTGTCCATCAGCTTGAACATTTCGGCCATGTCGATCAGTCCTTGCCGAATCGTCCGATAGACCGTGCCCAACATGTCTAGCGGACGGAACAGCTGGGTTAGATAAGTGTTCACGAACACGAGATCGCCCACCGTCAGCGTGCCGCGTGACCAACCCCACACGGTGTACCCCATCGCGCCTGCCATCAGCAGGTTCACGATCAGTGCCTGAGCAATGTTGAGAAAGCCAAGCGAGTTTTCGCTCTTGATCGCGGCAGCGGCATAGGCACGCGTCGCCTGCCCATAGCGCTCCTCCTCGCGCGCTTCGGCGCCGAAGTATTTGACAGTCTCGTAATTCAGCAATGAATCGACTGCGCGGCTCATCGCTTGGCCGTCCAGGTCGTTCATCTGTTCGCGCAGCTTCGCGCGCCACTCCGTGATCCAGCGCGTGACAAGCGCATAAGCGATGACCGACACAGTCGTCGCGAACACCAGCCCCCAGCCAAAATGGAGGTAGAAAATCACCGAGATCGCCACCAACTCGATCACCGTGGGAGCAAGGTTGAAGAGCAGGAAATAGAGCATGACGTCGATGCTCTTGGTTCCGCGCTCAATCACCTTTGTCACATTGCCGGTGCGGCGACCGAGGTGAAAACGCAGACTCAGCTGATGCAGCCGGTGAAACACGTCTGCGGCCAGGCGCCGCGTGGCATCCTGTCCCACCCGCTCAAACACGATGTTGCGCACGTTGTCGAACAGCACCGAGGTAAAACGACCCAGCGCATAGGCCAGCACAAAGGCCAGCGCGACCATCATCACCGGGTTTGCCGATACAGTCATCGTATCGACCGCGCTTTTGTAGAAGAACGGTAAGGCAAGCATGGTCGCCTTCGCCGCGAATACGAGGACTATGGCAACGCAGATGCGCCAGCGTAGCGCCAGATCGTTCTCAGGCCAAAGATATGGAAGGAAGCGCCTGACGGTTTGCCATCCGTCGTGGCGTAAATTCTTATCCTTCGGGGTCGCCCCATGATGATGGGAAAAGTTAGGTGACATGCCGGCAATGTAGGGCACGCGGCAAAAAGCGAAAGATCGCTCGTCTTCCAAGGGGCATGGTTCATGTGGCTCTGATCAGCGGGGCCGGGATACACAATCGCCCGGCCCGGCGTGCACCGTCGAACTTCTCAGCCGCGTCTGCGCGCCAGATTGACCACTTCAACAATCCGCTCACGCGCGAAGATCAGCATGAACCCGCTATATACCGCTCCGCCAGCGACGACGAGTACAGCAAGGGTAACAATAGGCGATAGGCTGGTGGGAAGGGTCAACGCCAGCCCCTCTACCATACCATACATTATCGTTCCGGCGATCACCGGGGGCGTAACCGCCCTGATCAGTTCGCGCGGTTTCACACCGATGATGGGCAGAACCCAGATGGCCGCAAGGCACATCAAGATGGGATAGCTGATCACCCACGCAGCTGCGAGCCCGATTACGCCCCATTGGATGCCGGCATAGAACCCGATAGGCAGAACAAGCGCGCCCATCAGCGAATTACGCGTATCGATGCCGGGTCTGCCCGCGGCGTTAACCGCCGGGCTGAACAGCACGTGCACAGTCATGAACGGCATGGCTATGCCCAGAACCTGGATGACCGGAACCGTTTCCAGCCACTTTTCACCAAGAACAACTTTCACCGCCGATTCCGCGCTGGCTGCGAGGCCAAGGCAGAACGGAATGCCGACGAGCATGATGATACGCACGGCGGTCAGGAAGCCACGGGCCATTGCTTCACGGTCATCTTGCACGCGGGAATAGGCGGAAAATGCCACTTCGTTGAGCGGCGGCACGAACTTTGACACAAACATCTGAATCAAAAACAGAGCAGTCGTATAGATGCCGAGCATGTGCGGATCGAACGCGCGTCCAGCGATAACGACGTCCGCCTGGGTCTGCACGAACCAGAAGAACTGGCCCAATGCTGCGATGCCGCCGTAGCGAGCAAGCGACCAGGCACCCCCGAATCTGAAAGTCGGGCGAATGAATACGCGCGCGGCAAACGCGGTGCCAAACGCACGAGATGCGAATCCAACCAGCGGTGCAAACACCAGCGTCCATACTCCGAGACCGGTAAGCGCACCTGTCAGCGCGGTAAGCGCCGCAAGAATACCCGAAATCAGATTGACCTGCGCTTGCTTGCGGAAGTCCATTTCCCGCGACAGCACGGCATAGCCCAGCGCCATAAATGGATTCGTGATGTAGATGAGCGCCTGCACCCTCAGCATGTCCGTCAGCGCCGGGTGCCCGTAGTACGCTGCAACCCAGGGGGCTGCGACGATCTGAATTGCCGCAAGCGTCACATTCAGCACTACGAGCATGCCGAAGAGCTGCCGCAACATATAAGGCGTTACCTCGCGCTTCTGGATCAGAGCGTTCGCAAGCCCATACCCGTTCACGAGGCTCAGCAGTCCCAAGACGACGGCAGTCATCGCATAAAGGCCATAATCAGACGGCGAGAGCAGGCGGATCACCAGGAACGTAGAGGCCCACGTAATGATCTGTCCGACGATCTGGGTGCCCGATCGCCATATAACAGCGCTGCGCACCTGGTCGCGAAGGGTCGAAGAATCACGATTCGATGCCTGAGAGGAACTTGTCATTGCCCAATGCCTATGCGCCCTATGGCTTTACCAAGGCGTAAAGGCAGCAGATCTGCGGGTTTGCAAGGAAATGTCATATTTCTGAAAAAAGGGTGTTGACCGAATCTCGGACTGCTCATAGAAGCCACTCCACCGACGCGGTACAGACGGTTTCTAGCCACTCTCGCTGCTTCGGTCGCCAACATAGACGGGCACACAGTCCCCCGGTAGGAAATCGGGGAGGCTT
>JAZQRJ010000059.1:0-14548 GCA_045629505.1 Novosphingobium sp.
GACCCGATCCAGACGATAATTTCCAATATCCTCGAGAAACAGCATCGCGACAGTCGCGCCGATCGAAAGGCCGCCCAGCACAAGCAAGCGGATAGCGCGGGTTATCAGCGCAATACGGCGGTCGATGCTACGCATCTCCATGACCACCAGATCGTGCTCGTCCCCTGAGGTTTCGCTATAAAGCACCTGAAGCTTGCGCGCGCGATCGACGGTGCGGCCAAGCCGCACCGACAGGATGTTCAGAATATTGCCTATCGCCACCAGCAGGAACACCGGCGTCAAGGCAAGCTGGATAGTCTGCGCGATCAAAAGTCCGGTTACTCCAATGCGTTAGGTAGCTCGCGTATTGATCAAAGTGTCGACAACGCCAGGATCTGCGAGCGTAGAGATATCGCCCAGATTGGACGTATCACCCTCCGCAATCTTGCGCAGAATACGGCGCATGATTTTGCCTGAACGCGTCTTGGGAAGCGCAGGCGCGAAGTGCACCACGTCCATCGTCGCAATCGGGCCAATTTCCTTACGGACCCACTGAATCAGTTCGGCCTTGAGCTCGTCACTCGGCTCTTCATTCGCATTCAGCGTGACATAGGCATAGATGCCCTGCCCTTTCACGTCATGCGGCATGCCGACGACAGCGGATTCGGCAACCTTGGCGTGAGCAACCAACGCACTTTCGATCTCTGCAGTGCCCATGCGATGGCCGGAAACGTTAAGCACGTCGTCCACCCGTCCCGTGATCCAGTAATAGCCGTCTTCGTCGCGCCGGCAGCCGTCCCCGGTGAAGTACTTGCCCGGATAGGTACTGAAATAGGTCTGGAAGAAACGCTCATGGTCGCCCCAAACGGTCCGCATCTGGCCGGGCCAGCTTTGTGTGATGCACAAGTTGCCGTCGGTAGCGCCGTCCAGCACCTTGCCCTCCGCATCGACCAGTTCCGGTACTACGCCAAACAATGGCTTGGACGCAGATCCAGGCTTTAGATCTGTCGCGCCAGGCAGCGGCGTGATCATAGCGCCGCCGGTTTCTGTCTGCCACCAGGTATCGACAATCGGGCAGCGAGCATCGCCAACAACATGGTAATACCATTCCCAGGCTTCGGGATTGATCGGCTCTCCCACGGAGCCAAGCAGCCGCAGACTGGAACGGTCCGTCTTCTTCACCCAATCGTCGCCTTCGCGCACCAGCGCGCGCAAAGCCGTCGGCGCGCCGTAGAAGGTGTTGACCTTGTGTTTGTCCACGATCTGCCAGAATCGGCTATGATCGGGATAGTTGGGCACGCCTTCGTACATGACCTGCGTCGCACCGTTGGCCAGCGGACCATACACGACATAGGAATGACCCGTGACCCAACCGATATCAGCCGCGCACCAGTAAATATCTCCTGGACGGTAATCGAACACATATTGGTGCGTCATTGCCGCCCAGGTGAGGTAACCTCCAGTCGTGTGGAGAACCCCCTTGGGCTTGCCGGTTGAACCAGAGGTGTAAAGGATGAACAGAGGGTCTTCCGCGTTCATTTCCTCCGGCTCACACTCATTCGATAATTCGAGCTGCGAAGACCACGACAGATCGCGACCTTCCTTCATCTCGATCTCGATCCCCGTACGAGCGACGACAAGGACGGAATTAACCGAGGAGCACTGCTTCAACGCCTCGTCCACATTGTCCTTCAGGCGCACTTGCTTGCCACCGCGCATGCCGCCATCGGCGGTAATCACCAGTTTGCTGTCGCAGTCCTGGATACGCCCCGCAAGCGCATCGGGAGAGAAGCCGGCAAACACTACCGAGTGGATCGCCCCGATGCGTGCACAGGCCAGCATGGCGATAGCCGCTTCAGGAATCATCGGCAGATAGATCGTAACGCGATCGCCCTTGCCAACACCCATCGCACGCATGGCTGCACCGGCGCGGCAGACCTGATCGTGCAATTCGCGATAGGTCAGCAGGCGGCTATCGCCAGGCTCATCGCCCTCCCAGATGATCGCGGTGGTATCGCCGTGCTCAGCCAGATGGCGATCAAGGCAATTTACAGAAACGTTCAACGTTCCGTCCGAGAACCATTCAATGTTGAAGTTGGCCTCATCGAAACTGCAATTGGATAGCTTGGTCCAGGGCTTGATCCAGTCCAGACGCGCCGTTTCCTCCTGCCAGAATCCTTCCGGGTCCTCGATGGAACGACGATATTTTTCTTCGTATGCCTTCGAATCGATGAATGCGCGTTCGGCCCATTGTGTTGGAACCGGATAGATCTTGGACAAGGAACGTCTCCCGCTATTTTCGGCGCTTCCTTTGCCTTGGGGCCGCGCGCCGATCAAGCGTTACACGGCTGCGCGATCAGATATGTTCCCGAAGGGTGAAGCGCGAGATCATCAAGGCTTTCCGCAATTCCACAACCGCCGGCAGCAATCTGCTCTTCACCGATGCGTACCGGCAGATCCCGCGGGACTATAAGAAGAGGCCCCGAATAATCGCCCGCCACATCGGAAATACTTTCTCCGGTCACCTGATCCAGACGGAATACGGGACCATCGACAAGCCGCATGGTCCCCAGCAAGGGGACGTGCTTGCGCAGTCCCGTATCGTATGGCGCGCCGTGCGCTACCTCTACGCCTTGCTGCAGATGGAGTTGGCGAGGCCTGCCATAGTCAAACAGGCGATAGGTTATGTCACAGTTCTGCTGCACCTCGATCAGGCTGATGCCTGCGCCGATTGCATGGACGGTGCCGGCCGGAATATAGAAGAAATCTCCTGCTTCCACCGGATACCAGTTCATGCGCGCCTCGATACTGCCATCAAGAGCCGCTGCCTGCATGGCATCTGCGGTGATCTCTTCAGCAAAGCCTATGCCAAGGCTTGCCCCCATCTGGGCATCAAGGATCAGCCAGCACTCATCCTTACCCCGAATGCCAGCACCTGCCGCCCGTGCTTGCGCTCCCGAAGGGTGAACCTGAATGGACAGTTTTTCGCTCGTGAAGATGTATTTCACCAGCAGCTGAGACAATTTGTGCGGTGGCTCAAAGCATATCTCGCCGATCCGTTCGCCGGGCACGCTGACAAACGGCGGGGACAACGTGTCGCGGCCCCACGGTTTTTTGACCTGCCGCGGGGGCAGAGCGCCGTTCATGGCCGGACGCTCACTGGTTTGCCGCGCCTTCGAGCTTGCCAACCTTCTGCACCCCGTCTGCCGTCGTTATCATGATCTCGTCACCATCGACGACGACGATAACATTCTCCAGACCAATAACTGAAACGCGCGGGCCATCACTATCAACAAGGACATTGTGGCAATCGACCAGTTCGGCCGGGCCGCGCACGCTATTCCCTTCGGCATCGCTAGGCCGGGCCTCATGCAATGCCTGCCAGTTTCCAATGTCTGACCAGCCCATAACAGCCGGCACCATCGCCGCGCGGGCGGTGTTTTCCATCACCGCATAGTCAACCGACTCGCTTTCGACTTCGCCAAAAGCAACTGCATCGGGATGGAAACGCCGACCATCTGCTCTGCCGCTCGCCACAGCACGGTTGACCGCTTCGAAAATTTTGGGCCGATGGCGTTTTAGCTCGCTCAGGAAGTCACTTACGCGGAAGGCAAAGATGCCGCCATTCCACGCATAGTCACCATCGGCGAGGAATTGCCGCGCCCGTTCAAGTTCCGGCTTTTCCACAAAACGAGCCGTACGATAGCCTAGCGTGCCAATGGGCTCGCCCCGCTTCAAATACCCGAACCCGGTCTCCGGCGCGTTCGCCTCAATCCCGAACGATACCAGCCATCCCTGTTCCGCCAGTTTGGCTGCCGCCATCGCCGCAGTCCTGAAAGCATCCGCATCCGCAATATGATGATCACTGGGACAGATCAGCATCACCGCATCTTCCGCCAGACGCAGCGCGGCAAGCGCGATTGCCGCTGCCGTATTCTTGGCGGCAGGCTCAACAATAATCGCAGCGTCGCTTTGGTCCAGCTGCGATTCCACGAGCCCCAGGTGCGCTGCTCCCGTCACGATCACCGGCGCGGCAAAACCTTTGTCAGCGGGGCAACGCGCAAGCGTCGCCTCGAACAAGGTATTGTCTCCGACCAGCGGCAGAAACGGTTTTGGCCTGGTTGCGCGGCTGCGCGGCCACAGTCGCGTGCCGCTGCCACCGCACAAAATTACAGGTACGATCAATGGCATGTAAACACAGTCAATGAGTGATGGTTATCGAATACATCAAAGTTCCAGCCCGCCTAAACTAATCCTGACCTTTAAGGAACCAGCGTTGTCTCCAACCATAGGTGGATTCGACGGGGCGGCCTTGCGCATCAGTGGCAGGGCGAAAGCGGAACCGCTTAACTGCTAATTCGCAAGTAGTCGCATCCGCCTCAGGGTCGCGGCTGGCACGAGAAACGCTGCAGTCCTTCGCCCGGCCATCCGTGCCGACTGTCATCACGATAATCACATAGTCCCCCAGCCGGAGATCGCGGCCCGAACGTGAATAGTCGCGCGCGGAGTTAATGTCGCCCTTGATTTTCTCGGCTGGGGCTCCTCCCCGTCCCCCGCCCCCTTGTCCAGAACCGCCTGCACCAGCGCCCGTGCCCGCTCCTTGGCCTGCCGCACCAGTTCCATCGCCGGAATCGCGCGCTCCTGATCGATTGTCGGTGCCGGTACCGGCGACTTGCGGCGCCGTAATTTTAGGAAGAACAATCACCGGTTCGGGCGCGGTTACCTCTTTCGGGATCGCCTTCTTCCCCGGCGCGCCCGCAGCGCCCTCCTGCTGGGGAGCCGCCCGCTCTGCCGCAGGCGGCGGCGGCGGCGGCGGTGGGGGGGGGGGGGTTGGGCTAGTGACTGTGACGGTGAATGCTGATGCCACGTTGCTCACCACGTTGTCGGCAAAATCCGGCGCGAAAGCGCGGATCAGGCCGAGGATCGCCGCAATGTGCAATAGCAGGATCACAATGACGATCCCGAACCGCACCGGTCTGGGCGTGGAGAAATCTGCCCTTGCCATGTCTGCCGATATGGCATGGCCACACGCTTACGACAACGCAGCGCTCCTGAAAGTGCGCGCTGCTTTGACAGGGCGGAACGACACCGGCAGAGTCCGCATTCAGGCAGAGATTATCTGGAAGGCATTCAGCGCGATGCGCGAGTTCGAAACAATAAGCTGCAATCATGACGGCACCGTTCTTGACGCTTTCATCGCCAGGCCAATTGGCGAGCAATCCCCCCTCCCCACCGTGATGATGTTTCACGGTGGGGGCGGGATCGGCCCCACTTTCCAAAGTGTCGCGCGTGCCCTTGCCGACATGGGCTACCTCGCGATTGGCGTGGGCATGTATGAACACGGTGCTGATATCAGCACGCCGGAGGGCCAGGCAAAGCATTACATGGGATTGCATCAGAACCCCGAACTGCTGCGCTCGCGCGTCATTGAATGGTTTGAAACGGTGCGCAGCCTGCCCGATGTGGATGAGGACCGCATGGCAGCAATCGGGTATTGCTTCGGCGGGCAATGCGTTCTGGAACTGGCCCGCAGCGGCGCGGATGTGAAGACCGTGGTCAGCTATCACGGCATCCTGTCAACATACGCCCCTGCCCAGCCCGGCGTTGTAAAAGCCGAAGTGGTCGCCTTTTGTGCAGGGCGCGATCCGTTTGTTCCGATGGATGACTTCACCGGATTTCAGAAAGAGATGATCGACGCGGGCGTTACCCACCAGATCACCTTCTTCAGCGATGCGCAGCATTCATTCACCGACCCGGACCATGAAGGCGCGGCCCCCGGCATCGCCTATGATCCGTTATATCACCGGATCAGCTGGGCAAGCACGCTCGCCCTCCTCGATTACAAGCTGAGGAGCTGACGATCACACTTCAGGCGGCGGATCATCCACCGTGCAATAGGTGAAGCCGCGGCGCATGGATTCCTCCACCAGCGTATCGGTGAAGGGGAACATCTCTGCGATATCGATGCCGCGATCTGCGAAGACCTTTCGGATCTGTTCGATCTGATGGCTGGTGCCGCCCACCTGATGAACCCCGCGATAGAGGTGGCCCACCGGTCTGAATGGCACTGGCGCAATTGCCCCTTGGCGGAACACATCGCTCGATCCGGAGCAAGTAGGAAGCAGCTTTGCCGCAGCCTCGACATCCAAACCCAGCTTCATCACCAGTTGCGCCTCGTCCCGCGCGGTGACGAGATGCGCCGCATAGTATAGGTTGTTCAGCAGCTTGGTAACCTGCCCCGATCCCAGCGGCCCCATACGCATCGCCAGTTCGGCGGTCACCTCCAGCACCGGCTTGATCGCATCGAACACTGCCGGATCGTCGCAACCGACCGGCATCGTCAACTCCCCATCATGCGTGCGTTGCGGCCCACCGCTGACTGGAGCATCCACCACGTGCACTCCATAGGGCTTGGCCGCTTCAGCAACCTTCTGGCAGGTTTCCGGATAGACAGTGGAGTGGATGACGATCACGCTGCCGGGGGCCATATCCTGATACATCTTCTGGTCAATACAGACGTCCATCACCTGATCGTCGACGTCGACAATCACCAATACGATATCACTGGCCGCGCCAAGCTCCCGCATTGAAGGCAAGAAAGTTCCGCCCAGTTCTGTAAACTCGCGGATGACCTCAGGCCGGCGGGCAAAGAACTTGAATGGCCAGCCTTGCTGAATGTAAAGGCGCGCCATCGGCTGCCCCTGATCGCCCAGCCCCACCATCCCAACGCGGCGCAGTTCCCGGATTTCGCTCATGGCTTACCTCTCCCAATCTGTTGCGAGCACGTTGTCGCAACGACCGGGCCGAAGCCATTCAGAATCGTTTGCCCGCCGTCCGAAATCTTTTCCCGGCAGTCCGTCTCAGACCACGCCGAGCAGCTTGAAGGTATCGTGCCGCATTGCTGCTTTGCCCAAACGATCAGTAAAGCGATAAATCACCGGCGGATCGACACGGCGCGTGATCGCCCACATGAACAGGCCATAGGCCACTGCCTCCCGATATTGCGTCCAGGCATCTTCATCGTTCGGCATATCGCAGCCCGCCGAAGTCATGCGGGCAAGGTATTCGCGAAGCAGGTTCCGCTCTTCGACCTCGGCCACTTCAACCGGCAGAACGGCGTTGATATGATAGGCAAGGTCAATCGCCCATGCTCCGCGCTGCAATACCTGCCAGTCGATAAGCCCAAGCCCTTTCGAAGTGCGGAAGATATTGCCTGCGTGGCTGTCACCATGCAGCATGAACTGCGGGCGCCGGTCAGACCGATCAGCCAAAGCGCGCATTGCCGAAAGGATATTACCGCCATCGCGCACTTCCGATGAAAGAGTGTCGCCGCGGGGATCATCCATCAAGGTCTGGATCATTTGGGGAGAGAACGCTGGGGTCCGGGCGATCTGGCCACTGCGCGGGCCAATCCAGTCTGCGCCGGCCAAAAGGTCTGACCTCTGATGGAGATAGGCAATCTGCTCGACGCTGGACGAAGCATCATCGGCGGTAAAGATGTCGAGCGCGGAACAGAAGGTCGCTCCATCGACGATCAGGTCACGCATGATGATCGCAGCCTGCTGCGCCTCCCGGTCAATCACGGCGGAAACGCATTGCGGCACCCGCACACCGGTATTCGGCGCGATGCTGCAATAGAAATCCGCCTCAGTCACGCAAGTCGACCCCAGCTGGGCATTGCCTTCATCGATGTCGAGCAGCCCCTTGATGCAGAACCCGTGCACCTCATCAGATCCATCAAACGTGACGGCGAACCTGATCTTGGTTGCCATGGTCTTGATGAATTCGACCTGCTTTACAGAGGTGACAGCCTTTCCGCCGCTCACATCGGAGAGCGCGAGGGAGAGCCATTGCGGATCCAGTGCCTGTTCAACAGAAGTGGGAACGGCGCAATCCGGCTGAAACGGCACAGATGGCTGGCTGGACATGTTGTTTTCTCCTCCCCGAAACGATTGCCATTCTATTGACGCAATTCGCCATTGCGTTCAATGCTTCGAAATAGAGAATTATGATCAGCTGGCGGTGCTCTTGCAGGTGCCAGCAATAAGTCAATCGGGGAAGAGAATGAGCAGACCTCTTGAAGGCTTCAAAGTCGTGGAAGTGGCCATGTGGGCCTTCGTTCCTTCCTGCGGCGGCGTGCTGTCTGACCTGGGCGCCGACGTCATCAAGGTGGAGCCGCCAACGGGCGATCCACTGCGCGGCTTACAGATCGGCGGCATGGACAAGTCCAAGGTCGATCTTTCATGGGAAAGCTACAATCGCGGCAAGCGTTCCATCACGCTCGATCTGAAGCAGCAAGAAGGCCGCGAAGTGCTGATGAAGCTGCTGGAAGGGGCCGACGCTTTCCTGACCAACCTCCTCCCCCCTGCCCGCAAGAAGATGGGCATCGACGCAGAATCGATCCGCGCGCGCTTCCCCAATATCGTCTATGCTTCCGGCAGCGGCACCGGCCCCACTGGCCCGGAAGCAGAAAAGGGTGGCTACGATTCCATCACATACTGGGCGCGCGGCGGCATCTCCTCAACAATGACCGTTGACGGGGCGGACCGCCCGGTGGCGACGCCCGGTCCTGCTTTTGGCGATACGATGTCGGGCGCAATGCTGGCGGGCGCTGTCTGCGCCGCTTTAGCGAAGCGTGAACGCACCGGCGAAGGATCGGTGGTCGATGTCTCGCTGCTGGGTACGGCGATGTGGTCCATGCAGCGCCTGATCGCGCAATCAACAATGGACGGGATCGTCAAATTCCCGAAGCCAGCCAATCCGCAGCCGTTTAACGTACTGGTAGAAACCTATCGCACGAAGGACGACCGATTTGTTGCGCTGTGCATGTTGCAAGCGGATAAATACTGGAAGGGCTTTTGCGAAGCCGCCGCGCGACCTGACCTTGCGGAAAACCCGGCGTACGCCAATGCCGCCCTGCGGCGCGAGAATATTGCCGACTGCATGGCGGAAATGGTCGCCCTTTTTGCCTCCCACACTCTCGACGAATGGCGCGAAATTCTCTCCCGACAGGATGGCCAGTGGGACATCGTCCAGCATGTCGGTGAAATCCATAAAGATCCGCAGGTGCACGCCAATAATCTGGTGCAGACCGTAGATTACGGCGACGGGTCCACCATCCCGCTCGTCGCGCTGCCATGGATGTTTGATGGCAAGACCATGGATGCACGTCGCTCCCCCGAACTGGGTGCAGATAGCGACTCCATTCTGGATAGCCTTGGTTACGATGAGGATTCGATCATCGACCTGAAGGTGAAAGGCGTGGTGTTTTGAGGGTTGTTGAACAGCGGTATTATCGTTGGGAAACGAGGCTGCAACTACTGACAGCTTGACTTTTTGTTCAAAATGCCGATAATAAGTTCACCATTTCGAATAATAGAATTTTGTAAAGAATCGTAGCAGGAGTCTGGGAGATGAGTGAAGCCGATCCCCAAATCGTCAGTGGCAAGGTCGAAAACTGGCACCTTGGCCCGATTTTCGACGTTGATGCCCACATCGATCCGCCCAAGGACATGTGGAAGGAATACCTTCCCAATCACCTGAAAGACCGGGCTCCTCAACTCGTTCACGAAGACGATGGCGATTACATCATCTTCGAAGGTAAGAAGTCCCCGTTCCTGATGATCAACAATCAGGCCGGCCGGAAAAACGAAGATTTCAAGATGAAAGGCCGCGTAGCGGACGTGCGCCCGATCTGGGATCCGGAAGTACGTCTTGCCGACATGGATCTGGACGGGATGGACTACGCACTGATGTTCGGCGGCGGTCCGCTTGGCACTCAGGACAACGAGCTCTACCTGGCCAGCTATGATGCCTATAACCGCTGGGTCATGGACTTCGCACAGGCCGATCCCAATCGCCTGTACCCTGTCGGTTACGTCACCATGCGGGATCCGGAAGAAACCGCAGAACAAGTGAAGAAGCTGGCGAAGATGGGCTTCAAGGCAATCAACATGCCCGCCTTCCCACAGAACAAGGAAGCCTGGCAGACCAGTTCTGGTGTAAAGGCCTTGAAGGATGGACAGGTCTCGGCCCTTACCGGCGATCGCAACGGCCCCTTGCAGTACAGCAATCCCGCATTCGATATTCTGTGGTCCACTATCGTCGATCTCGATCTGGCACTGACTTTCCACTTGGGCGGCCGCGTTCCCCGCTTCGGCCAGAAGGAATTCTTCCTTGCTGATATGCCGATGTCGAAAATGGCGATGGCTGAACCTCTCGGCATCCTGATCTATAACTGCGTGTTCGATCGCTTCCCCGATCTGCGCGTCGCTTCGGTTGAATCAGGCGTGGGCTGGTTCGCATGGTTCGCAGAATACTGCGATCGCACTTGGGAAAAGCAGCGTTACTGGACGCAGAGCGAACTGAAGAACCCGCCGAGCTATTACATGGACAAGAACATTTGGGGCTCGTTCATTAATGACCGCGCGGGCATTCTTCAACGCAACCTGCCAGGCGCTGGCAACATCATGTGGTCATCGGACTATCCGCATTCCGAAACGACCTTCCCGAATTCGCACCAGGTGATCCTGCGCGATTTCGAAGGCGTTCCAGAAGAAGATGTCCGCGATATCATCTGCAACAACGCCAAGAAGTTCCTTCGGATCGACTAAGGCTCTTCACGGCTGAAAACAATATCAGGCCGCGTCGGGCTTTCGTTCGACGCGGCCTTTTGCATTTTGGAGATTGGGTGAATGGAAGACGTCCTAACGGCAGACGATCCGCTGTATGAAAAGCTTTACGACGTTCTTGAAGAAGCAAAGCACGTCGGCAACTATGTTGACGTCGACATCACGCAGGACGTGCACGATCTGCGCGCCAAGGCTCCCGTCCATAAGGGCAAGCTTCGCGAGATCCTGAACCTCCCCGTCCATCATCGCCACCCGCTTGCCGAAGGCTGCCAGCACTGGACGGTGCTGAGCTATGACGCCTGCGAAGCAGTGTTCCGCGATCCCGGCACTTTCTCCAACACCATATCCCACACTCCCAATCAGGGTAACGAGTTTTCGCTCAGCGTGCTTGAGATGGACCCACCGATGCACCGGGCTTACCGGCGCACGATTCAGCCCAAGTTCCTGATGCCGGAAGCAATTGGTTGGTGGCGCGAAGTCACTATCGACAGCATTGTCGAAAGACTGATCGACCGGCTTGCCGACCGCGAGCGTTCAGACCTCAACATCGATTTCTGCGCACGCATCCCGGTTTACACCATCACCACCGCCATCGGGCTGGAAGGCGATGAAGCGCTGCGCTTTCGCCATGCCCACGTCAACAGCGTGGAAGGGGCCAGTGTCTCCCCCCAAGAGCGTTATAAGAACATGATGCTGGTTGAGAGCATCCTGCTCGGTCTTGTAAGCGACCGTCGCAAGGAGCGCCGCGAAGACCTTATCAGCTTCCTGCTGGATGCACAGTTGCGAATGCCGGACGAAGAGCCACGGCCTCTGAACGATCGAGAAATCCTGCACCTCGCCAAGATCGTGATGATTGCCGGTGGCGGCACGTCGTGGCGGCAAATGGGCATTACCCTGCTCGCGCTGCTAACTCACCGCGACCAGATGGATCAGGTCATGGCCGATCGTGCTCGGCTGGATGACGCCATCGAGGAATCGCTGCGCTGGAATCCTACCGCGCCGCTATTCTACCGCTGGGTGATGAAGGACACGGAATTTTACGGGCATCAGCTCAAAAAGGGTGATGTCGTGGAAATCGGCATAGGCCCAGCCAACCGGGACCCGTCGCGCTGGGACAATCCTGACGAATACAACATCAACCGCCCGAAGTTCACCAACATGGCGTTCGGCCTTGGCGTCCATCGCTGCCTTGGGATGAACGTCGCCAAAGTAGAAATCACGCAGGCGATCAACGCCCTGTTCGATGCGTTCCCGAATATGCGGCTGGATCCCGATGCGCCCATGCCGATCATCGGTGGGGGGCTTGAACAGCGCGGACCGACGGCTGTGCCGGTGCTTCTGCGCTAAACCGAGATTTGACGCTCAGACCAACAGGCTCCGGCACTTCCTTCCGAAAATGCTGGAGCCTTTTGCATTAAGCCACCTTCTCGCGCCCCAGCCGTTCGATCAACATATCAGCAAGCAGACGCTTCGAAACCTTGTTGCTATGAAGCATCGGCACTTCCTCACGCTCGATCTGGATGATCGCGCGCGGAACCTTGTAGCCTGACAGGTTCTGCCGCATCTCCGCCTCAATCTTGGCGATATCCAGAGAGCCAACGCCCTCGCGTGCTACCAGCGCGGCGACGACCATCTGTCCCCGATCCTTGTCCGGAATGCCCACGACATAGGCGTTGTGGACACCATCGATGCTTTGCAACTCCATCTCAACCTCCGCGGGCGAGACGTTTGAGCTGGCAGTCTTGATCATGTCCCCGCCCCGCCCAATGAAATGGACGCGCGTACCTTCGATCAGGCACATGTCGCCGGTCTTGAAATAGCCGTCGGGCGTAAAGAACTGGTCGCGCTCGATCTTGTGCAGACCAGGCGTCACTGGATAGCCCCGCACCTGCATTTCGCCGATTTCACCATCGCCAACCTGTTCGTTATTCTCGTCAGCGATGCGAATGTCATAACGCTCGGCAAAATGGTCCATCGGCGCACACATCGGATGACCCGGCGCACGGACATCATCGCCGTAGGCATAGGGGCCAAGCGTCTCGGTCATGCCCAGGCCCCAGTATGGCTTGAACATGTTGTCCGCCATGACCTTCAAGTCCTCTTCAGACAGTACGCTGCCCATGGCATTGCGACTGTTGATGTTGGTTCTTTCGGTGAACAGCGTCGGCGCCCCATGCACCCAGTTGGGAAAGAGCGTAATCATCAGGCCGCCCACCCAGAACATCGGCAGGAAACAATACCCCGCGACGCCCCGCTTCGCACCCTGCATGCGGCCGACATATTCTCCGCGGAACAGCACCGGCCCGTGGTTGTGCTTCACACCCTTGGGAAGCGCCATGGAACCAGAAGTGTAGATTTCGATCATCTGGTCAGCCGAATGCACTTCGGCTTCAACCTGCTCCAGAATGGCTTCGTCAACTTTCGAGGCATCGCCGCGAATTGCCTCAAGATTACGTACCGACGCAGGCAACCCTTCCCCGGTGGAAGCGATCCAGCGCAGATATGGCACTTCGGGCCGAAACAGCGGGTCTGTGCCATCAGAAGCAAGGCCGGGAAGCGCTTCGCAAATACGCTCTACGTAGTCCTTGCCCAGAAACTCACGCTGCAGGATCAACCCGCTGATATCAGATTGACGAATTACGCGAATAAGTTCGTTGCCGCGGATCAGCGTACTGATCGGAATGGCAACACCGCCGATGCGGGCAATGGCGGACATAACGACCACGAACGAGGGGCTGTTGCCGTAGATGAAACCTACGCGCGTACCCTTGCCGACACCCTGCGCCAACAACCCGCGCGCCAGCTCTGCCGAGCGCCGCTCTACTTCACGAAAAGTGAGCGACTCCCCGTCACCATCCTCAGTTTCAAGCTGGCCAAAGTTCTCATCGCCAAAGGCGGCCGCAGCGGACCGTATCATTTGCGGAAAGGTGGTTGCCTCACGCGGGTCTTGTGGAATGGACATGGCGCTGGCCACTGGCAATCTCCCGAACGATTCTGCTTTGTTTGAAGTTTCGCCAAGCTCTAGCAGGAATGCAACAGCAGACAATCATTCAGCGGGTTGGACGTGAGGAACAGCACTCCGCTTTGACCATAGATCAATCCAGCCTGAGGCGTTGCCGCATGGAGGCTTCGTCAATCATCGGGCCCTGCCCACGCAGCCGGCCCATGCGGATCGACATGCAAACGGTCTTCAACGCGGAGAAATCCTCATACCATTCCAGGCCTTCGGATGACTTTCCGGTAATGTCTTCCCAGATGTCGATGGTATCCTGCCGCGTGCCCATGCCTTCCATGTGCTTGCCAGTGAAGCCGCTTGCCCCGTGCATCTGCTCACCCAGCGTGATCCACCAAGCCAGATCGTTGAGGTTGTTCCCCAGCGACGGTTGCTCCCAGTCCATCACGGCGATGACATTAAATTCGTCATCGAACATCATGTTGCCAATACGGGAATCGCCCCAGACAAGGCCGGGACCGTCGTTGCTTGGCCATTCCTTTTCCAACCGCTCTGCCGCCTCAGCCAGCAAGGGAACTTCGCCGTCCGCGTTTACCCACGCGATATAGCGCATGTACTTGTCCCATTCCTGCGCCAGCCCCTGCTCGGCACTCGCAGGGCCTTTCAGAAATTCCAGCCCTTCAAGTGGGAGCGTGTGAATGCGGGCGAGGTTTTCAACGCCCTGTCGCCATGCCTTGTGGCGCTGTTCGGCCGTGGCGTCGAAAAACCAGCCGGACATTGAATAAGGCGGAACGCTGACCGGCACTCGCCCGACCTTCTTCTCCATGACGTAGAACTCACCGCCAAGGATCGAGGTATCCTTTTCATGCCCCAGCACTTTGGCGACGGGAATGCGCCCGTCTTCACGAAAGATCTGCATAATCCTGATCTGCTCTTCGAACAGATCGTCAGGGAACATGATGAAGCTGACCGGCTTGAACCGAAC
>JAZQRJ010000060.1:0-3920 GCA_045629505.1 Novosphingobium sp.
CCTGGCGCAGCCGATACTGGATACGTTTGGTGCACGGGTGATCCATCTTGGGGCGGCAGGGGCAGGGCAACGCACCAAAGTCATTTGCAACAGTTTGCTCGCGGCCAATCTTGGATTGGCGCACGCCGCTATGAATCTCGCCGACAAGTTCGGGCTGAACCGTGACAAGGTGCATGAAGTCATCCGGCACGGTGCGGGGAACAGCGTGGGTTTCGAGCTTTATCCAATGCTTGCCGGGCCGCGTCAGGCGCCCTTGCTCTTCAAGGATGTCGGCCTCATGGAAGCTACCTACCGGGAGGATATCAACTCTGAAATTATCGGCCACGCTGCCCGGTATTGGCTGGATTCGGATAAAAATAATTGAGGTTGCCTAGATGACGGGACAGACGCCTTCGGCAAAAATCAGGACTGGTTTCATCGGCCTTGGCAATCAGGGCACGCCAATGGCTATGCGGATGGTGCAGGGTGGATTTCCGCTGACTGTCTGGGCTCGTCGTCAGCAAGTGGCGGATGAATTTGCCGGGAAGCACGGGGCGGTGGCTGTTGGTTCCATCGCGGAACTGGGAGCAGTGTGCGATCATGTCGGCATCTGCGTATTTGCCGATCAGGATGTCGTCGACGTCTGCAATCAGCTTATCCCCGCCATGGGCGCGGGCAGCGTAATCGCCGTGCATTCCACCATCCATCCCGATGTGTGCGAGCAGCTGGCAAGCAAGTGTGCGGCGCGCGGCATCCTGTTTCTTGATGCGCCGGTCAGCGGCGGGGCCTTGGTAGCAGAGCAGGGCGCGTTGACGGTGATGTGCGGCGGTGAGGCGGAGGCGGTCGAGCGCGCCCACCCGGTGTTTGAGACTTTCGGAAAGCTCATTGTCCATCTGGGAGAAGTTGGCGCGGGCCAGCGTGCCAAGATCATCAACAATGCGCTGATGTCCGCGAATATGGGTGCCGCCCGCGCGGCCGTAGCTGCGGGCCGCAAGCTCGGCTTGGACAAGGCGGCGCTTGCAGAAGTGATCAACAACAGCAGCGGGCGCAGCCTCGGCTTTCAGGTCTATGCAGGGTTTCGGACTTATCGCGACTTTTCGGTAGGAACACCCGCGATGGTGAAGGACGTAGCGCTACTTGAAACCATGCTGGGTGACGAAAACAGCGAAGTTCTGGGCCGCACTGCAGATTTCTTTCTGAAGCCAGCGGCGGAAGCGCTGGAGGGTTGACCGGAAGCTGGCCGTATTACTGGGCATTGATCGGAATTATGTGATCGGCCAACCGCTCTACTTCAGCGCGATCATGGCTGACGTAAAGAATTGGCAGGCGTAGCTCGTCGCGGATGCGTTCAATCACGGTGAGGATTTCTTCGCGCCGGGCTTCGTCGAGCGATGAGAGCGGCTCGTCCATTAACAGGCAGCGCGGCCCGCTCAACAGCGCGCGGCCAATGGCAATGCGCTGCGCCTCTCCGCCCGATAGTGTGCGTGGCATGCGGTGCAGCAAGTCGCCCACATCAAGAAAGGCGATGGCTTCTTCCGGCGCCATCCAGCGGCGGTCTTCCGGGGCCAGCTTCCATCCGAACAGCAGGTTCTGTTCCACGGTGAGATGCGGAAATAGGCGGCTGTCTTGAAATACATAACCACAGGCGCGCTTTTCCGGCGGCAGGTCTATTCCCGATGCGCTTTCAAACAGGACATGGCCGTTGACGCTGATACGACCCTTTTCCGGGCGGAGCAGGCCTGCAACAGCATCCAAAACACTGGTTTTGCCCGCGCCTGATGGACCAAACAGCGCAGTCAAACCGGTGAGCGCCTTGAAATCGCCGGAAATCTTGCGGTCGCCACGGCGGATAAGGATGTCTATCTCAAAGAACATGGATGCTTTATCGCTCGCATCTATATGGTGCGCATGCGGGTAATGGAAGTAGCGGAGCTTTTAAGAGAATGCAGGACATGACAGACCGCCGCCGCTCTGCACCCGCGACCGAGCGCAACCGTGATCCCATTCTTGCTGTACTACAACAGGAACTGCCAGCGCGCGGTCTGGTGCTGGAAATTGCCAGCGGCACGGGTGAGCACGTTATGCATTTTGCCCGGGCCTTGCCTGATCTTGACTGGCAACCAAGCGATGCCGATGCGGAGGCGCGTGCATCCATCGCCGCATGGCTAGCGCAGGAAGAGTTGCCCAATGTGCGGCCTCCCATTGCCCTGGATGCAGCAGCGGCTGACTGGCCCATCGCAGATGCCGCCGCGATCCTGTGCATCAACATGATCCATATCAGCCCTTGGGATGCCACCGTCGGTTTGATGCGCGGGGCCGGGCGGATCCTTGCATCTGGCGGACTGCTTTACCTCTATGGTCCATACCGCAGAGCGGGCCATCCGGTTGAACCCAGCAATGCCGCGTTTGATGACAACCTGAAGGCGCGCGATCCGCGTTGGGGTCTGCGCCAACTTGAGGACGTAGAAGCCTGCGCGGCCGATCACGGCCTGCACCTCTCGCGCGTAGTAAATATGCCTGCAAACAACCTTTCGGTCGTATTCAGGCGGGATTGAAGCTGCCCCGGATCAGGCGCGGCAGCATGATCAATTGACCCAGCGCACGGATGACGAAGAAGAGGCAGAACGATAGCCACAGTATATGGTTGGCTAGCGGGGCCAGCCCGAAGATCATTGCGCAGTACGCGGCAATCGACACTGCCATCGTAATGAGCATCGCCCGCGTCCATCCGGCGCCTACAAACACCCCGTCGAGCACGAAGGATACTACGCCAAGCACGGGCAAGATCGCCACCCAAATCATGTAATTTCTGGCGGTGGCCGTAACTTCTGACGAGGTGCTGAAAGTTGCGGCGAAGGTTGGGGCCGGCCACAGCGTAAACAGCGCTGACAAATATGCCAGCCAGCACGCCCCAGATCAGTGTGACGCGCACGACCCGCGTAAAGCGTTCACGATCATCCGCGCCGCGCGCTTCTCCGCACAGCACCTGCGACGAGCTTTCAAACCCGTCCAAGATCAGGGATGAGAGCATGAAGATCTGGAACAGGATGCCGTTGGCGGCCAGGATTACCGGTCCTTGCTCAGATCCACTGCGGGCGAAGATCAGGATTGCGCCGGTCAGCAATATGGTGCGCAGCAACAAGTCGCGGTTGACTGCGAACAGGCGCTTCAGTGCGACGGGTTCCCATGTCGAAGCTTGGCGCACGCTGGCCCACGCCAGCCGTGAGGCGGGCACCATGGCGACCATCGCGCCGAGCAGCACCAGCTTTAGCACTTCAGAACTGAACGTCGCCCAGGCGATGCCCGCCACGCCCCAGTCGAAACCGAGCACGAACAGCAGGTCGAGCGCGATGTGCACCACATTCGCCAGCACTTCGACAATGAGCACTGTCTTGACCCGTCGTTGGCCGATCAGCCAGCCAACCAGTACTGCATTGCCCAACCATGCAGTGCCGGCCCAATAGCGAATGTCGATGTATGTGCGCGCATATTCGGCAACTTCACCGCGGGCTTGCAGGGCCGTCATGCCCATGTCGATCACCAGCGGTTTGAACAGCAGGATAATCGCGCCAATTGCGATTGCTGCTGCCAGTGAACGGGTCAGAGCGGTCGCCTGTTCATGCGTGTCTCCGCGTCCCGCGGCCTGGGCGGTGAGGGCGATGGTGCCCGTCCGCAGGAAGTTGAACACGGTGAGCGTTGCCATCATGAACTTGGCGCCCAGTTCCACCGCGCCCTGCGCCGGCGCATCGCCCAGCCGACCGATCACCCACATATCCGCAAGGCCAAACAGCGCCGTGGCCACATTGGTCAACATCGCGGGAAGGGCGATGGACCAGATGAGGCGCGATGTGTTCTCGCTTTCTTGGTGCGGGGCAGCGTTCACGATGACTGGCCGGATACAGCCAGTGCAGACAGCGTCAACTTGTCAGCTGATAGCTGTG
>JAZQRJ010000061.1:0-18272 GCA_045629505.1 Novosphingobium sp.
GCAGCAAAGCATCCGGCGATGGCCCGACCGCGCTGCGATGCTTATTCTGCGGCAGTTTCCATGCTAGCCACGTCTGTAGGGCGTCCCTTTCGTGTAAGAGAATCGTAGGGCATTACCGGGGAATCCAGCGCGCCCAGCCCCATCTTTGCAGCAATCTCGTCGACCAGCGAACAAGCGAAGGCAGGCCGGCGTGGCGAAATTGAATGCCTCTTGAAGTGCGCGGCGATGTCCTCCCGCATCCAGGCATCCGCGGTCGCGTGCAGATCAGTTCGCGACTGCTCTACGACCCTGCCGTTCTTCCAAATCGATTCCAGTAAGGTTGATCGCTCGGGAGTGACGGAGGCCAGACATTCATAGCCATCGCTGACATCCAGTCCGCTAAGCTGGCTCAGACGATCCGGCAGCCGTGTTGCGAGAAATCGGTAATAAGCGCGTCGGACAGGCGCATCCGCAATCTGTTCGCGATGGTCGAATATTTCAGCATACAGGCAATCAAACCTGCCATTGAGCTTCCAACAACGTATCAACTGATTTTCGCTCATAAAGGCGTGAGTCCCGTCAGAACCCTCCCGCCAGACCAGCGCCTCCTCCATGGACATAGAGCCATCCGGCTCCGGCATCAGGTCCGCTGTATCGCCGGCACACCCCATGAGCAGAAGCGCGGCGCCAACCAACGCGCAGCGCGCTCCACCTCGATAACGTCTGGATTTCATACCCCTGCTTCCTAACCCGGACTTCAGCATCATGGTATCCTAAAACACCTGAAATTTACCGCTGTTAATTTGCAAGCTATATTGCTTCATAGCGCTACGTGCAGCCGCGACGATAGTCGATGAAGGAACGGGCCATACGCAAAATTTCCGGCAAAGACCCCGTCGGCGGCGTAATCTGGGCTGTCGCGCTTGCCTGCATTGGCCCAACGCCTGCCATCGCCCATGTGGAGGCTGGCGACCTGTCTTCGGCGCATAAATATCAAAGCTGGCCGCTTGTGCTTCGCTCCCAGATGCTACGCCTTAATGACGTCGAATGGCGCCTACGCCTGGCAACCGGTGCAAATTGCCCCTCTCCCGATTCAGCCACAGGACTGACGGTAGACCACATCTCAGCTTATGACCCTGTCGAACATCCCGCGTTGCAACGGGATCTTGCGATGACCGCCCTGCCCCATATCGCCGCTGTTGCAAGCAACAGCCCCGCCGCATTGACCGGAATCAGGCCGGGGGACCAGATCCGCTCAATCGACGGCCTCGCGCCCGAAAGCTTGGTTGGGCAGGAAAGCGAGGGAGCATTATTGGCGGAAGCCCTCATGGACTGGCTTTCGACCCGGCCGGCAGGCCAGGAAATCGCAATGGAATTGCAGCGCGGCAAACAGATCTTGCGCAAGGTGGTCACCCCGGTTCCCCTCTGTTCAGGCCGGGCCGTACTGAAGACCGACGATACGCTGGACGCCTATAGCGACGATCATGTCCTCGCCATTACCACGGGCATGATCGCCTTCACCGACAATGATGACGAGCTTGCCCTGATCGTTGGCCATGAATTGGCCCATCTGGCCCTGGGTCATGCGAGGCAGGGCAGCGCGAAGGAACTCCGTCGAATAGAGACCGCAGCCGACCTTCTCGGCGCGAACATCGCAACATGCGCAGGCTATGACGTGGTGCACGGCGCCGCCTTCTGGACGCGGTATGGCGCGCATGCCGCTGCGCATTGGTCACGCGCTTCTACTCACGCGTCACCAGATCAGCGGCGCCGCGTGATCGAGGATGCTGCACCGCGGTTTATCTGCCCCGTCAGTCTGCCAGCGAAGGCATGGTCAGAGCAGCAGTAGCTCCGCCATCCACACGCACATCGCTGCCGGTGATATAGCCCGCCTCGTCGCTGCACAGGAATCGCGCCGTCATGGCTATATCCATCGCGGTGCCGATCCGACCCAGTGGCGCGGCATGCATCGTATCGATGGCACCCGGCGTCTTTTCGTTCTCCAGCAGCCCCATCGGTGTCTGGATCACACCCGGCGATATGCTGACAACACGCACCCCGCGCGGGCCCCACGCATTCGCCTTGCGTACAGTTTGCAAAAGAACGCCCCGCTTGCTGAGCGAATAGCTTATCCCGCCCATCATGGAGGTTTGCGCGCCTACCATGCCCTCGATCACGGCGCCGATCCCCTGCACGAAGCCCTCATTCAGCGGATCGACCAGCAGCGCGTCGATATCTGGGTTTTGAGGCATCAAGTGGCCAGCCAGCGAGGCAATCGGCACCACGACAGAGCCTGCCGCCAAGACCGGGTCCAGCGCGTTCATAAGCATTTCCGATGCGACGAGATTCACCTTCATGATCGTCAGCCAATCGGCGAGTGCGGGTGATAGCCCAGCCGTATGAACCACCGAGAAAGGCCGACTGCCCGTAAGCTGGGCGGCAAGCTCATTCAGATGATCCTCGCTCAACATGTCACCAGCGAGTGCGGTTACCATGCATCCCGCATCGCGCAGCTCCTGCGCAAACGGATCAAGCTTGTCATGCCGCACATCCGTCAACACAAGCTCGTGCGTGCCGCCAAACAAGTGTGCGCACGCACGGCCCATGCCGCCCGCCGCGCCCGTAATCAGCACCTTGCGGAGTGTGTTCGCCACCATAACCCTGCCCCTTATTTGTTATCAGTTAGGGCTGTCGGAATTATCCGCTCTGCCTGCTGGCGCGCAGTTTCGCGCGTGATATGAAGTTTGGCTGCCCGGTGTGCGCGGTGATGCCGCCATCGACAGCGAAGTTGACGCCGGTCACATAGGATGCGTCGTCGGAAGCAAGAAACGCGATTGCAGAAGCAATGTCGTCCGGGCGTGCAGGACGGCCCAGCGGGATTAGGCTGCTCCAGTATTCGCGGTCCACCGGGTCGGCAATTCCGGCCTCTGCCAGTGGAGTTTCGACCAAGCCGGGACACACCGCGTTAACGCGGACACCATGCTCGCCCATCTCCACGGCCAGCGAGCGGGTGAAGTTCACCACCGCACCTTTAGAGGCATTGTATGCCGCCATGTAGAAATCGCCCGCAAGGCCGGAAATCGATGCCGTGTTCACGATGGAACCGCGCGTCTGCTTCAGGTGCGGGATCGCCGCGCGGGCAGAGAGATATACCCCCGTCGAATTGATCGCGAAAACCCGTTCCCAAACTGCGGGGTCCGAATCTTCGGTGATCGCCATAGCTCCGATGCCTGCATTGCTGACCATGACATCAAGCCGACCCCACTCTTTCACCGTTCGAGCAACGAGGGCATCGACATCTGCCTGAGAGGACACATCAGTCCGCTGGAAAAGCGTGCCGGCGGGCGGCTGCTCTGGCTCATTGACGTCAGCAATCATTACCTTGGCACCTTCGGACGCAAGCCGCGCGACCGTCGCCTGACCAATGCCGCTTGATCCGCCCGTTACAATTGCGACCTTGCCTTCAAACCGCCTCATATGCTCTCCCCCTTATGGCTTTGACGTGAAGACATAGCCACGTTGCCAAGCCGCCGCCACTACGCATTTTCAGCGTGCGCAATGAACAGAGGAGAGCGATCAGGATGACCCAACATGTGCTTGTGGCAGGCGCCAGCGGGGTCATCGGGCTAGCTGCCGTAGAACGGTTCGCCCGTCTCCCCGGCTGGGGAGTGACCGCCCTGTCCCGCCGCGAGCCGTGCGTTACATCCGGCACGGACTTCCGCCACGTCAGCGCCGATCTGCGCGATAGGGAGGCTTGCGCCCTTCTTGTGAAAGCACTGCCGCCCATTACTCATGTGGTTTACGCGGCCGTCTCCGAGGCGCCCGGGCTTGTCAGCGGATGGCGGGACAGCAACTTGATCGCGGAGAATGGCCGGATGCTGCGCAACCTGCTTACTCCGCTGGCGGCGACAGGATCGTTGCAACATGTCAGCGTGATGCAGGGCGGAAAGGCTTATGGCGCGCATGTTCACCCTGTAACCGTGCCACTGCGCGAAAGCCTGCCGCGTGATGATCACGAGAATTTCTACTGGCTGCACGAGGACGCAACGCGGGAACTGGCCGCCCGTCATGGTTTCACGTTCACGATCTGGCGACCACAAATCCTGCTGGGCAAAGCCCCGGGTGCAGCGATGAACCCGGTGGCCGCGATCGGCGCCTATGCTGCGCTGTGCAGGGAGCTTGGACTTGCTTTTGCCCTGCCCGGCGAAAGCGAAGCGCTTTGGGAAATGGTCGATGCCGATCTGCTGGCGGAAGCACTTTCATGGGCAGCACTCTCTCCAGAGGCAGCGGGAGAAACATTCAACATCACCAACGGCGACGTGTTTGTGCTCCGCCACGCATGGCCTGCCCTCGCCGCATCGTTGGGGCTTGAAGGAAAAGGAACTGCACCGGAATCGTTCGCCGCTTTGTTCGCGAGCACGCAAGCCCAACACGCATGGCGGGAGATTGCCGCGCGCGAAAACCTGCGGCTGAATAATCTGAATGACCTGCTTGGCCAATCCCACCACTATCTCGATCTGCTGACCGGCCGCCGCATAGCCGCCAAGGAAACGCCGATGCTTGTGAGCACGATAAAGCTACGCAAAGCCGCCTTTACCAATTGCGAAGACAGCCTCACTTCTCTTGTGCAGCAGCTTGGTCACATGGTGGACTTGAAACTGCTTCCGGAAACCGCCCGGCCGATGAGGCAATAATCCGGGGTGAGCGCTTGCAAATGCGGTCAGAAAAGGTGTGATACAATTTTTGACAGTGGCATGCTGACATCGCTAGATAGCATACCTCGCACTTCGGATACGCAATGGCCCCCACCCAACGAAAATCGCGCCCGAAAGGCCAGGCAGGACGCCCGACCGCATCGGAGCTTGCACGGCGCAAGGCGCGGGTCATGACAGTCGCGACGGACCTGTTCATCCAGAACGGGTACGCCGGAACGTCGCTGATCGATATCGCTCGCGGAGCAGGCGTTGCCACGCGCACACTCTATCAGCACTTCGGTGACAAGGAGGCTCTGTTTCGCGAGGTGATTTACGCCCGTGATTCAGCGGGCGCTTTGGAAACCCCGCACATTGAAGACGGTGATACGCTGTTCGATGCGCTGTTCCGTGCGGCTCAATATACCATCGACGTCACTTACCGGCCTCAGGCAATCGGATTGATGCGGCTGATGATCGCCGAAGGTCAGCGTTTTCCGGAATTCATGAAGCAAGCCGCAAACTCCATTTACGGCAAGTTTCAGCAGAACATCAAAAGTGTGTTCGACTCGCTTGGTGCGGCTGGAGCCATTCCGGACGGCGATCATGCCCGTTCAGCGCACCTGTTCTCGGATCTGGTAAACGGCAGCGGCCCGCTGATGGCCTATACCGAATGGCGGACCGGCATGCCGACCCCTGAGGATCTTGAACAACGAGTAGAGCTATTCATTCGCGGCCACTTTGGGGAAGGCGTGCTGAAGACAGCGCGTACACGCAAGATCGCACTTCCAAAATCGGCAGAACCAGCAGCCTAAGCCATCGTCAGGCTGGTTGGGGTATCGTGGCCTCCGTCTCGGGCCTCTGCCCAAATGTCGGATAGCGGCCAAGGCTGAAGAACAGGGCTGATGCCATGAAGCTGAGCGGGATATAGGCTTGCAGTGCCAGTTTGTATCCACCCGTCAGATCATAGGAATAGCTGACCAGGAACGGCCCTATGCCTGAAGCAAATGCCAGCAACCCTGAGATCATGCCGAATATTGTGCCGAAGCTGCGCAAGCCGAAGTGCCGTGTAGTAAGGTACGCGACGCAATCAAGCTCCACGCCAAGGGCAAAGCCAAGGATCAGCACGGCGGCCGTCGCCGCGCTTGCCGAACCGGGATAGGCCAGCACCGGCGCTGCGGAGACGATGGGAACGAAAAGGCTGAACCCACCGACAATGCCGCCGTTGATGCGATCCAGAAGATAGCCGCCAATCAGCCGCCCTACGATGGTCGATACGCCAATCAGCCCAGCAATCCCGGCAGACTGCCCGCGCGATATGCCCGACGCGGAAAAGATCGGCACGAGGTTGGACACGAAGGAAATGATGACGAGCGTCGTGATCAGGGCCGCACCAGCCAGTCGCGCAAATTTCCAGGAGAGTATGCCCTCACGCCAGCCGAGGCCGGGCAATGCGGCGGCCTCCTCCTGCTTTGCGTGTTCACCGCCCGCCCGGCGGCCCAGCCGGTTGCGATCAAGCTCACTGGTGAAGAAGAAGAACACGATTGGCCCCACCACGGCCACCCAGCTGGTCATCAACGCCATGTAGGCCACGCGCCAACCGTGCGTATCGATGAGCCATGTCGCGTAAATGGGAGTAATGGAAGAACCCAGCGCCGCACCGCACAGCATGCCGGAAATGGCTAGCCCCCGGCCTTTGTCGAACACGCTGGAAACACTCGCAGTCCAGGTCGTCGGCTTCATTGGAGCGCTGGCGATTGCCAGCACCAACCACAGCCCCAGCCATAGCCACAGCGATGATGTGGCAAGCGACAATGCGGAGAATGCAGCCCAGTAAGCCAGAATGCCGCCAATTGCGATGCGACGTGGGCCAATCTTATCGATGGCAACGCCGACCAGTGGCGAAAGCAGGATGCCCAGCGTGGAATAGAGCGTCATGCCGGATGTAATCTGCGCGCGGGTCCAGCCGAACTCCTGCTCCAGCGGTGCGATGAAGGGACCGAGCGAATAGACCGTCACTGATGCCAGTGCGAAACCAAGGCCCGCCGCCAACACGACAGTCCAGTTCTTTCGCCATTCCTGCGCGGCGCTCGCCTCACCCGTTACGGCAACACCCATCCCTACCCCTCATGCCCCTGTACTGGGCATTTTTCTTGAAATTTGCCGCCTGCGGCCAGCACCATCAAATATCGATAGCGGCAACCGGCCCTTCCAACCCGAGCGCACGACCGAGCGCATAATCGCCATGGATCGTGGTTCGCGCCATTTCCCGCACGTCGTCGGGCTCAACACCCTTGGCAGAGTGGAGAATTCGCCAATTATCCCACAGCACCATGTCGTCCATTTGCCATTCGTGGAAATAGGCGAATTGCTCATCCATGCAGTGGTTGCAGATTTCCTGCAGCAGCGCGTTGCCCTCAACGGTAGCGTCTTCGTAGATCCCAAGCGCGAATGTTGGCGAAACGTTGAGAACCTTTCGTCCCGTCTGCTCCTGAGTGTAAACCATCGGATGGATCACACGCGGATAAGTGAATCGTCGCCTCTCAATCGGCTCCCCGGATTTGGACATCTGGATAAGACGCGTGTTTTCCGTCCGGTTGAAGCAAAAGCTCGTCAGATCAATGCGGATTTCATAGACGACGTGAAGGCCTTCGATCCGATCCCGCAGCGCTTGCGGCAACCTGTCATACGCAGCAATCTTGCAGATAAACCCGGTTTCACCGTGCTTCTTCGGCAGCACGGTAGGGCGCAGAATGCCACCGTGATTGATAGTCGGATTATAGACGAGATCGCTATGCCAAGGCAGCCAGCCACCGCGCAGCTGGCCGTCCACATCGCAGATCGTGCCATCGTCGCGGTAGTATTTGATGCGCGCGAGGGAAGTCTGCCCCTTCAGGCGTGTTTCCGGAAAAGGATGCTCCTGCGGCTTTCCGAAACATGCGCTGAGCGCAATCTGCATCTCCGGAGAAGACTGGCAGCCACGAAAAACAATCACCCCCTTTTCGATCCACAATTCATGCAGCCGGGTGCGCACGCGTTCATTACCCAGCATGTCCATCGTCAGGCCCGAGACTGTCACGCCGAAAGGCAGGTATGCGGCAAGGGGTTCGACATCGAAGCCGGTGGTTACGCTGGCCATAATACTGGGCATCCCGAGAGTTATGCTATTCTTCAGAAGCATTCTGACACCAATGCTTCACCGGCGCAAATCCGATTGCTCGCGGCTTGACAGCAAGCATGGCAAGCGGGCAGCCAATGCGGCAAGGCGGGCAAAAAAGCCCGCAGGAGAGGACGATGCACCCGGCGATTTCGATCAATACGCTGTGCTTGCCGCCCGCGGATTTCGCCACGCACGTGGAGCGCGTGGCCCGGCTGGGGGCTCGTGCAATCAGCCCTGTCGTGTCGGAAGTAGAAGAAGGTGGAATCGCCAACAGCGGCATGGCGCTGCACGATGCGGGGATCGTAGTCGCGCTTGTTACGCATCGTGCCTTTGCCGCCTGCACCGCGCCAGACATTGCGGCTGAACAGGCCAAGCTCAACCGATCTATCGAGCTGGCTGCGGCGATCGGCGCAGGTCATGTGCTGCTGACCACGGGCGGGCGCGGTGAGCTTGGGTGGCGGGAAGCCGCATTGCGATTTGCGGAAACGATCCAACCCTGCGTGGAAACTGCGCGCTCTGCCGGTGTTGGCCTCGCCATTGTGCCAACCTCGCATCTTTATGCCGGCATTTCGCTCGTCCATCGCCTTGCAGGCACCGCCCGGGTCGCGGGCATGGCAGGGATCGGCGTTATCCCGGATTTGTTCGCGTGCTGGACCGACGCCGATCTCGCGGAAACAATCGACGAGGCCGGACCGCTGCTATCGGTCATTCAGGTGAGCGATTATGTATATGAAGACCGCGCCCTGCCCTGCCGCGCCGTACCCGGCGACGGGGTAATACCGCTGCCGGACCTGATCGGCAGGATCGCTTCCACTGGTTTTACCGGGTTTTACGATCTTGAAATCATCGGCCCCCGCCTTGAGCGCGAGGGGCACGACGCTGGCTTGGCACGTGCAGCGGCCTACATCACGAAAATACTGGAGGGATTGTCTGAATGAACGAAGTCACTGTCGCGTTCGATGCCAATAACCACTTGGGCGAAACGCCGATCTGGTCCGTCGACGAACAAGCCCTATGGTGGGTGAACTGCGAGAACCCGCCGGAAATCCACCGCTGGTCACCATCAACTGGCGAACATCGCAAGTGGGACATGCCGGACCGCGTTGGTGGCTTCGTCCACAAGCGCGACGGCAATCTGCTGGTTGCGCTAGCCGATGGGCTTTATGATTTCGACGTGGCTAGCGGCAACCTTTCGCTTCGGGTGAAATCACCCCTGCCGCCACAGGTGAAGCTGCACGAATGTCATTGCGACCGCCAGGGTCGGTTCTGGATCGGCGCGTATGACCATGATTTCGGGCATGATCGCACGTCGCAGAAAGCTGGCTGGTACAGGCTGGATGGAGACACCCTGACCCCGGTTATCGAAGGCATTTCTGTCGCCAACGGCCTTGCCTTCAGCCCGGACGGCACTCGCGCCTATCTTTCAGACTCGCCGCTGCGCCGGGTGGACGTCTACGACCTTGATCCTGCTACCGGCGGCCTGTCCAACGGCCGCCCGTTCCTTCAGCTTGTGGATGGCGAGGGCTTCGTGGACGGGGCCACCGTCGATGCCGAAGGGGGGTACTGGCTCGCCAATGTCGCGGCAGGCAGGTTGCGGCGCTATCTGCCGGACGGCACACTGGATCGCATTGTTGAACTGCCCTTCCTCAACCCAACAAAGCCGGCCTTCGGAGGGCCTGACCTGCGCACTCTCTATATAACGTCTTGTCAGCTTGATCTGCCGCAATTCAAAAAAGGAACGGCGCCAAACGGTCCAGTCTATGCAGTCGATGTCGGCTTTTCGGGCGTTCCCGAAACGCCATTGGCGGGCTGACCGCCTTAGCATCCGAAAAGTAATGCTACACAGGTGTTGCATTCTATCGCCTCTTGCGTAGGGAATGGCGGAAAGGATGACCGCGCGCTGCGCTGTGCCCCGCACAGCCTGCGCGATGCCTGAAGGACACTAACCCAATGTATCTTGCACCTGAGGGTGAGGAACTGGAAATCGCGAACGCGGCGGCGGAGTTCATTGCCGATGCGCTGCCCATCGAACGGCTCCATCGGCCGGGAAATTGCGATCTGACCCAAGATGTTCGTGCCAATCTGGCAAAGATGGGCTGGTTTTCGCTCGCCCTTCCCGAAGTTCGCGGCGGCAGTGGGTTAAGCGCGGTGGAACATGCACTGTTCTTTCGCGAAATCGGGCGACAGTGCGGACCGATAGACATTCTGGCACAAGCACTGGCGGCCAACCTGGCAGGCGACGATATCCGCGAACCGCTGACTTCCGGCGTGGTCGGCGTCGCCCTGCTGGCAGCAGATGGAATACAGCATCGGGTCATCGGCGCAGCTGATGCTAACTATGGCCTGCTTGTCTCCCCCGAAGGCGCAAGCCTGCATGATCTGAGTGCAGCGCACGTTGACCCACGCCCCGCGCTCGATCCGGCGAATTCGCTGGGTGTGCTAGCAGATTTGCCTGCGCCTGTAGCCACAACCGATGGCCCTCACCTTTGGCGGCTTGGGCAAGTGGGCACCGCCGCGATGCTTGTTGGCCTTGCTGAAGCAGCACTCGCTCTGATCGTGGAATATGCCAAGGTCCGCGAAACCTTTGGCCGGGCGATCGGCTCCTATCAGGCGGTGCGGCACACTTGCGCAGACATGGCAGTCTCCATCGAGGCCGCGCGCGCGCAGCTTTGGTACGCAGCCACTGCCATGAAGGAGGGGCGAGCGGATGCCACTGCACATCTTGATGCGGCCAAACACTTAGCCAATGAAGCCGCGCTGCGCTGCACGGACAGCAATATCCAGCTTCACGGCGGGATCGGGGTGACGGACGAGCATGACGCCCATCTCCTGATGAAACATGCCGCGCTGCTCTCCCGGCTATTCGGATTACGCAACCAGTTGCTCGCCGGGTTGCTTCACGCGCAGCTGGAGGACTGACATGGACCTCAAGTATTCGGACGCCGACCTCGAATTCCGCGCCCGTGCGCGCGAATGGCTGCAAGCCAACGTACCTAAGCAGCCCCGCCCAGCAGGCGGCCACGAAGCCGCCAAGTTTGACCGGGAATGGCAGCGCAAGCTTTACGATCATGGCTGGGCTGGCGTGGCCTGGCCTAAGGAATATGGCGGCCTTGGCCTCTCCGGCCTGCAGCAGGTCATCTGGTATGAGGAACTGTCCCGCGCTCACGCACCGGCCATGCACGTCAGCACAACCTACGTGGCGATGATGCACGGCGGCCCCACTATCATGGCGCGGGGAACGGAGGAGCAGAAGTCGTTCCATCTGCCCCGCATCCTCTCTGGCGAAGCCTTGTGGTGTCAGGGGTTTTCCGAACCCAACGCAGGCTCCGACCTTGCATCCTTGCGCACGCGCGGCGCCATCGAAGGCGATCACATCGTGGTGAACGGGGCTAAGATGTGGACCACCGATGCAGCCCATGCGGACTACATGGAATTGCTGATCCGCACCGATCCGGATTCACAACGACACAAGGGCCTCACTTGGCTAATTTGTGACATGAAATCGCCGGGGATCGAGATCAAGCCGATCCGTACCATGCTGATGGACGATCACGTCAACATGGTGTTCTTTGATGAGGTACGCATCCCCCTCTCCAACGTGGTGGGGGAAGTGAACGCTGGTTGGTCCACCGCAATGGCCACACTGTCATTCGAACGCGGGCTTGGCTTTATCGCGGACCAGCTCGAACTGTTCGAGAAAGTCAGCCAAGCGATCGAGCTTGCCGGAACCGCGCGGCTTGCCGATGGCCAGTTGGCGATTGAAGATCAGGAAATTGCTCGCCGGCTTGCCTCGATCAAGGCCGATACCATGGCGATCCGCGCCATGACTTTGGCCGACATTGCCGAAACAGACCGAACCGGGATGCCCGGCCCCAAGGGGTCCATGATGAAGCTGATGGTCACCTCCACGCACAAGGCCTTGACCCAACTGGTTGGCGATATGCTGGGCTGGGAATTCATGGAGTTTGACGGAGACCGTTCCTCCTACCCGTGGACCCATGACTATCTGTGGAGCTGGGTATTCTCAATCGCAGGCGGCACGAATGAAATTCAGCGAGAGATAACGGCAGACCGGGTGCTGGAACTACCGCGCTCCCGATAAGCCGCCACCAGTCACGGAGAGAACGGCATGGAATGGATCATGAAGACCGACCCCAGCGGCTTTCAGGTGCGCTGGTGCGAAGACCTGGCACAACGCTGGTTCGCAGAAGGTCACTGGCAGGCTGAAACGCTGGTCGATCAGGCCCGCGCGCGGATGGCTGAAGACCCCAACCGGCTCTATCAGATTGAGGGCGACCGGCGGGTAACTCGCGGTGAATTGTGGGATCAGGCACTGCGCCTTGCAGGCTTCTTCCTGTCGCGAGGCTTAAAGCCGGGAGACGTCATTTCCTTCCAGTTGCCCAACTGGACTGAAACGCCCGTGATCGCGCTGGCCGCGCGGATGATCGGCCTTGTCATCAACCCGATCCCGCCAATCTATCGGGAGGCGGAACTGGAATACATCCTGGGCGATTGCGGATCGAAGTTGATCTTCGTGCCCGGCACTTTCCGCAAATGCGATCATGTTGCGATGGTCGAAGGTCTGCGCACAAAGCTGCCGAAGCTGGCAGACATTGTGGTGGTTCGCGACAGCGGCGCTTTAACCTGGGAGCACGTCATTTCCGGGGAGCCGGTGGACGAAGCCGCCCTGCCCTCCGTCGATCCCGCGGCAGTAGTGATCGCCATGTACACCTCCGGCACTACCGGCAGACCCAAGGGCGTGCTGCACACACACCTTTCATACGGCCACCGCGTGCGAGCCATGGCGCACAGCTATCCGATTACCGAGGCCGACGTGGTGTTCATGCCCAGCCCCGTAACTCACATCACCGGCGCAATCTGGGCTTTCGACATGCCTTGGATCGCTGGCAATGTCAGCGTGTTAATGGATGTTTGGTCTCCCGCAGAGGGTATCGAATGCATCGAAAATAACGGATGCACCGTTACCGGAGGTGCGACCCCGTTCCTGCAGCAGATGCTGGACATAGCGGAAAGCACGCCAGAACGGCTGGCCAGCCTGCGCCTGTTCTTCTGCGGTGGGACGACGGTTTCACCCGATCTGATCATGCGCGCCAACCGAACGCTGCCGAATGCGCTGTTCTTCCGCGCCTATGGTTCCACCGAAATGCTAACGGCCACGCTGGGCATCAAGGACAGGTCGGAAGCACAGTTCGGTGCCGAGACCGATGGCAAGATCGTCTATCCGGTAGAAATGCGTCTTGTAGATGCCTCCACCGACGAGCCTGTTCAACCCGGCGAAGAAGGCGAAATACTCATGCGCGGCCCCGGCCTGTTCGCCGGCTACGTTCACCAGGCTGACAATGAATCCAGCTTTCTGCCCGACGGGTTCTTCCGGATGGGGGACCTGGGCCGTCAGGTGGGCAAGGATCATCTCGTCATTACAGGTCGCAAGAAGGATATCATCATCCGCTCGGGCGAGAATATCAGCCCGAAGGAAGTGGAAGACGTGCTATTCAGTCACCCCGCAATCGCCGAAGTGGCAATCGTGGCGATGCCCAGCCCGGTGACAGGCGAAAAGGGCTGCGCCTTCATAATCCCGCGCGAAGGCCAGACAATTGATCTGCCAGAAATCCAGCGGTTTCTCACCCAAGCGGGCCTCGCCAGGCAGAAGTTCCCCGAACATATCGTATTGGTGGATGACATGCCTCGTGTACCATCCGGCAAGATCCGCAAGGATCTTCTGCGCGAACAAGCGAGTGAGATCGCAAAGACTAATTAATTTAGTACTGAATAAATACAGCCTTATCATGTGTTGCAATACTGTCACGAATTTACTGAAATGAAGATTAAGTAACCATTTAGCTCAGCGGAAACCTGTTCTTTTGCACCACATCGTTTAGCCTCTACGAAAGGGCATAAAAATGCCCCAAATGGGAGATGAATGCATGGCCAAAACGGGTGTGGGGCGCTGGCGCCTGCTTACGGGAACTACTATCGCAGCCGCCGTCGCGGGTTGGGTAACTCCGGTACTGGCGCAGGATTCAGATGGGTTCACCGGCCTGGGGGACATCATCGTTACTGCGCAAAAACGCGAACAGAGCCTTCAGGACGTGCCGATCGCCGTTACCGCCGTGACAGGGGATGCTCTTGCGGCCAACCGCATCACCAACGTGGTCGATCTGAGCGCCATCGCGCCGGGGGTCACCGTTCGCCCCGCGATCGGCAGTTCTTCAATCCCCTCATTCACCATTCGCGGTGCCGTCAGCTACGGCGTGGTTCCCGGTTCGGACAAACAGGTGTCGATGTATCTCGACGGCGTGTACCTGTCCTCGCCGCGCGGCGCGATTTTCGATCTTCCCAACGTGGAACGGATCGAAATGCTGCGTGGTCCGCAAGGCACGCTGTTCGGCCGCAACGCCACAGCTGGTGCGGTCAGCATTTCGACGATTGATCCAACCGGCGAAGGTCAAATCAGAGTTACCGGATCAGTCGCCAACTACGATGGCTATCGCTACGAACTTACCGCACAAACGCCTGAACTTGGCCCGCTGAGCGCCTATTTCACTTACGTTAAGAACAAATATGGCGGCCATGTGCGCAACGGATTAATCCAGACGTTCGATCGCGCCACCAATTCTCTCAACCGCCCAGAATTCGTTACGTCCTCCCGGCGGCTTGGTGGCAAGGATTCGGATTCGATCTTCGCGGCAGTGAAATTCGAAAGCGGCGACTTCGAAGCGGTCTACAAATTTGACAGAAACGACTCGATCGAAACGCCCGGCGCGGTCGGTCTGATCGGTTATGATTTCCGCTTTGGCCTTGGCGCTCAGCTCGGTGCATTCGTAAACGAAATCTACGACAACGCGGTCCGGAACGGTATGCCGCTGGCCAGCAACGGGAAGCGCCCCAGGGAGGTCTGGAACTCCTACAACACCATTTCCGACCTGTTCCAGGAAGGGCATAACCTCACGTTGTCGTACCAGGTCAATGACAAGATCGAGATCCGGAACATCGCGGCGTACCGTACATCCGCGGTGCACGCTACGGCTTCGCTTTCCGGCGCGGATACCCTTGTCATCCCGGCTTCCGCAGCTCCTTTGTACTTCGCTTTCCTCAGCGTGAACCCGTCCACCTCCGCGCTTCCCGAAGGCACGAGGCAGTTCCTGGCAAACCAGCAAGTCGGCCGGAGTTATGCGACCTTGGCCTCCGGGCCGGAATCGCGTTCACGGCAGTGGAGCAATGAGCTTCAGGTGAATTATAGTGCCAATTCCCTGACGGCCACCGTCGGCGCCCTCTACTTCAAAGGCAAGGACTGGGGGAACGAGCACGGCATGCAGAACACCGTCGCTTTCACCACGCTGGAACCTGGTAATATTATTCCGTACCTGCCCGGCAGTCCTTACAACAAGGCGGAATCGATGGCCGCATATGCCCAAGCGGAACTGCACCTGACGCCGCAGCTTGACGTCATTCTCGGGGGTCGCTTCACCCACGATAAAAAGCTGGCAGAGTTGACTTCGCTCACAACCGCAACTTGCCCGCCCAACATCACAACTTCGGCAGCCCTCAAAGCCTGCCCGCTGGTGACCAACAGCTTCGATTACAAGGATGATCGGTTCAATTATCTGATCGGCGTCAACTTCCGTCCGACAGACTACATCATGCTCTATGCCAAGTGGTCAACGGCCTATGTGTCGGGCGGCAAGGTCGGCCCGATTGAATTCGATGCGGAAACGACAAAGTCTGCTGAAGGCGGCATCAAAGCCGATCTTTTGAATCGTCGCCTGCGCACCAACCTCGCCTTGTTCTGGGCCAAGTACAATGACTATCAGACTGCACAAGGCGGCAATACACTCGGCACCCTGCCGGAATTCCAGCAACTCATTCCCGACGCCAGGGTCAGGAACGCGTTGGGCACATTCGTCTATCCGCAGGGCGATATAACCGCCAAGGGCTTTGAACTCGAAGTTACCGCCGCGCCGGTCGAAGCTGTAATTCTGGGCGGCAGCGTGTCCTACACCGACACGAAGTTCGCAAACGTGCCATCACTGTTGTTCGCTGCGCAAAATCTTCCGGCAAACTCACCCAGCAGCGCCTATTTGCCGACCGTGCGTCCGAAGTGGACCGGAAGCGCCTATGCCCAGTACACGTCACAACCGATTTGGGGCGATGCATTCTTAACGGCTCGCGTCCAAGGCAACTACCAATCGACTATGAAAGCCCACGGGAATGCGAATATTCGCAATATCATTCCGATCTATACCGATGAGGTTCCGGGCTACTGGTTGGTCAACGCCCGTGCCGCCATCCAAAATATTGACATGGGCGCATTCCAGAGCACGTTCGCGATCTGGGGCAAGAATATCTTCAACAATAAGTCGATGTCGTTCCCCTTCAACCAGTCCGGCCTTGCATCCGCGACGTTCATTGAACCTCGCCGATATGGCATCGACCTGACAGTCGAATTCTGATCCACAACCGTATCTGTTTCACTGAATAGCCCGGGCTCACTGTCCGGGCTTTTTGGTTAGCTGGTGTAGAGGTCGGCTTGCCTCGGCTACGTGATTGAGCCATGCCCGACGCACAAATTTGCGCGGGTTCATGGCAAGGCGCCGCCAAAAAGGGGGAGGAAATCGCAAGATGGCAAGTTCACCGTCAGAAACGTCCGTCATCGCCGAAATCAGCGATGGCATCATGACAATCACACTCAATCGCCCTGAACGTGGCAATGCATGGAATCCGGACGTTTCGGCGCGTTATTTCGGATTTCTTGAGCAGGCGGCAATATCACCAGAAGTACGTGCGATCATCGTCACCGGCGCGGGCAAGTCCTTCTGCACGGGTGGCGATGGGGCCAAGCTGGAAGAAGTCGCGGGCAGCGGAGACGTTCGCCCGTCATCAAACCGCCCCTATTACTTTCCGCTTCAAATCGGCAAGCCGATCATCGGTGCGATCAATGGCGCAAGCGTTGGCATCGGCATGCAGGTTGCGCTGTTCACTGACATTCGAATCCTTTCCGAGAATGCCAGATTCTCCACGTTCTTCGCCAAACTGGGGTTGGTCGCGGAAATGGGAATAAGCTGGATGCTACCGCGCCTTGTCGGGGCAGCTCGCGCCGCCGATCTTCTGTTTTCCGCCCGCATGGTTGGTGCGGAAGAAGCGTGCGCCATGGGCCTTGCCAGTAAGGTGGTCCCGGCTGACAGATTGCTGGAAGAAGCGCGTGAATACGCCTTGAAACTAATATCCACCAGCTCGCCATGGTCCATCCGCATGATGAAGTCGCAGCTCTACGCAGACATGATGGACAATGTGGTCGAGAGCTATAACCGCGCTGTCGATCTTGCCGATGATTCCGTGCTGCGGCCCGATTTCAAGGAAGGTCTCAAGAGCCTTTCGGAACGGCGGGCGCCCAATTTCTCGCCGTTAGACGCGGACCTGGCCTACATCGACTGGCCAAGCCCGCGCTGACTTTGCAACTTCAAGCTGCGACGGTTTCCGGGGTCGGATCGGGCTGGAAATCGAAGTATTGGTCATAGTTGCGGCGATAGGCCAGGATCGGGCCATCACCCTTGACCAGGATCGGGCGTTCCATGCTGATCTTGTTGTTCCAGATCGGAATATCCTGCTCCACCTGGCTCAGAAGGTCACGTATGCGCGCCTGCGTCACGCGCAGCTGGCCTTCGGACAGGCCCGGCACGTGATACATCTGCCAGCGGATATGCGTGGTCGATGAATCGATCGGCGTCACCTGCTGGGCTTGCACCACGTGGGTCACGTCCTTGTATTCGACAACCGACTGGCACGGCCCGGTCGCGGTCGTCTCGATCCGGCCCACCATCAGCCCGCGCGGCGTCTTCATTTCCGCCTCCACCCGGTTGTGGCGGATGTGGCCCTCCACCTTCATCTCGCCCTTGGGGGCGAACGGCACGCCGTGCACCGCGCCAAAGTGCGCGTAGTCCTGCCCGTTTTCAGGGATCTCGCGGCAGTGAATGTTGACGATCCACTCCCGCGTGAGCGCCAGAACCCACTGGCCGTTGTCCGGGCATTCGGGGATGTGGGCGACCTCCCACTTCGGCGCGGCCTTCAACGGGTGGTACCAGACATAAACCACGCCATCGACTTCCTCGATCGGCCAGGTCGGCAGGCACGAACGCTTCATCGAAGGAGCAATGACATCCGTGTACGGGATTTTCGTGACACCGCCTTCGCCATTGAAGCTCCAATGGTGATAGGGGCAGCGCAGATCGTTGCCGACAACCGTGCTGTTGACGCCAAGGTGTGCGCCAAGGTGCGGACAGAACGGATCGACCGCATTGATCGACCCATCACCGCCACGCCACACGACGAATTCAGTACCGAAATACTTCATCGTTTTAACCTGGCCGTTCTGAATCTCGCCCGAAAGCGCAACGGCAAACCAGCCGTACGGTATCGGCAGCTGC
>JAZQRJ010000062.1:0-30024 GCA_045629505.1 Novosphingobium sp.
CCGCGAAATTGACCTTGAGGACTACATCGTGACCAGCCGCACCGATCTCAAGGACATGCTCCGGCAAATGATTGCCACCATGGAGGAAGAGCGGCAAGCTCTTGCCGGAATGGACATCGATGCAATCATGGGATCTGCGCAAAACAAGTCTGATCTGTGCGGTCATTTGAGCGCGGCTTCCAACGATAATCTCGACGATGAATGCCTGTCGCTGATCGAAGCGGCGAAGCGGATGAACGAGGTAAACCGGCAGATTCGCAACCTTGTAGCTTCAAATGTGGCGAACCGCCTTGCCGCGTTGACGGGCGGTCCCAACCTCTACAAGCCCAACCCCGCGAAGGCAGGATATGCTCGTCATACTGCCGCTCCCAGAGCGTAATGCCAAAACTGGCACGCTAGTTGCTTAACATACCTCAGGCCCCAATGGCCGGAGGAAAAGTTGAGCGAAGCCCAGGCAATTGGACAAGGGATCGGAACACAGGACGTGCGCCTGTCGATCGCCCGTGCCGCACAGGCAACGGGGATCAATTTCGATTACCTGCTGGCTCAGGCAAAACTGGAATCCAACCTTAATCCCGGTGCGCGAGCTGGCACATCCAGCGCCGCGGGACTCTACCAATTCATCGGCAGCACGTGGCTGGAAACCGTAAACCGTCACGGCGCCAACCACGGCCTTGATTGGGCGGGCGCGGCGATCAGCAACGGTCACGCCGATCCGGCAATGCGGTCGCAGATCATGGCGCTGCGTTATGATCCAGATGCCTCCTCGCTGATGGCGGCAGAATTAGCCCGCGACAATCAAATGGCGCTGCGGCAATCCCTAGGCCGCGAGCCGGACTTTTCGGAACTCTATCTGGCGCACTTCATGGGCAGCGACGGGGCAACCCGCTTCCTTGCCGCAATGCAGGCCAACCCGGACCAATCGGCAGCAGCTTTGTTCCCCAAGCAGGCAGCAGCAAACCGTGCCGTGTTCTTTGGACCAGGCGGCGCACCCCGTTCACTTGCCGAAGTGATGGACCATTTCCGCGGGCGAATGCAGCAGGCAATGCTAGACGAAGGGGGCGCAATGCCCTTTCCCCCCGGGTTCAACCGGATTGCGGGTTTCGCTGCACCAACGGCTGCACAATCTGAAGCGGAATCCCGACTGGGGCCCCTCGCCCGCGAATTCCATGATGCCGCCGCAAGCCACACGTCCAGCACCCGCGTTTCCATGGTCGATACCCTGCGCCAGACATTTGGCGATGGCGAAGGCCAGCCGTCCCGCCTGCCTGACAACATCAGGGCCGCATATTCCAAGCTGAAAGCCTACGACCTATGACGGCCTTCGTACCTGCCAAAAGCGGGGCATTCGTGCTTCCGCTCGGCATCCTCACCATCATCTTGCTGATGATAATGCCGATCCCGGCCTTGCTGCTGGACGCGTTCTTCGTTCTGAACATCGCGCTTTCCGTCGCCATTCTGATGGCGGCGATGAATGCGCAGAAGCCGCTGGATTTTTCATCATTCCCGTCTGTTCTGTTGTTTGCAACGCTGCTGCGCCTTGCGCTCAACGTCGCGTCGACGCGCGTGGTACTGGTTCATGGACATGAAGGGACCGCAGCCGCGGGCCATGTGATCGAGGCGTTCGGCGCATTCCTGATCGGCGGAAACTTTGCCGTCGGCCTGTTCGTGTTCATGATCCTGATGGTCATCAACATGGTGGTCATCACCAAGGGCGCGGGCCGCGTGTCGGAAGTTTCCGCCCGCTTCACGCTGGACGCCCTGCCCGGCAAGCAAATGGCCATCGATGCCGATCTTGCCGCCGGTCTCCTAGCCGCTGACGAAGCGAAAGCCCGCCGCCGGGAAGTTTCCACCGAGGCTGATTTCTACGGCTCCATGGACGGTGCCAGCAAGTTCGTGAAAGGCGACGCGATCGCCGCCGTACTTATCCTCGGGCTCAATATTATCGCCGGGTTCGGGCTGGGCATGATCAGCCACGGATTGAGTGCCGGCAAAGCAGCGGAGCTTTACGTTTCCCTGGCCATTGGCGACGCTTTGGTGGCACAGGTCCCGGCGCTTCTGCTCTCGATCGCCGCCGCCGTGATCGTAACCCGCGTTTCGGACAGCCGCGATCTTTCCGGCCAGATCGGCGGACAGTTCGCAAATCCGCAAATCTGGCTGCCCGTCACCGGGATCCTGGCAGCGATCGGCATGATCCCGGCCATGCCGCAGATGATCTTCCTGCCCGCCGCAGCAATTGCAGGTGCAGTGTGGTGGAAGCTACGGCAACAGCAGAACAAGCCGGCCGCTCCCATTGAAGTGGCTGAAACGCCGGACCCATCGCGCATCGCGATCGAAGAAGTAAGCGATCGTACGCTCGTCACCATCGAGGTCGGCTATGGCCTGATCCAGCTGATCGATGAGCGCCAAGGCTCCCCGCTGGTCTCACGCGTCACTGGCGTCCGCAAACAGCTGTGCCAGGATTTGGGCTTCGTCGTGCCACAATTCCGCATTCGCGACGCCATCGACCTGCCCCCTTATCAATATCGCATCGTGCTGGGCGGCGTACCACTGGGCGGTTCGACCGTACGGGCGGACAAGGTTCTTGCCATCGACGCCGGCGACGTGCGGCCCGACAGCATTTTGCCCGGCGAGACGACGCACGACCCCAGCTTCGGCTGCCCGGCAGTGTGGATTCACCGCACACAGAAGGACGAGGCAATCGCGCTGGGCTATCTCACGGTCGACCCCGGCACGGTCATCGCCACTCATCTCAACCAGCTTCTCAGCAACAAGCCGGAACAACTGCTTGGCCCAGATCAGGTCCACGACCTGATGATGTCCGTGAAGGAACATTCTTCGCAGCTTGTCGACACGGTCTATCCGCAACCACTGAGCCTCGCGGCGCTGACTCGCCTGCTACGCAGCCTGCTGTCGGACGGAATTCCGCTTAATCATCCGCTGCCCATCCTCACCAGCCTCAGCGGCGCTGTATTGCACACGCTGGATCACAATACGCTTGTCGATCTGGTGCGCGCCGATCTTGGCCCGCTGATGGTCGGGCAAATCTATGCCCCCGATCAGAAGGTGCCGGTCATCACGCTGGACGCCCGATTGGAGGACATGATCCTGCAAGGCATGCGCGATGCATCTGGCCAACCGGTGGTCGAACCGGAACTGGCACGCACCATCGGCGAACACGTCGCAACCCTCATAGCCCAGCGCGAACCTGGCAGCAGCCCGCTCGCACTGATCGTCCAAGCCGGAACGCGCCGTGCGATGTCTGCTCTGCTGCGCCTGCGCGCACCGAGCTGTCTCGTGCTGTCCATCGCCGAGCTTCCACCCACCCAGCCTATCGAGGTTGTGGCCGTGGTGGGAGGCGAGGGAGATGCCCAAAACACCGGTTCGCCACCGCCGTCCAATGAAGTGGGGAGTATGGCCGCGTGATCCACAACCACAAGTCGCTGACATCGGCCCGTGCCTATGGCGATCCCATCGCAGAACGCATCCAGCGCTTCGTGCCCATGGTTCGCCGTCTGGCATGGCACCTTCAAGGTTCCGCCGCCCCCGGAGTGGAAGCGGAAGATCTCATGCAGGCCGGGCTGGTCGCGCTGACCGAATGCGCACACCGCAATGAGGGATCGGATCCGAACGGCTTTGCCGCCTATGCCAAGATGCGCGTCAAAGGCGCCATGATAGATCAGCTGCGACGTTCAGCACCACTCTCGCGCGGTGCGATCAAGCGGCGGCGCGAAATCAGCAAGACAGAACGACGCCTGCGCGGCGAGCTGGGGCGCGATCCGACGCTCCACGAACTGGCAGAAGCGATGAACATGGATCCCAAGGAATTTGATACCATGCGTACAGCAAGCGAACCCCTGCACTTCAGTTCTATCGATGAAGCTTATTCAGATTCCGATCGCGCTTTCCGCGATGATTCCGAAGATGCGCTTACAGTAATGCTGTCAAACGAAAATCGCGATACTTTGATTGCGGCCGTCGCATCACTTCCGGACCGACTGCAACTGGTGATCAAGCTATATTTTGTTGAGGAGCTTAACTTATCGGAAATCGGAGCGGTATTAGGCGTTACTCCGCCCCGCGTTCACCAGATCAAAGACCAAGCTCTACAAGTCATTCGACAATACATGCTGCAAGATAATTGATCTATGTCAATTAATTATTTGCTGTAATAATAAGTTCTTGCATTGTATTATGGGCTCAATTAACCACGATTTACAGGGTGTAACGTTTCGCGGGGGGTGAAACGGCACAAAGTGTTGCGGAGGACTCAGGCAGTGGATCTGTCTGGTCTTTCGGAGATATCGGGGCTTATATGACCAGCGTTCGTGTTGTGCCGTCCAAGCAGTGCCAAACCGTTCACATCGTTTCCGCCGATCACAGGCTCCGCGCCGAAATCTCGATGGCGGTTATTCAATGCGGTAGCCATGCCGAAACTTACGAGGACACCGCCGAGCTTATGGCAGCGAGGCCAAAGTCCGGCACAATACTCGCCAGTAGCGATCTGAGTTCAGCTGCCCAGCTTCTTGGACAATTTCGTGCTGGAAACGTCTACCTCCCATTGATCCTGTTTGCAAAAAATCCCCTGCCTTCCGACATCGTGAAGGCAGTGCATGAAGGCGCGGCCAACTATCTTGCGTGGCCATTCACCGGCGAAGACTTGCTGGACGCCTGTACTTACTGCCAGACTTTTATGGAGGTCGAAGGTGGCCGTCTTCAGCGCCAGCAACAGGCACGCGCTTTAGTAGATGGGCTTACCAATCGCGAAAAGCAGATCCTTGCCTTCTTGCTTGAAGGGCATTCCAGCAAGAGCATGGCCAACGTTCTTGATCTAAGCCCCCGAACTGTTGAGGATTACCGCCTTAGCACTCTTAAGAAGCTGGGCGTTCAGGCAACCAGTGCCGCGATCCGCATTGGCCTTGAAGCGGGCCTGCCAATTGAATTTGCGGTATCGCGCCCTGCGGAGCGCGCTCGCGCTTAAACTGATTTCAAACCCGTCGGGGCCGGCGGCTGAGCGGAGCCGCCTGCCGCAGTCGTAAAGAAATTTGCCCAGGCTCTGAGCTGCGCTTTGACCGCGCTCGGCGCATCGCACTGGATCGGATCCCCTCCTGCAACCGCAATCGATGCCCGCCAGACCTCGCTTTCCGGTAGCTTCATGACATCAGGACTGGAGAAACCTCCGATAATTGCCCGGCACGCCTCATCCAGCGCGCTGCTATCCAAAAGGACATCAAGCTCCTCGGGCTGGATAGTCACATTCATCAGTTGACGAAGTCCTATCGGCGCAAGTGCAGCCAGATGAAATGCTTGCCGTAATGCGCGCTCGTCGCCATCATCAGACTCTTCAGCGCACCCATCTGAAAGTCTGCGAAGCTCGCGGAGCCAAAGCTCGACCGGAAGCGGTTCCCACTTTTCGGGCCACACTGCACGGACTCCTCCCCATTCCTTAAGAACGGACTAATGGGGAATTATTCGGCAAAGGCAATCTGGTTTTTACCATTTTCCTTAGCCCAGTATAACGCCGTGTCCGCAGCTTTCAGGGCTGCACTGCGGTCTGCGTAATCAAAAACGTTGGAAACTCCGGCTGAAAACGTGACGTAACCAATCGGCGTTTCAGTTTCTCGGTTAACGAAACGACGCTCGCTCAATCTCTTGCGAGCATTGTCCAAAATCTCTCCCGCTTCGTGGAGACTTTTGCCTCGGAACAGCACGACAAACTCTTCGCCCCCATGACGGGCTACGTAGCACCTCTCGCTAGAGATGTTATGCAATGTCCGCGCGACTGCCCGCAGCACCCGGTCCCCCGTATCGTGCCCGTGGGTGTCATTGATCTTCTTGAAGTTGTCGATGTCACAGAACGCAACCACGAGCGAATCGAGCGCTGCGCGTGCAACGAGGTATTCCTGCTCGTAATTCTTTTCGAATGCACGCCGGTTAGGAACACCAGTCAGTTCGTCCTCTTCTGCGGTGCGCAATGCCTCATCCAGATGGCTGCGCAGCTCTTGAGATTGCCGTTCACTTCGGGACATCTCTCGCTCAATGTCGGAAGTGCGGTGGATCATGGTGCGCACGATGCCAAGGATCTCGGTTATCGAGGTATTGACATCGGGCAGGTTGCCTAACTGCTCCGCATGACCTTCGAGCGAAATGCCATAGTCCTGCGTAGCCCTGCGGGCGGCGCCCGCGATATCGCCAAAGTCGATAAGCTGCTTTTCAAGCTGGGCAAAGGTGCGCTCCAGCTCGACGGTATCTTCCCCGCGGTGCGCACTGCCCCGAAGCTTTTTGAGCCAATCCACCGTCACGGCCTCGCCGGAACGGGCCCGTTGATCAATCAGTCGGATCATGAGGCGGTCCGCCTCGGTCACATAATCATGCGCGACCGCCAGCACTTCCTGACAAACGGGCAGATCATGGTGATCCATGAACTCCGCCATGCTCGCCATGACTTCCGCGCGGGAACAGGGAGAAATGGCGCGAAGCTGTTCCGCCAGAACCGAAAGCTGAGCGATATCACCGCGCGAGCGTCGCAGGCCGATCCATCCCAGCACGCCTTTCCGTTCAGAAGGCACTGTATGTCCTTGTGATTTCATTTAGCTAACAACGGCAGTTGCGCTCCAAGATTTAGAGTTGGCCGAAAATTTATTGCTTATTTTTGCTGTCAGCGGGTGTCGCGTTCAAATATCAGCCTGCGCTGACCAAAGCATCCCTGATATCCAGAAAGTCATTGCGGATAGCGCGCAGAGTGCTGGCATCAAATGCGACCGAACTGGCCAGTATCGCTTTGCGAGCGCTACCGTAAAACTGAAGGAGCACACCGGCCATGTTCTGGCTGTGATCAATCCCCAGCTGCAAGGCCATGATAGAAGTAAGCGCCCGGGTAAGTGAACGGCTTTTAAGCTGGGCATCCTTGCGTTCTTCCGCAAGGATCGCGGTGCTAAGAGCAAGAATGAGCTGATCGTAGCAAACGTGGACAAGTTCAGCTGGCGCAGCTCCTTTGACGCGGGCGTCAAACTCCACCCGCTGATAAGCTTCGCGCGGATCAGATATTGCCAGCATCTCAGTTGTCGCTCTTGTTCCACAGCGCGATTTGCGACTGCAGGAATGAAAGGGTGGATTTCGAAGCGTTGACACGCGAGTCTGCTGCACTGAATTGCTTGGTCAGTCGGGCGCGCAGCACTTCCTGCTGCTCAACTGCCTTGGCGTCCTGATCACTGATCTGCTTTTGCTGCTGGCTATAGCGGCTCACAGATCCGGCAAGCGATCCCGGATTCCCCGCAGTGGAAGCATTGCGGGCGATCTTGTCGATCGTGCTGTACACACCATAGAGGCCGTTGGTGAACATTGCGGAAACCGCTTCGGGATTGGCCGTCATGGCCTTTCTCAGCGTCGACTCGTTGAAGCTTAACGTTCCATCGCGATTGGTGGAAAGACCGAGTTCAGCGAGAGTTTTCGGTGCGCCCTCTGCCGCATTCGGCATGATCACGATACTACCCAGACTTGCGAGCTGGCGCTTGAGGCCACGTGCGCCATCATCGCGCGCCAGGTCGCCAGTTTTGGGGTCAGTCGCGGCAACTAACGAGGCAATTATTTCATTGAGAGCGCTAGTCAGATCCCCCATCGTGGAACCGATGGCCGCACTCGCATCGCTGAACGAGATCGTTGTAGGGTAGCCTGCGTTAGTACCGCTCAGAGTAAGATTAATGCCCGGAACAGCTTCACCAACCTTGTTGCTGGCCGATTTCATGGCAATGCCGTCAATCGTGAACTGGGCATCGCCCGACGCGGCCAGCAAACGCGATGGATCGCCGCTCGAAGGGTTCCACGCCAGTGCTGCCAAACCTTCCTGACCGGCGGTCTCGCTCGCTTCGATCACGAAACCGTTAGCCTCGCCCTCCTGGCCCTTCACGACCAATCGCGGGCCATCCGCACTGTTGGCAATATAGGCGGAAAAGCCGCTATTCGTCGCATTGATGGAGCGTGCGACATCGGCAAGCGTGGCTCCGGCCGCTACCGCGATGTTTACAGGCTCGCGGCCAGTATTCTCGCCGAACGAGCCGCCGCTCACCGTACCGAACCGCAGAGTCAGCGAGCCAGCACCAACCGTTGCATTCGCCGCGGCATAGGCGGGCCCGACCAGCGTTTGCGATGACGCCAGCCTCTGCACTTCCAGCGAATAATTACCTGCCGGCTTGCTGGCACCCGAACGCGTGACGGCCGCAACAGAGGGATTGGCAATCTGCGGCGTCGGGGCAAGATCGCCGTTACGAACGCGATCACCCAGCGCACTGCCAAGCTGCGTTATCTGGCTTCTCAAGGCGGAAGCCGTGGAAATCTTGGCATCCAGCACTTCGCTCTGCGCACGCAGCTGCGTGATCCGCTGCGCATATTGCGCTTCGGCAAGTTGACTGGCGAGTTCCACCATGTTGACACCGCTGCCGGCGCCAAGGGCGGAGATAATCGACGTAGTTGCAGAGGTCGTGGATACCATGAGCTGAAAGACGTCCGTTCACCCGGGAAGTTAAACGCTGCCAATGGGATTGGGTCGACCATCCGCATCAAAGCGCAGTTCGATCGGCACGTGGATGGGTGGCTGCACCGGTTTGTCTCCGCGCTTCAACGAGAAGACGAAAGCCAACACCGTCGCCACGGCGGAATAAAGCTCTTCGCGGATCACTTGCCGTTCGCGCGTGGTGAAATAGATAGAGCGAGCCAGCGCCGGATACTCGATCATGGGAATCCCCAGCTCTGCCGCCAGCTCACGAATGGCGAGCGCCTTTTCTCCTCTGCCCTTTGCCAGCACAATAGGCGCGGAGGCTTTGTCTGGATCGTAGGTCATGGCGATGGAGAAATGCGTTGGGTTGGTGAGCACAAACTGCGCTTCACCCATTGCGGAGCGGACGCCGCCCATTGCCAGTTCGCGCTGGCGCTGGCGCTGCGCTGCTTTCTTTTCTGGCGAACCTTCGGATTGCTTGTGCTCGTCGCGCATGTCCTGATGGCTCATCTTCAGGCGCGACATGCGGCGCACCCACTGCACCGGCACGTCAATAAGCGCAATAATCAGCAATCCGGCAGCCAAGGCAAACAGCAACGATACGATGGCATCCCAACCAAGCATGAGCTGGCCAACCAGATCGCCACGACCTATCCCGCTCATCTTGTCCATCTGCATCACGCCCCAGCCATATGCGATGGAACCCAGCAGGCCGACTTTAGCCACGCCCTTTGCCATTTCGATCCAGCCTGTTGGGCCAAACATGCGCTTCAAGCCTGACAGCGGATTGAGCCGTGATCCCTTGATTGCCAGATTGCCAGGATTGAAGCGGCCGTTCGAGAACGCCAACTGAGACACCACAGTGGCGGCCATCACAATAGCGGCCAAAGTCAGCACCGGCGGCAGCACCAGCTTCATGATGGGCAGCACAAGCAGGGAGGGAGAAAAGTCCTCCAGAAACCGTCGATCCCACACCAGACCGATGCGCGTCACTTCTTGCAGCCCGGCGAACAGCTGCGGCCCCTGAAACTTCAGCCAGCCCGCACCAATGAACACAGCGACCACCGTGGCCAGTTCGCGTGAGCGGAGGACGTCGCCCTTCTTCGCGGCGTCGCGAAGGCGCTTTTCTGTTGGTGCAAAAGTCTTTTCGCCGCTGCTCTCGCTCATGGTTTCAACACGCTCGCGGTATCTTCAATGGCAGTATGGGACAGGTCGACCAATTGGCCGGCAAGCAGAGGCGATGCGGCGATCAGCGCGGCAAGGCCGGTCAGCACGCCGACCGGAAGGCCCAGCGCGAACAGGTTGAGTGACGGCGCGGACCGGCTGAGCACGCCCGTCACCATCTGAACGATCAGCAGAACAAGCGTGACCGGCAGCGCGATCACTAACGCAGTCATGAACATCTTACCGCCAAAACCGATGATATGGTGCAGCCGCTCCGCGCCCAGCCAAGTCTCACCCGGGGGGAACACCTCGTAGCTGGCGATCACCAGATTGAGGAAATGCAGGTGACCACCCAGCAGCAGGAACACCAGCGACAGCAGCACTGAGAAATACTGGCCAATGGCAGTCGATTGCGCTCCCGATGCCGGATCCGCTGCTGTAGCCATGGAAAGTCCCATGGAGCCGCTAATCAGTTCCGCGCCGATCAGGGGAGCGGCGAAGGCAACCTGAAGAACGAAGCCCAGAGCCAAGCCGACCAGAACCTCGCCGGCAAGGATCAACATGCCATCCAGCGAGAGTAGCGCGGGCGGTGCCTGCACCGGCAGCCATGCACACACCATGATCGCGATCGCGCCGGTAATGCCCACCCGCACCTGCACCGGCACGCCGGCTGCCCCAAAGAATGGCGCGGCCAGCAAGGCAGCGCCGATGCGGGACATGACGAACAGCATTTGCCACAATTCGCCCTCTACGGCGCCAAAACCGAAATCGATCCCGATCATTTCCCGATCCGGGCGATCTCGTCAAAGATGTCGCGCGCGAAATCGCTGACCACGGCCATCATCGATGCACCCAGCAGGACCAGCACCAAGGCGATGATCGCCAGCTTTGGCACGAACGTAAGCGTCTGTTCGTTCACTGAGGTGGCCGCCTGGATGATGCCAACGACCAGACCCACAGCAAGGCTGGAAAGTAGCACGGGGGCGGCCACCAACGCCGTCACCCAGAGCATACGTTCTGCCAGTGACAGAAGGAGAGAAAGTTCGTCCATATCGCTACCCGAAACTTGCGGCCAAAGATCCCATCAACAGCGCCCAACCATCGACAAGAACAAACAATAACAGTTTGAATGGTAAGGATATGATGGTGGGAGACATCATCATCATGCCGAGCGACATCAGCACACTGGACACCACGAGGTCGATCACCAGAAACGGCAGGAAGAGCATGAAGCCGATCTGGAAGGCGGTCTTCAGCTCGCTTGTCGTAAATGCGGGCAGCAGTATCGAAAACGGCACGTCGCTGGGGGATGCAAACTTCGGCGCCTTGGCCATTTCCGCAAACATGGCCAGATCCTGCTTGCGGGTCTGGCGGATCATGAAGGCGTGCATTTCCTTGCCCGCCACCTCGATCGCCTGTTCGGCGTTCATGGTTCCAGCGGAATAGGGTGCGATGGCCTTGTCGTTCACCTGCTCCAATGTGGGAGCCATCACGAACAGCGAGAGAAACAGTGCCAGCCCGATCAGCACCTGATTAGGCGGTGATTGCTGCAATCCCAGCGCATGGCGCAGGATGGAAAGCACCACCAAAATCCGGGTGAAGCTGGTCATCATCAGCAACAGACCGGGCAGGATGGTAAGCAGCCCCATAATGAGGAGCAATTGCAGAGAGAGGCTGAGGCCGCTCTGCCCACCACCCATATTGGTAAAGGCACGGTCCAGCGCGCCGGGAACGGCCGCCGCAGCACCGGGAGCAGCTGCGCTCGCTGCCGTGGCTGCACTGGCTGCCGTCGCGGCATCGGGGATTACGGCCTGCGCGAAAACCGCCGCAGGAACCATCAGCAGCGCGAAAGCAGCGATGCAGGCAAGACGCTTCACCGGTCAACTCCGTCAATCATCGGGCGCGCCGGAGCTTCAGCCAGACGCGTCAAACCCTGACGGGAAACCGAAACGAGGATTTCCTTGCCGTGAAATTCCAGGACAGCCAGCTTCAGCGTGGGCGAAAGCATTGTCGTTTCAATAATGCGAACCGACTTGCCACCGTTCGGACCAGCGCCGAGTCGGGCCTGCGCCTTTTGCGCCAGCTTGAGGCTGCCCCATGCCAGCGCGCAGATCACCGCCAGCAGGATAATCAACTTAACGATGTAGAAGAACATCAGGCGGCGGCCTGCGAGGGACGGCCAGCATTGGCCAGTTCAACGATCTTCATGCCGAAGCGACCGTTTTCGGAAACGATCTCTGCACGGGCGATCAGCTTGCCATTCACAAGCACGTCCAGCGGTTCATCAACCAGACGGTCAAGCATCACGACGCTGTTTTCGGACAGGGTCAGAACGTCTCTCAATTTCATGCTGGTGCGACCCAGCTCTACCGAGAGGCGAACATCGACATCTTGAAGCAGCGCAAAGCCATCATTGTTATCAAACACGTCAAATCTCCTTGGCTGCGGTAATCTTGCTAAGCTGAAGGGCGGCGCGATCTTCCATCTCGCCAACACTCCCGTGGGCGATCACCTGATCGCCTGCGAAAAGCGGCACGCTGCGCGCCACGGTCACGGGAATTACCATCCCTGGTTTGAGCCGCGAAAGCGCGGATACTGGCACGGTCATGTCCACAAGGACGGCCCGAAGCGGCAGGGGAATGCCACCGAAAGGCTCTGCAACTGGATCGGCTGCTACCGCGTTGGCGGCTGGCTCTGCAGTTTCGGGGGTGTCGGTCCGGTTGGCGAACAAGTTTGCGAGCGCCGATCCAGGAAATACGAAGTTCACTTCCCACGGTTTGGTGCCAACGATGAGCACTTCAAACGAAAGGACCGTGCGCTTGCAGCCTGCAAAAGGCGTCGTCGCTTCCAGCGCGGAGCCTGCGCTCCTGGTCTTCACAAGGCTTTTGTCAGCGAAACCCAGTCCTTGAACCAGCGAGGCGGCGACGATCTTTTCAAACCGGCCGAACATCATTTCTACCGAAAGAGGGAGCTTGCCAGCCGGGAGCTCACAATCATTGCCGGTGCCGCCCAGCGCCAGATCGACGATGGAAAGGATCGCGCGCTGCGGCACTGAAGCGATCATCATCACTTCCTTGGCGCCAAGCGTCATCATGCCATTCAGCATCGGCTCGGTGCGGCGCTCGTTGGAAACGTTGGCAGCCAGTTCGACTGGCTCACCCGCACTTACGGCAACTTTCGCACCAGCGCACAGATCGCCGATCAGCCGCTCAAGCATATCCGCCAGTCGCGCGCCTGCACCAGCGAGTTCCTTGACCGGATCGACCGCCTTGCGCGAACCGCGCAGCAGTTCTGCGCTGTGCTGCGCAGCTAGCCGATCAGCAATGAAGGAGCCTGCGGGCTTCATTGGACAAGAAAGTTCCGGAAATAGACATTTTCCACGCCGCCGAAGCCCTCTGCCTCGATCAAAACGTTGTTAATCGCATCCGCAATGCGTCTTTGAAGGCGCTTCTTGCCTTCCGGATTCAGCACTTCCTCTTCCGGGGTATCGGCCAGGACGATCAGGATGGCAGAACGCACAGCCAGTTCATGCTTCTTCAGCCACATCAACACGCGACCATCGCGATGGGTCGATGCCGCCAGGCTCAACTGGACCAAACCAGAAGATCCTTGAAGGTTGGAGGTAAAATCGTCGGAAAAACTGAAATAGGTCGTGCGATACTTGTTGCCGCCATCACCTTCGACTTCAACCGCGCCTGCAGCTTCGTCCTTACCCGGAGGTGGCGCGAAGGGATCGGCCTGTCCCTTGAGCACCAGCTTGGGCGTAGTGTCTTCGGCAATGGCTTTGCCGCCGCCAATTATGTCGGCCTGCTGGAGGGCAAAGACGCCGCCGCCGCCCGCGCCGACCAGAACCAGCCCGATCGCCGCCTTGGTGGCAAGGCCGCCGCCCTTCTTCTCTTCCGCCTTTTTATTCTCGCTCATCGCCTGATCGTCCCCATCAATATTCGTATTCGCCGCCCTGATCCTGTCACGCGTAGATTCCATCCTGGGCGGACGGTTCTTCATCGGCTGAGTTGCGCGGCTGCGCCGTGACCTGCTCAACCCCCGTTCCGTCCTGCGTGTTCTGGCGGCCACCGCCGTTCATGTTCGCATCAGCAGCGGATTGCCCCCAATCGCGGCTATTTCCGGAACGAGACATGCCTTCGTTCGAGGCTCCTTCGTCACGGCGAGCGCCTTGCCCCGAATTGTCGCCCATCTGCGCGCCATCAGCCTGCGTCGCTTCGCTCACAGCGCGCGCAAATTCCGGGTCGCTGTTCGACATGGATACTGAAAGGCCGCTAGCGTCCTGACGGAAACGCAAGGAAACCTCGCCGAAGTCTGCATGCATCACGGCCACGTCGACCGAACCACCGCGCGCTGTTTCCCGGGCTTCAACCAACCGGTCGACCAGAGCATTGAACTCATGCGGACGGATCGCTTGCTGTGATGCGAACGACGTGGACGCCGAGTTCGTGGCAACCGGCGCTGCGGCTATGTCGGCTAACTGACCGTGACCACTTGTCGCTTGCTCCGGCGGAACGAACTGGGAAGCCGCAGATATCGGCATCCTGATCGAGTGTGCTTGGGCGGCGGTGCTTGCGGCACGATCAATCCGCGCCTCGCCGCTCGCCCGTGAAAGTTCAAAGCGCAGTTCCGAACTACCGCGCTGGTTGCGAGCACCATCGCCCTTCGGTGAATTATCGCTCTCCGTTCCCTCACGGACAGCGTTCCCGACGGCTAACGTCTCGCCCTGCTCACGACCTGGGCGAAAAATGGCATTTTGCTGCGCATTTGGCGCACGAACTTCTTCACGCTTTGCTTGAGGGCGAATCACTTCGGCGCGATTTGGGAAAGCAAGCTGCTCTTCCGACGCAGGCTGCAGCGCCACAACGGGCTCAGCTTGTTGGACAAGCGCAGCAGCGGTCGCAGCCAGCAACTCTGGCACTTCGGCTGACATCTTCGTTACAACTTCAGGCGGCGCGTCGGCCCGATCGGCTTCGATGTCCGGCCGCACGACAGGTGCCTCGGTTGCGATCCCCGGGTGAACATCGGGCGCAACTGCTGCGATGTCTGGCTGCGCGACAGGTACTTCGGTTGCAATTGCCGGGCGAAGGATGGGCGCATCTGCCGGGACTTTCGGCCTTGCGACATGTGCCGCGACTGCGATGCCGCGCCGTGTGAGATCGCGAACGGTCGTGGCCTCAGGTGACTCGGTTACGGTGTCCCGCCGCGCAACCCCTGCCTCGGTTACAACTGCCGGGCGAAGGACGGGCGCATCCGTTTTGATGTCCGGCCGCGCGACAGTTACCTCTGTTTCGATTGCCGGCCGCGCCGCTGGCGCATCCTCGGCTGTTTCCGCATCGACGGTCTCCGGGTCGACCAAGTGTCCGGCCGATGCGCTGGCATCGGTGCGATCTAAACGACTGCGCGACTTCAGTTCCACCGCAATGGCTTTTGCTGCCACCGGCGCGTGGGTTTCCGAGCGGGGCATTTCCTGCTTCCCGTCCGCTTCCTCGGCCACCATAGGTCCGTGCGACAAAGTAGCTGCCGTCGGGAACCGGAAGCTTGGAATCACGATAGCCCCCATCGCACGCGTCTTTACTGAGGTGTTCTCAAGGGACGCGATAGTCTCCGCCTTGGCCGCACCGACTGTGGGCAACTCCGCCGGCAACTCGATCAAAACGGCACCCGGTAAAAGTTTGCCGCTTGCCGGCAACACAACCGGCAAAGTTTTGCCGCCTATTGCCGGAATAGCTTCCATCTCTCCTGCAAGAAGGTCTGCAAACCCGCCGTCGACAGTGCCGACACCGCCAGTTTTCACCGGAGTTTCGGAGGTCATCGACTGGAGATTGGATAGCTGGATCATGAACGCCTCAGTTTGTACTGAAGACGTCTAATCAAGATCCGTGCCAAATTTGGACTTCGCCTCAATCTGGCGGAAATCTTCCCGTCTGGATATGGCGCGTTCCTCAATATTCAGGCGATCTTCCACTGCCGCGCGGCGGCGCTCGGCACTGGCAAGATCTGCACGCTTCCGATCCGCGATAACTTGTGCCGTCCCTGCCTCCTGATTTGTCGAATGCAGGATCTTGCAAAGACCGGCGGCAAAGCGGCTTGATTGCGTGAGCATGTATCCATCCACCGCATCACCGCGGGCGGAATATTCCTCTGTTAGCCCTCGCGTTCGGTCAGTCAGTTCATGGAGCTGCGCCAGCACCCGCTCGGCCTGCGCAGATTCCCCGGCTGCCTGCTGCTTGGTGATTGCGCGCAATCGCTCCAGACGGCGCAATCGCTCGATCCGCCGTTTATCAGGCGCCATCGAACAGCACGCTTTCCAATGCCGCAACGCTTTCCTCGAATGAGACACGCTCACTCACACTTTGGTTGAGGAAGCCAACAAGCTGTGGATGGCGGGCAATCGCCCGGTCGAGCTGCGGATCGGCCCCCGCGCGATAAGCCCCCATGAGCACCAGATCGCGGTTTGCTTCATAGCTGGCCATCAACCCCCGGAAAGTGCGCGCCAGTTCAAGATGCCGAGGCGTCGTAATGTCCGACATTACGCGGCTGAGCGATGCGCCCACATCAACCGCTGGATATTGTCCGCGCTGCGCAATGTCTCGCGATAAAACGATATGCCCATCCAGGATGGACCGCGCGGTATCGACCACGGGATCGTCCTGATTATCGCCATCGGCCAGCACCGTGTAGAGCCCGGTGATCGAGCCGCCACTTTCGCGCGAATTGCCCGCGCGCTCCACGAGCTTGGTGATGGTAGACAAAGCGGATGGTGGATAGCCCCTCGCCGCCCCCGGTTCGCCCAGCAACAGCCCGATCTCACGCGCAGCGTGCGCCACGCGGGTAAGGCTGTCGAGAATCAGCAAGACGCGTTTGCCCTTGCTTCGGAAATATTCGGCCATGCTGGTCGCCAGCATGGCACCACGAAGGCGCAGGTTCGGCGCATGATCGGCAGGTACAGCTACCACTATGGTGCGTTCCTTGTTCGGGCCAACCATGTGGCGTTTAACGAAATCAGAGACTTCGCGCGCGCGCTCCCCAATCAGCCCCGCGATTACCACGTCCGCCTCAGCGCCGTTGGCGATCATGTCCATCAAAACCGATTTGCCGACGCCGGACCCGGCCATGACGCCGACACGCTGGCCAACGCCAAACGTCATCAGTGAATTGAGAGATCGTATCCCAGTATCGAAAGTCTCGCTCACGTGCGCACGATCGAGCGCGCCAACGCGGACGCCGCCAACCGGCCATTGTTCGCTGGTGCGGATCGGTTCGCCGCCGTCGATCTGTTGGCCCTCGCCGTCTACTGCGCGACCAAGATAACGTTCACCCACATGCACCATGCCAGGCGCCCCGCCCAGACTGACGCGAGAGCCGGGACGCAGCGATACGGCGTCGCCAAGAAGCATCAACATGGTGCGCCCATTACGAAATCCGATGACCTCGGCTTTCAGGCGCGGTTCTCTGCCATATTGCACATGGCACAACGCGCCCACTGGCGCCGAAAGCCCGCTGACTTCCAGCAAGCCGCCGTGGCAGGCTGCAACCAGTCCATATCGGCTTGGCCCCAGGTCAATCGGTTCGGATGGAAGATTGGCAGCAATCGCTTCAAAACGGGCAATCACAGGCGAAGCGCCTCGGAAAGAACGCGCCGCCACTGGTCCGGCCCATCCTCGATACCGCCTTCAGAAGTTTCCACCAGCAGCTGACCACGTGGCAAGGAAGGGTCAGGTTCAACCCTGATACTTTCAGAAAGTCGGTCGGCGACAAGGGCCAGATCCTCAGGATGCATACGCACGATGCGTTCGTCCTGAGTGCGCCGTAAAAGGCCGAGCGCCTTGTTGATCCGGTGCGCCAGCGCATCAGGATCGGTTGTCAGCGGGGCAAGCGTCTGTTCGCAGAGCAGCAGGATCGTCTCACGCAATCGGCGTTCAAGCTCCACCGTCTGTTCATCGGCGAGCCTCTCGAAAGCGGTTTCGATCCGGCTCCGCCCCGCTTCGGCTTCTCGGGCATGCTGTTCGGCGATAGCAGCCGCGTCCTGCGATCCTCTGGCGTATCCTTCGGCGAAGGCAACTTCCAAGGGGTCATCGGCGGGTTCTTGCGGTTCCGGTCTCGGCTCCTCGATCGGAGTGGCCATGCCAAATCGCCAGTCCGGACGAAAACCTCCGCGTGGCTCAAACATCTGGACAGGAAGGCTAGACATAATCGTCCTCCCCACCGCTGCCGAACACGATGGTCCCATCAGCAGCCAGGCGGCGGGCAGCATCGACGATATCCTTCTGAGCGGCTTCCACGTCTGCCATCTTCAGTCGACCACGCACTTCGATCTCGTCGCGCACGCCATCTGCCGCACGGGCGGACATAGCGCGGAAGAAGTAATTGCGTTGTTCCTCCCCAATACCCTTGAGCGCATCGACCAGCGTTTCGCTGTCCACTTCGCGAAGCAAGGCGCCCATGGATTGCGGATCGAGCTCGAAGACATGTTCGAAGCGGAACATCTCTGCCTCGATCTCCTTGGCCAGCGCCCGGTTTTCCTTGGCAATGCGCGCCATGATTTCCTTTTCGGCCGCCTTGCCGGATTGCTTGATAATCTGCGCCGCGTCAGACGCTCCGCCCAGTTGCAACGGAATTGCGCCCCCGTTTTGCGCAATCTTGCGCTCCAGCAAATCCTCCAGCATCGCGATGGCATCGGCAGACACCGCACCCAGCGTGGCAATCCGCTTCACGACGGCAGACTGTGCTTCGTTGGACAGGGAATGGAGAACCTTGGCTGCAACATCGGCTTCCAGCTGGATGAGCAAGACCGCGATCAACTGCGGATGCTCGCCATCGATCAGGGTGACGATGGTATCTGCATCCAGCCACTTGGTAAGCTCTATGCAAGATTGCTTGCGGCTTTGGGTCGGCGCAATTGCGCGCATCAGATGGCTCGCCTTCACTTCGCCCACTGCCCCAGTCATCAGGGTCTGGACCTGCTGAACACGGTCATATGGAAGCATGCTCACTTGTTCAGTACGGGCGAAGAAATCGGATACCGACTTGATGATCATGGAGGGGTCGATGTCCTGCAAAGCGCACATGCGCTCTCCCAGAACCTTCAGCTCATCAGCATCAAGTTGTGCCAGTATCTTGGTCGCCTGCTCCTCATCCAGAAGCATGATGAGCAGAGCCGCACGAGCAGCCTGATCGAGTTCAGCAGGTGCGCTCATGATGCCGATCCAGGCTGGGCTTCACCCAGCATCTGCCGGATTGCCACAACGGCGCGATCGGGTCGTTCCTCGACAAACTTCTGCGCCGCGCCGATCTGGCGATTAAGCAGCGAGCGGTCGATCGCATCCGGACCGCGTTCGATGGTCACGCCATCGTCGTCGGCGACCGCTTCGCCGTCATTGGTCAGCAATTCTACGGAAGCGGGTTCCTCGGCCTCCGGAGTCGACTCCGCCTTTTTGCCACCTCCGAACAGCGCTCGCAGTAGCGGGCGAACCCCCAGCAGAAGGACCAGCAACAAGCCGATCAGCGTTGCGCCATATCGCACCACGGGGGCAAACCATGATTGCTCGTAGAATGGCACTTCTTCCTCGGCAGAACCGTCCGCAAAGCTGCGGACCATGACTTCCACCTGATCGCCGCGATTAACATCCGCGCCTACCGCTGCGCCAATCAGCGCTTTCAAGCGCTCCATGTCAGCGGGCTTGCCCTTCTTCATCGCCTCCGCACTCAGAACCACGGCAATGGACATGCGCTTGATTCCGCCGGGTCCGGTATTGCTTACCGAAACTTCCCGGCCCAGCTCGTAGCTGCGCGAAGTCCGTGTCTCACCCGTAACAGGCGCACCGCCAGCCTGCGCATTTTGCGGCGCGGGCGCGCCTTGCTCAACCGTAGCAGGAAGCGGCGGCGTATTGGAGGTCATGCCCGGAACGCCGATGGCAGGCGCCGCACCTGTAGTGCGGGAGCTGGCTTCGGTTTCCTGCCGCACCGCCCCGTCGCGATCATAGCTTTCGCGGGCGGCGGTACGATCTTCCATGTTGAGTTCAACCTGGACTTCACTGGTGAAAGCGCCTGCACCCAAAACGGGCGTCAACAACTTGGCAACCTGACTGCGCAGCTTCTCTTCGATCTGCGCCTGCAGTTCCAGGCCAGCGGTATTGCGGTCTCCGGGTTGCGAAAGCAGCCGCCCGTGCTGGTCCACCACCCGCACGCTATCGACCGACATGCCCGAAACTGAATTGGCAACAAGGTTGGCAATCGCCGTCACCTGCCGCTCGTTAAGCTGTTTGCCAGGCGCAAGCTTGAGCATGACCGAAGCCGAAGGTGGCGAGGTTTCACGCACGAAAACGGACTGCTCAGGCTCTGCCAGATGAACGCGGACGCCGTCCACCCCATCTATTTCCTTGATGGTGAGCATCAGTTCACGCTCACGGGCGGCGCGCAAGCGTTCACCCTCCATGGTGCGGCTTGCCCCTAGTGGCAGCGAGTCCAGAAGTTCGATGCCGCTCTGCGGAGTGGCGATGCCGCCACTCGCTGCAACGGTCATTCGGGCGCGATAAACATCTTCCTCGTTTACCGTCAGCGCGCCGCTATCCTTGTCGATCTTGTAGGGAATTGCGGCAGTGTCCAGCGCGGCCACAACATCGGCGCGCTGTCCGTCGTCAAGTTGAGAATAGAGCGTGCGCTGTGGTGCCGGAGACAACACGGCATAAGTAAGCGCCAGAGCGCCAACGCCTGCGACCACCCCAAACATGGGAAGCGTGCGGCGGACGGCAGGTTGCGCCGTGAACGCACGCAAGCGGTCCATCATAGAACCGCCGGCGGGATCGCTCAGAATGGAAAGTGTCGAAGGTGCAGGTTGCGGCACTGATGGGACAAGATCGCTCACTTATCAGACCCCCATCCTCATGATGTCCTGATAGGCTGAAAGCAGTTTATTCCGAACTTGCAGCGTGGCTTCGAATGCCAGTCCGGATTCCTGACGTGCGAGCATAACCTTGGCCACGTCAGTAACTTCGCCTTTTTCATAGGCTTCCGAAATCGATGACGCGCGCTCTTGCGTCTGGTTCACATTGTCCAGCGCGGTACGCAGCGTATCGGCAAATCCGCCAGCGGGCGCTGCCGCCGATCCGGTAGCGCCAGTAGCATCTGGCGCTTTGAGATGCTGCAAGACCTGCGATTTGTCGATGATCTGCTGCCGCAGCGCGATGATGTCGCGTATGCCAGCCGCACCACCCGTGGGATTGATCGTGCTCATTACCGGCCAGCTCCAACAGCAATCCCGGCATCACGGAATGAAGCCAGTCGATAGCGCAGGGTGCGCTCCGATATGCCTAGTTCCTTCGCGGCATTGGCGCGATGACCGCCGCACGCTTCAAGCGTGGCCATGATGGCGCGGGCCTCAGAAATCTGGACGATGTTTGAAAGCCTGCGCTTGCCCGTCACCGCGATGGGTTCGGCCACTACAGGCGCTTGCTCTGCCATCCGCGGGGCATGATCGAACACGATGTGCTCTGGCTCGATCCGCGGCGTGCCCTGCCCTAGCAGGAGCGCGCGACGCACCACGTTTTCCAGCTCGCGAATGTTGCCCGGCCAGTTGTGCTGCCTCAGCATCGCCAGGGCCGCATCGCTGATCCATGGCACGGCATGGCTGGCCGGCGTGTGGCGCAGCACCATGGCAAATGCCAGCGCGGCGATGTCCTGCGGCCGCTGGTGCAACGCACGCAGAGCCAATGGAAACACGTTGAGACGATAGAAAAGGTCGGCACGGAAGTTGCCGCGTTCCACTTCGCCCGGCAGGTCGCGGTTTGCGCAGGCAATGATGCGCACGTCCACCTTCACGGGATGGGCCGCGCCGATGGGCACAACTTCACCTTCCTGAAGGGCGCGCAACAGCTTGGCCTGAAGCGAGAGCGGCATTTCCGCGATTTCGTCCAGCAGCAGAGTGCCGCCGTCCGCCGCGCGGAAGAAACCTTCGCTTGCTGCGCTGGCACCGGTAAAGGCACCCTTCACATGGCCGAACAGCATCGCTTCCAACATTGATTCCGGCATGGCAGCGCAGTTAACCGCGATAAACGCCTTGTTCTTTCGCACGCTGCGTTCGTGGATGAAGCGCGAAAGCACTTCCTTGCCCGTGCCGGTCGGCCCGGTGATCAGAATGGGAATGTCGCTCATCGCCAACCGGTCAGCCAGCGCAAGGACGGAAAGGCTTTCGGGATCGACGGCGATGGGTCGGCCCGGCGCAGTCGCAGCGGCAACCGCTGCTGCCAGCGTGACATCGCTCATCGGGTTTTCGTAAGTCAGGTGAATGCCGCGATCATCATCCAGGCGGGCCAGTGCGGGCTTGCTGTCCATCTTGAGAACAACGCTGCGTCGCCCCGCTGATGGCTTTTCGGACTGGTCGCAGAACGCCAGATCGTCACCCAGACCGTCGGTCGAAAGGATCGCTCCCAACCGGTTGGCCAGATTTCGATGCAGAGCCCCTGCAGCTTCCGAAATCCGATCGGCTTTCATCATGTGCCCCTACTTAACCCTAAACGGTAACCATGATTTGCGCGCAATATGGCAAACCACTGCCTAACGGCTGGCACCGTAAAAATACTGTCTGCCCACGGAGTTCTGCGGGTTTCAGAATTTTTTTGCGGTAAGTACCTAAAGTTTTTGGAGAAAGAGCCGCTCTGATCCCATGCAGCCGCGATGCCAAGCTCAGATTTGGTGGCGCCGGAAATTGACTGCTCAGGAGACAACAGATGACGGTAATCAACTCCAATATCAGCGCGCTTCGTGCCAGCAACGCTTCGACCTCTGCCGAAAAGATGCTTGGCACCGCCATGGAACGCCTTTCCAGCGGCAAGCGCATCAACAGCGCACGGGACGACGCCGCCGGCCTCGCCATCGCCACCAGCATGACCTCGCAAGTTCGCGGCATGAACCAGGCGATCCGCAACGCCAATGACGGCATCTCGCTTGCGCAAACCGCTGAAGGTGCGCTGAACGAAGTGACCAACATGCTGCAGCGCATTCGCGAGCTGGCAGTTCAGAGCGGCAGTGGCACTTATTCGGCTGACGACCGTACCAATCTGCAGGCGGAAGTTGCGCAGCTGGGCGAGCAAATCGACGACATCATCACCAACACCAAGTTCAACGAGGTTGCCGTATTCGATTCCGCCGCTGACGTTGAAATCGCTATTCAAACGGGTTCGGGTGCAACTGATCAGACCACGCTGACGATCACTGCCCTGGACGTCTCGGCCGCTTCCGGCGCGGATATTTCCGACGTTGCCGGCGCCCAAACGGCGATGACCGATGTTGACGCCGCACTCAAGGCAGTTTCCACGACCCGCGCATCCCTGGGTGCCGGCCAGAGCCGCCTTGAATCGGTGGTCAACGGCCTCGCCAACAACGTGACCAACCTTTCGGAAGCCCGTTCACGCATCGAAGACGCTGACTACTCCGCTGAAACGACCGCTCTTGCCAAGGCCCAGATCCTGAGCCAGGCCTCGACCGCCATGCTCGCGCAGGCGAACCAGAGCCAGCAGAACGTTCTGTCGCTCCTGCGCTAATAACGCAGCAGACAACACATCAGTTCTGAAAATTGACACCCGGTGGCCCAAGGCCGCCGGGTTTGTCGTATGTTATCGGGGTGAGCGCAAAAGCGGGATCGAGCGCCCAGCTATCAGCAGCGCTTTCCTGCAATGAAAAGGCCGCCCGAAATCAATCCGGACGGCCTTTCTTTACGCATAGCGACTAAGCTTCAGGGATTGAAGCGAACGATCACGTCGAGACCATAAGTCCGCGCTGGCTGAAAGCTGCTGGTCATGAGGATTTCGGCGAAATTAAACGCATAGAGCACGTCCTTGTTATCAAGAAGGTTCTTCGCCCAAAGGCCGACTTCAAGGTTGCCCCCGCCGCGCATATCAATGTCACGCAAAGCAACGCGGCCGTTGACGACCGCGCGTCCCTTGGTGAACTCATAGGGCTCCAAAGCTGGGTTAACCGTGCTGACGTCGGTATAAGGATACGTGCGGAACTTCGACTGGAACGTGGTGTCCAGACGGAACAGCAGGTTGGCATCGCCGAACAGAGCCGGGGTAGTATACGTGACGTTGGCGGTACCTGCCCACTTCGGGCCGTTGGTCGGACGGGTTACGCGGTTCTGCGAGAGCAGCGGATCGGTGCCGATCTGCTTGACGTCCGTGTAGCCGACCGCCCCGCCGAAAGTCAGGCCCGGCAGCGGCGCGATATTCAATTCTGCCTCAACACCCTTCGCTTTGATCTTGCCGTTGGAAAGCACGATCACGCTCAGTTCGGGACGGTCGCAACACGTGCCGCTGTTGGCAGCCTGCGCATTGCTGTAATCGGCTATCCAGCCGGTGAGGTTGAAACGGACCAGACGGTCGAACAGATCAGACTTGATCCCAGCTTCCCACGACTTCACGGTTTCCGGCGGGAAGATAATATCCGCAACCGCTCCGCCCGAAAGAAACGCGGTGGAATACTTGCCGTAGAGCAGGATGTCTTGGCTCGGTTGATAGTTCAGACCCACTGAGTAGGTCGGTTTGGTCTTCTTGAAGCTGTAGGGCGTGAAGGCGGTGCCCACGATTTCGCCTGCACCGAAACGGTCGCCTGCAAAAGTGCCGCCCAGTTCAACGCCGCCGGTCTTCTTGTCGCGCGTGAGACGGCCACCGAGTACGAGGCCGAGGTCAGGCGTGATGTTGAATTCCGCCTGCGCGTAAGCCGCCATCGAGACCGTCTTGTTGGTCAAATCCTGAATGTCGCCCAGCGGAAGCAGGGTGGGCACTGGCTCGAACGAGAAGTTCGCACGATAACCGGGCAGACCGCTGCTCAGTTCCTTGCCCTCGTAATACAGCAAACCTGCCGTCACCGTCACAAAATCACTGGTGTAGTTGGCTTGGAGCTCATTGCTGAACTGCCAGGAACGGCCATAGCCATGGCCGCCGTAACCCGCAAAGTAACTGTCTACCTGCTGGCCAAAGTTTGCTGCAAAATTGGACACCGTGCCTGACACGACGTTGGCATTGGCCGGGTCCGCCACATCAACGCCCAGCCCTGCGAGATAGCTGATCGCCGCAAATTGCGCATAGGGCAGAACAGCGCCCGGCGTGAATTCCAGACCGTCAAGACCGGCAACAGTGGCCGGCGCATAGACGCGGCCCTTACGATAGGCGGTGATGTTCTTGAATGTCAGGCTGTCGCTCGCCTGCAGATCCAGCGTCAGGTTGTGGCCCATGCCCTTTTGCCAGCCCTGCTGCGTCCACGAATTGTTATACGCGTCGGGGCGTTTGTTGCTGGGGTTCAGAGTAACCGGACCAAAGCGTCCGCCACCGGCGGGCTGAGCCGCCAGAATGCTGGTGAGCATCCCGCCAACGAAATCGTTCGGGTTGATCGCGGCAACGGTGCGCGCTTCTGGTGTGCTCGTGCCCTTGATCCAGTCGAACTTGTACGTTGCCGCAATCGCGCCGCCATCATCGAAGCGCAGCGATGCAAAGAGGCTCTCGCTGTTCTTGCTGCCCAGATAGCGGGGCGACTTTTGCAGGCCGACATCAGTGAATGGGCTCGTGCGGTCGAAGTTCACCCCCACGCCGGTGTTGCGCACGTCGCCGCGCTTCTCATCATGCACATAGGTGACGAATGCGCTGAACGGGCCAAACTGCGGCGTATCAACCGAGGTGCGGGTGCGGAACTGGTCCTGATTGCCAACAGTCACGTCCTGACGGACGCCGAACTCACCGGTCGGATTGCGCGTTACGATGTTGATCGCACCGGCAGTTGCGTTGCGGCCGAACAGCGTGCCCTGCGGACCACGCAGAACTTCGACGCGCTCCAGATCAGGCAGGTCGAACACCGAAGCACGGTTGCCGCCAATATAGACGCCGTCAATGTACATCGACACCTGACGGTCCTGCGAAGGGACCGAGGCGCTGGCGAAGACGCCGCGCATGGAAAATGAAGGCGAACCAGAACTGCCCGGGTTCAAACGGGCGATCAGGCCCGGCGCAAGACCGGTAAGGTCAGTTACTCTCTCAACACGGTTCACGGCCAGAGCATCACCGCCAAGCGCGGTGACGGCGATGGGAACATCCTGAATGCTCTGTTCGCGCTTCTGCGCGGTTACGATAATATCGTTGAGGCCGTATGCGCTTTCGCTGGCTTCCTGAGCCTGTGCTGTTCCAACCAATACAAGATTAGCGACAAGCGCCGTACCCGCCATAAGCCTGGCGGTAAAAAACCCCTTCATTACATCCCTCCGTTGTGCGCCGGACATTCACGTGCCGGGCGTTTTCAAGGAGGACATTGTCGAATAAAGAGTTATCTCTAGTCAACGTTATTTGGCATTTATCAAAAAACAACATCGGAGTGTCGCCCAATTGCCTCACACCCCAACACCACTCCATAAACAAGCCTGAGAAGTGAGAACCCAAAAGATATACGTCAAGTTATCATCTTAGCTCAAACCAACGACCTTATTGTCCGCTTATTCGGTTCAAGAGTATGCTGGCGCGCTCATCCGATCACCAAACATTGCACGCAACCCTCCCATCACCATTTTCATTCCTGAAAGGGGATCGAGGACGTCCAGGGCCGGGTCCTCTATCGCAAGCCTTAAATTATGCAGCTCGGGCGGGTCGTCTCCATTGACCTTGTTCACAGATGCCGGATCGATCCACGCCGCCGCTGCGGTTGCCGGAATACTCATTCTGGTGACAGCACAGCCAGCAGCTGCATGAACCACACTGCGCAAAGCGAAAAGAGCTTCGGCAGCAGTTAATCCTCGTCTGGTTCCATAGCCGATAAGTCTGTCTACCCAGGCCGCAGTGTCTTCGGGAAAGATATTTCCATTAATCACGCGGAATATTACCGCACGATTTTCACACAGAATTTCGTAATATCTTTCTCCGATTTTTTTGATCGTATCCCCAAATGTATCGATATCTGTCAGCTCATCCATAACGTCCTTGATTATGGACATTATGCAAAAATCAATGATTTCCTCGATTTTTCCAAAATGATTGTAAATCGTCATTGAAGTGACGTTAAGATCTTCCGCGATTGCACGAACAGTCGCTCGATCAAGTCCAATTCTCAGCGCAGCATCCACGATCTCTTGCCGGTTAATTTTGGGAGGTCGCCCCCCTCTCTTTCCTTCACTCATGCCCCTCTCCCGCTGAACTGCTCGATCTCCGGCTTTCCATCCGGTCAATCTAGCTTTCACTGCACACATACCTCGTCCCAAAACAGGAATATAGCGCACTCAATTACATCGCGATACGATAATTTCTTTGCAGGCATCAATTGTGTGATTTACGCCCGCCAATATTACCTTTTATATCAAAATGTGCGCCGAACAGTATTGCGCAATTACTTCTTCTGAGGCATCCCCACGTCCAAGAACAATAAATGCCGCTGATCAAAATCGTCAGACGGGCAAAAATGAGGGGATGCCAGTATGATCCAATACAGTCATGCACCACGCCCAACTTTCAAGCTTGCTGGTCTAGGCCTCGTGCTTTGCGCCACGGCGCTGACAACGACCATCATTCCGGAAGTTGCGCTTGCGCAATCCGGTGGTGCTTTGCCCTTCGGCTCGAACGACATCATTGTTACGGCCCAGCGTCGCGAACAGGCGCTTGAGGAGGTGCCGATGACGGTGACGCTCTTGGACCGGGACACACTGGCCAATGCTGGCGTTTCGTCGGTTCAAGACCTCCAGAACGTAACGTCCGGCTTTTCGCTGGGTCGCGGCGGTTCCACGCCACAACCCTCGATCCGCGGGATTACATCGATCATCAACGGATCATATGAAAACAACGTCGCGGTTTATATCGACGGGCTTTACGTGGCCACGCCACAAGCACTGACGATCGACTTACCGAACATTGAGAACGTCCAGATCCTGAAGGGCCCACAGGGCACGCTCTATGGCCGTAATGCCACCGGCGGGGCTATTCTCATCGAAACCAGGAACCCCACCGATACATGGCAGGGGAATTTCGAAGGTACTTATGGCCGCTTTGACGATAGGCGTATCGGCGGTGTTATCACCGGCCCCATCGCAGAAGGCATGGGCCTTGCCTTCTCAGCCTACACGCGTCGCCGCGATGGCTATCACGACAGGATGAGCCGCTATCCGGCTGATTACCCAGACAATCCGGTTGATGGCACAGCCTATCCGCTTTCGCAGGACATGATCCGCGCGAAGCTGCGGTTCGAATTCTCGCCCACGTTCGACGTGATGCTGGGCTATGGTTACACACACACAGACGATCACGGACTGACCGTGAATTTCTCACCCTATGAAAACACCGTTCCCAGCTTTGGTGGTGGCTTTCCTGGCAGCTTCAGCGTGCCCACCAAACTGGGCCAGGCTGCACCAAGCCTTGATCCTGGTGTGGAAGTGCGTGTCCATGACTTTTTCGCCAAGGCCAGCCTCGACCTCGGATCGGCAACTCTGCGAAGCACAACGGGCTACACTGATCTGAAGCAGACAACGCGATACGATTTCGACGGCACATATGCCGAAGTGTCGTTCAACGATTCCGGCTTCATCGATCAGACCTTTCAGCAGCTTGTCGATCTCAACATGAACATCGGCAACAACCTTGAGCTGATGATCGGCGGGCAATACTTCAACATCAAGACAAAGGACGGCCCGAAAGACTTCAACTGGTCGGGAACACTAAACGGCTCGTATCTCACTTATGATCCAGCAGCCGAGCAACCGAAGACCGCCTATGTATTGAGTGGCCAGCAAATCTATAACCGCACCAAGGAAGCATGGGCCCTTTTTGCCGATGCCACCTTCCAGGCCACGGATCAGCTCTCAATCACGGTTGGCGGTCGTTACAGCGAGGAAACTCAGACGAATACGCGTGTGGCCTTCGGCGCAGGAGGTTCAGTGGGCGGCATTATCGTATTCCCGGAAACCACCAAAAGTTCGAAGTACAAGAAGTTCACACCTCGCGCCTCTATCCGTTACGAAATCACACCATCGACCAACGTCTATGCGTCCTATTCAAAAGGCTTCAAATCAGGTGAATGGCCGGGTGCCTTTGCGGGCCTTCCGGTGGATTGGAATGATGTGAAGCAGGAATCGGTTAATGGTTATGAAATCGGCCTGAAGCACGCAAGCGGTCGCCTGCGCTTAGATCTTGCGGGGTTCTATATGGACTACAAGAACCTGCAGATCAGCTTCACCAACTTCATCAATCGTGGCGGCACCGATGTTCCCGTAGTTCTTTTGCAGAACGCCCCTAGCGCAGAAATATATGGCGCTGAAGCAAATGTGGACTTTGAAGTGTTCGACAACTTCAGCTTCCGCGCGGGCGCCACATGGTTGCATGCCCGATATGGCGACAACTTCCTGTTTGATGGCATCGGCGTCGACCCAGCACTGCCCGGCTCGAACATGAACAGCGATCCATTGAAAGTTTACCGCAACGCAGCGCGTAGGCAGGACTTGTCTGGCAAGCAAATGTCGCGCGCACCGGATCTCACCGCCTACGCTGGCTTCGATTACCTTATCCCGATGGGCGATGGCGGCATACGTTTTGCGGGTAACTTGAAATACACCGACGATTACGTCGTTTCCAACCCGTCCATTTACGGCGGATGGGTTCTAAACCCCGCTGACCCCGGTTTGGTTCGCCCCAATGAAACCGGACTGGCAGGAAGCGGACAAGAAGGCCGCGCCGGAGAGCAGCGCTTCATTCAGAAAGGTTACGTGCTGCTCAACGGCTCAATTTCTTATACAGATCCTAGCGATAGGTATTACGTGCGCGTGTGGGGGAACAACCTCACCAACAAGAAGTACAAGCTGCACTACAACGGCACACCGAATGCCGGTTCCTATGCCGTCATGGCCGAACCGCTTACCTACGGGATCACGGTTGGCCTGAGGTTCGCGCAAAAGGAAACCCCTAAGGAGGCTCCGCCGCCCCCGCCACCGCCGCCACCGCCCCCGCCCCCGCCGCCACCGGTGGTCTGCAACAAGGGGCCGTACACCGTGTTCTTCGACTGGGATAAGTCGGACAGCACCCCGGAAGCTGGCACCGTGCTCGACAGCGCGATCAGTGCCTATGGCAACTGCGATAACATTCCGATCATGCTGGCCGGCCACACAGATCGTTCCGGTAGCCCGCAGTACAACATTGTCCTCTCACAGCGTCGTAACACCTCGGTCCGTGATTACCTTACGGCTCGCGGTATCCCCGATGCGAACATCTCCAGCGAGGCTTTCGGTGAAACCCAGCCCGCCGTTCCCACCGCTGACGGTGTGCGTGAACTGCAAAACCGCCGCGTGGAAATCACTTACGGGCCCGGCTCGGGAATGTAATTTCCCAACTGACGACAACGCGAAAGGGGCCGGT
>JAZQRJ010000063.1:0-2456 GCA_045629505.1 Novosphingobium sp.
TTCTTCTCCCCGTACGACCCGCACAATTTCGCGCACGCCGTCGCCAAGGCGTTAGCGGCGGGTGAACACTTCTATGCCGCCGAGGACCAGAAGGTGTCGCCAGCCTATGTCCCGGCGCTCGTCGACCTAATTTTGGACCTCCTGATCGATGGCGTATCCGGGATACGCCATTTGGCGCCCGCGGTAGCGCTTTCTTGGTACGATTTCGCTCGAGAGATCGCCGTGGCGCTTGGACATGAGGCCGACATGATCTGCTCCTGCCCGGGCACCCAGTTGGGATGGCGCGCCCCGCGGCCGGCCAACTCTGCCTTGGCCAGCCGCTACCTCGCTCCGCTTCCGGCAGGTATTGCCGAGTTCGCAGCCCATTGCCGCACCATGCGAGTGAGAACCGATTGAACTCCATCGGTAAGGCCCTCAGGTTCATCGCCTTGCGTGCGCTTGGCAGGGCGTTCCGGCAATTTCCAGAACTGGTTTGCTCAGTCGATGTGGCCAGGGGAGCCAACAGACTACTTGAATCGGCGCGATCCTGGCGACTGTGGCTTTTCTAGCGCGAATACTGCTCCAGTTTGGTCGCAGCAACGGAATGGTGTGTCATGTCCCCCCCCATGATCGGATCAGGTACATTGCTTTTCGGCAAGCTCGTTCTTTTGATAGAGGAGGACGGCTTCTTTGCAAACTACGTTGGCCAAGCCATCATCAGCGCGGGGGCACAGATCTTGGGTCCGGCACGAAGCTGCAGTGAGGCAGAGATGCTGCTTGGTCAGCTCCAGGTTGTTCCTTTTGCGGTCGTGGTTAGCGCCACCCTGTGGGATTCGCCGACCAGCAGAGTGGGCGAAGCACTAGTTCGCCTAAACGCACCCTTGCTGGTGCTGCAAAAGAGCAGCCGCAACCCGCTACCTTCATTGTCGGGCTATGACGTTCTGCCTGCTCCGTTCGCCGCCTATCAGGTTGTTGAGTATCTCTGCGTCCTTCTGGAGCGTTCAGTATCTGCCCCGCAGACGCTGCCAGACGAAGGCCACTGATTTATTATGCCGCGGCGAAATGACGGCTGGAAGAGAGCTGGATTGAGGTCAGGAAGGTGTTGGCCACCCAAACAGCTGTTGCAGTCATTGTTCGTAGATTTCGAGTGCGGCACGGATCATTCGCGGCAGCGCTGACTGGCCTACAAGCGGCCTGAAGCAGCGCCACCTGGCTTGCGGTGTGCTTCACCGTTGCGGAGACAATCGCCCGCTCACGTCCTCGGGTTCGATGGGAACATTGACTTGAAAGGTGGCGGCCTGCGGGTTCCACGCTCAACCACGATGTTGGTTGCATAAGTACGGCATTACGCCAGTTGTCGGCATGATTACGAATTCGGATCTGCTAGTCTGAGCCGCCAAGCTTTTGGGTTCGGACGCAGCCTAGTCCTTAAGGGGCGCCGATCCTACGGAAACCAGGTATCGGCCGACCGAAGAAGTACGGCTGTCGAGGGTATTCAAGTTAGTTCAACGGTGATCCCGCACGCTCGCTCGATTATGGAAGAAGGTGAGGCGCCTCAACACCTTTACGCAATCTTAGAAGGCTGGGCAGCGAGGTGTTCGCTTCGGACCAGCGGATCGCGTCGCATCACCTCCGTTCTTCTGCCGGGTGACTTCTGCGGCCTCCATGCGGTCTGCGGATCGACGATGGAGCACAATCTGATTGCGCTCACAGACTGCAAGGTTGGCTGGATAGACGCTGAAGCGAGGGGCGACCTCGCGGGTCGTCATCCACGCATAAACACAGCGTCATGGCGCGCATCGCTGGTCGAGGCCGCAGCCCTCCGGAAGTGGCTGCTCCTTTCGGATGATGCTTACCATGCGAGGCACACTTTCTCTGCGAGCTATTCGAGAGAGCCGAGCAGATGGCTTTGCCATTGGAAACGAGTTACCGATGCCGATCACGCAGGAGCAAATCGGAGACGCCCTAAGCCTCACGTCTGTACACGTGAACCGAATCCTTGGCCGCTTGCGGAGTGAGGGGCTTATTGCCCTATCGAGCAAGCTTGCGACCAGCTGAACGACCGACTTCGGGGCGCATTACTGCCCCGCCGCGGCAAAGCCGCGTCGTCGACCGACACGCCCGGTGTATCCGGGCGGCCGTCGGCCGGGGATGCCGCTGATCCTCGCCTAGCTCGGCGATCGCTTACGCGATCACCTCTCTAGGCTCAGGCGTCATCCCCCATCCGCAACGCCGCAATGAACGCCTCCTGCGGGATGCTCACCGAGCCATATTCCCGCATGCGCTTCTTGCCTTCCTTCTGCTTCTCCAGCAGCTTGCGCTTGCGCGTCGCGTCACCGCCATAGCATTTCGCGGTCACGTCCTTGCGCAGCGCCGCGATCGTCTCGCGCGCGATCACCTTGCCGCCGATCGCCGCCTGGATCGGGATCTTGAACATGTGGCGCGGGATCAGGTCCTTCAGCCGCTCGCACATGCCG
>JAZQRJ010000064.1:0-3805 GCA_045629505.1 Novosphingobium sp.
CGGCCGCCCGCTACGGCAAAGCTCTCGCCGCTGACTCTCGCTTCTTCGTGCACCAGATACGTGACCAGCGCAGTCACAAGTTCTGGCCGCATGGTGTCGAAGAACCAGCGTTTGAACTCCGATTCCTCCATCGTATCGGCCAGACGGCTAACCGCGCTCGGCCCGATCAGGTTGAAGTTGATATTATGGTCGCGCCCCGCTTCAGCCAGGCTGCGCGTGAGACCAAGGTAGCTGGCCTTCACCGTGGCGTAGTATACCGCGTCCGACATGCCATACATCGCTGTGGAGCCAACCAACACCACACGGCCATAACGCTGCGCTGTCATCGTCGGCCACGCCTCGCTCACCATCAGAGCCGCCGCGCGAGTGTTAATGGCGAAAAGATCATCCAGATCGCCGATCTTTGCTTGAGCAAAGGGCACGCTTCGCGAAAAGCCTGCATTGTGGATGATGATGTCGAGCCGACCGTATTCCGACAATGCATGACGCACTGCGCCCCGCGCGCCGTCTTCCGTCGTAAGATCGGCGGCATAAGCACTGGCAGTGCCGCCTGACGCCCGAAGCGTCGCAGCAGCTTGCTCTGCAATGCTTGCGTCGCGGCCTGTGCCTTCAAACGACGATCCGAGATCGCTGACAACCACGGCCGCACCGCGCACGCAGAGGTCTTGCGCATGTTGCCAGCCCATCCCTCGTCCCGCTCCGGTGACAAGCGCGACGCGGCCATCGAAGCGCATTTCGGTGGTCATTCAAGCGACTCCTGTCGTTCGGGAAGGATGAAGTACGCGCCGTCGATCTCGTCGGAGAGTCTGATCTGGCAGGACAAACGCGAGCTGGCGCGTGATAGTGGCAGCGCGTCCAGCATGTCCTGCTCCCAATCGCTCTTTCCGCCAGTCGCGGCGAACCATTCGTCCTCAACATAAACGTGGCAAGTGCCGCACACGCCCGCGCCATAGCACTGCGCTTCGATGCCCTGCACTTCGCGATCAACCGCGGCTTCCATCACGCTGGCGCCCGGCCCCTGCTCAATCGTGACCGAGTGGCCCTCGCCATTAGTGAACGTGACCCGCACCATTACAATCAGGCCGCGTCCACCGGCCAAGCGAGTGGCAGATGGAATATGCCCGCCGTCACTCCGGGAATGACCTTAACCCGCGCGCCTTCAGGAATGTGGAACTCCGGTATTGCTGCCAGCCATTCCTCCAGCGCGATGCGAAGCTCAGTCTTGCCTAGAAACGAGCCGGGACAGCGATGCACACCGTGCCCGAATGAGGAATAGCCACCGGTCTGCCGGTCAATGTCGAAACGCAGGGGATCAGGATACTCCCGCTCATCCAGCGCATGGAGAATTTGCGGCGTGGTGACGAGATCTCCCGCTTTTATGGTCACACCGTCAATCTCGGTATCGCGGGCCGTAAGGCGCGTATTCGTGCCAACAGGGAAACGACGCGAAAACTCTTCTACCGCGTCTCGTATCCGCTCCGGATTGGCGGCAAGCCGGCGCTGTAATTCGGGATCACGGGCGAGGTAATTCCATGAAAAGGACATAAGCGCGGCCACTGTATCCAAGCCGCCAAGCACCAGCGTTGTCGCCATGTTGACCGCCTCGTCCTCTGTGATCGGGCGGCCATCGATATCGGCCGTGGCAATCGCGCTCAGCACGTCGGTGCCGGGACTGGCCTTACGCTGTTGCAGGATGGGGCGGAGGTAGTCGGCGAAGCTGCTCATTACCTCCACCTGATCCACCGATCCATCGGGCCGCATCACCCATTCCATCCACTTGTAAAGCAAGCCGAAATCAGACAGCGGCAAATCAGCAAGGCGCAGGAACACTGCCGTCGGCAGCTGCGAAGCGAAATGCTCCATGAAATCCGCCTCGCCGCGCGGCTTTATCCTGGCGATCAGTTCCCGGCAGAGATCGCGGATTCCGGCCTCCAGCCCGCGCACGGCGGCCGGGGTAAACGCCTTCTGGATCACCATGCGGAACGGACGGTGTTGCGGCGGATCGGCGGCAGTCGGCAGAAGGTTGGACAATCCCCGCTCCCGCGGGACCATCAATACATTCGACGAAAAGCTCTCATGGTCAGTGAGGATGGCAGTGATCGTGCTGCCCCGTGTGGCGATCCAGTGGCCTTCATTGCCGGTAGTCCACAACAGCCCCTCGTCGCGCTGATGCAGTGACTTCCAAACCTCTGTGGGATCATCCTGATCCGGGGCGGGATTGTAAACGTCAATATCGATCACCCGCTCAATCGGAACGTGATCGGGCACAGTATGTGCAATGGTGGCCATCGCCATATCCTCTCCGGTGGGCGTTGTGCCCTTGTCGCCATGCTAAGCGGATTTTGCCGGACTTGCCAATGACGAACGCCGCGCATCACGCGGCCGGCATCACGAAAGCGTGGGGAAACAGGCCGTCGCGGTCAGGGTGGAAGGCATCTGCGGGATCAGACCGCCCATGGGAGAGCCTATATCCTTGGTGATTGTCACCGAATTGGAGCCGCCAGAGCCTTTGCAAATGGTTCCGATAACCGGAACAATCTGAGTGTTTCCGAGCGTGATCGAGTAGCCTTGCGCGCGGTCAATCGCGTAACTGCGGGCTAAGGCCACGTCTGCACAAGTTGAACTGACGGACATGCACCGCGCGGTGCTATAGGCCACCTCATCAAGGGTTTGCTTGATCCAGAAAACCCGGCTTGCCTCGATAATTCCGAAGATTATCATCACGAACGCGGGTGCGACCAGCGCAAATTCAACGATCGTGCTGCCTTTGCGGCATTCCCGAAGCTTTCTGAAGCCGATCATTGCAGCCTCACCGTGACGGACTGTGAAACGGTATCCCCTGCCATCACCCCTTTAGGGAGCAAAACCTTGCGGAACGCGTCGCTGGCTTCGATCGTGAGGTAATAGCCGGCGGTGGAACCCGGCGTCGCTCCGGCGGCGCAGGGCGTTCCGCAAGTCGTGGCTGCATATGTGCCATCCGTTTTCAGACAGGCGCACGTGCGATCGAGGTTGGTGCAGGTATTGGCCACACCATTACAACTGGTGGTAACGGTTACCGTCTGACTGTCCGCCAGATTGCGGACATAGGATTGCAACCCATCGAAATTGACGTTGTCACGCTGTTGAAACGATTGCATGGCAGCGGCAGAAACGGCCTCGTTTATCTGGCCGCGCTGCATGAAATAGCCCCCAAAATCCAATCCACCCAGAATCACCATGAACAGCAAGGTAGTGCCCAGGGCGAATTCCGTTGCGGCGACACCCGCACGATCCGCGGCAAATTTGCAGATGAACTTTATCATCAACGCACCAGCCTGATTTCGCCAGCGGAAGTCTCGGTGCCACCGCCCCCATTATGAGCATCTATGACCGATTGGCAGGCTGATCCCGTTGCTGCGCCGCCGCTAACGGTCAGCGTCCACGCGACAATCGAGAAGCAGAGCCCGGAATCCAGTGTGGAGTTTCCGCCCGACATGGTGACCGCGGATCTTGGCAGATACACCACTCCCCCAAACCGGTTAGTCGCACCAGCCGTCCAGGCCGTATTGCTGGTCGTGTTGCTATAGAGCAGCATATCGGCAATCTGTGCGCCGGCTACCGTAGTGGTCGACGCAATCAGCTTGGTCCTGGCGCCGCCGCTGAGGTTAAGGGCCCCAGCCAAAACGAACGTGACGTTGATCCCTACCTGATCGAACCCCGCAACCGACACACCTTCCAGGGTATTTCCGTACACCCGGCCTTTCTTGTCAGTATAGGGCCAAACCGTCCCACCGGTGCCGTTGGTGAAATTGCCATTGATGGTATA
>JAZQRJ010000065.1:0-28214 GCA_045629505.1 Novosphingobium sp.
CTAAGACCGCTTGGCCTCCGACTTCGTGAGCAGGGTCGTCATCGCCTGATCAGGACTGAACTGACCACTTGTTACGGCGGCCGTGATGGCATCCAACACATGCTCACTTTCGCTACCGCCGCGCTGGTCCAGTTGGTCTTACATCCAAACCCGTATTTCACTGTGGTTGAGCTGTACCTGCGCCATTTCCTCCAGCGTGCGCGCTGCGGAAGTCAGCTCGACCAGTTTGAACGCCGTGTCCGCAAGCAACGCATCATTGCTGTCGTTGAACCCGATAAGCATCGCGATCGCCCGGATGGGCACGGCGATACCAAGCTCCTCCATGAAGTCGAAGCTGCCCATCTCTACCGTGCGTGCGATGCAGCTTTCCGCATAATCGGTCAGTTCATTCTCTATCTCGACCATACGATGAGATACGAAGCGCGGGAAGATGAGCTGCTTGTGCGCGGTGTGGGCTGGCGGATCAGCGACCGCCAGAGTTGGGTCCCCTAACGCTCTATCCATTTTAGCGAGAACCCCGTCCTCGCCCTTGTACAGGAGGGCAGTCATCACGGATGAGAAGTCGTCAACCCGCCGGGCAGCTTCGGCAAGAAGCTCAAAGCTGGTGACCGCGAATACGTCGTGAGAGCTGGCTCGCCATACGGGAGCCGTGGCCCGCAGCTCATCATAAAATGGATTAAGGGTGTTGGACTACAGCGGGGTCAAGCAGCATTGCATGGTCGGTAGTCATTTTTACCAGGAATCCTCAACGTGTTTTTTTGTACTGTAACACGTGTTGAGGGCATTAACATCGAGGCCTTCTTTCGCCCCCGCCATAGGCAAAAACTTATCAATAACCGTCTGGCAAAGGGGGGCGCCGCGTCTAGCCCCGCGTTCCGGGGGCAGTATATGGAAAGGCTGAGCTGGCGAGCACCATCAGAGAGTTTCCAGACCTTTCGCAAGCCGCCGCAAAAATGGCGGCGGAGCCACAAGCTTCCAAGTGACCGAGATCAAAGATGCCTTAGGCTCCTTCTGACACGGCACTGAACCCTGACATTCGGCTCCACCGCTAAATTTGCGTTAGATTACACCAAATGCCCGCATGGCCTCTGCCACTCGCACGAACCCTGCCACATTTGCGCCCAGCACATAATCACCCGGCCTCCCGTACTCTTCAGCGGTTTCGGCGCATATGTCATGAATTCCGTGCATGATCTCCGCGAGGCGCTGCTCGGTCCGCTCGAAACTCCAACTGTCGCGCGATGCGTTCTGCTGCATTTCCAGGGCTGAGGTGGCTACACCGCCAGCGTTCGCGGCCTTGCCGGGGCCAAATAGCGTTCCAGCCTCTTGGAACAGCCTGACCGCCTCGGGTGTGCACGGCATATTCGCACCTTCACCAATCGCAACCACCCCGTTTCCAATAAGGCTGCGAGCGTCACGACCTGTGAGCTCGTTTTGCGTGGCCGAGGGCATCGCAATGTCGCACGGAACGTCCCAGATCGATCCGTCTGCTACGAACAGTGCACCCGGTCGGCGATCGGCATATTCCTTGATGCGCAGGCGGCGCACTTGCTTGATCTCTTTGAGCACATCAAGATCGATGCCCGCTTCTTCGACAACATAGCCACTGGAATCGGAGCAAGCGATTACTGTGCCGCCAAGTTCCTGGATCTTTTCGATCGTATAGATCGCCACGTTGCCAGAGCCCGATACGACAGCGCGTTTTCCTTCAAATCCGGGGCCTCGGGTTTGCAGCATGCGCTCCACGAAATAAACTGCGCCGTATCCTGTGGCTTCTGTCCGCGCCTGAGAGCCGCCATAAACCAGACCCTTGCCAGTCAGGACGCCGGCCTCGTAGCGGTTGGTAAGGCGCTTGAATTGGCCGAAAAGATACCCAATCTCGCGCCCTCCCACTCCAATATCGCCCGCAGGCACGTCCGTGTACTCGCCTAAATGGCGATGCAACTCTGTCATGAAGGACTGACAGAAGCGCATGATCTCGCCGTCCGATCGGCCTTTGGGGTCAAAGTCTGCGCCCCCTTTTGCGCCGCCAATCGGCAAGCCGGTCAGCGCATTTTTGAAAATCTGCTCGAAACCCAGAAATTTGATGATGCCGATGTTGACCGATGGATGAAAGCGCAGCCCGCCTTTGTAGGGACCTAAGGCTGAATTGAATTGCACCCGAAATCCACGGTTGATCTGAACTTGGCCGCGGTCATCGACCCATGGCACACGAAAGATGATTTGCCGCTCCGGCTCGCAAATACGCTGGATCAGCGCCTGTTCGAGATAGCTCGGATGCTTTGCCACCACGCTCCCCAAGCTTTCGAGAACTTCGGTGACGGCCTGGTGGAATTCAGCTTCACCCGCGTTGCGGCGAATGACTTGGTCCAAGATGGGCTGAAGCTTCTCATCAATCTTCATTTACGTTCTTCTCTATTGTCAGTCCAAACTGTGTGAGACTGAGGCATGAGGGTGCTGTCACTGTTCCCGAAGGGCACTCTTGTAACGACTTCATCTGCGGGAAACCTGCGCACCGCTCATCTTCGTCGCCAGATGGGCAAATGGCTATTCTCCACGAGGTTGTTAACCCGGCGGCCCGCTTTGCGTCTCCCGGCACTGCCGGTCGGTCATGACGCAATTATACAACGCGGGTCCATCGGCGCCCATGGCCTTTCCCCGCCTTCTTCAATGCCGCACAGTTTTATGACGAATGGACCCTTACCCTCTGGCCTCCGCACCGTCATCAGTGGATTGGCTCTGAACGCTGGCGGAGAACGATGTGGGGGGAACAGCGCAACTGCTGAAGCGGTGCGACCCAGCTATTGAAACCATCACTCGACTCCTCATGACCGCATTGAGTTCCGGTCGTGCCCAGCCTTTCTTGGCGCAGGCTTCCACAAGTTAGTTTTCGAAAAGAATGCCGTGCCACGACACCATGATCCAACTCACGCGTTGCGCATGATCTCTACCCCCTTTTCATGGAGCTTCTGTTGAACGACGTCGCTGGTTGGATTGCACCCGCTGCAACGATGATCGCGGCTATGATGACTGCTGCCAACCTCGGCGCGCGTGTCACCGGCTGGGGTTTCGTCGTCTTCACCGTCGGGTCGGTTGCGTGGTCGCTCGTGGGCCTCACTTCGGGGCAGACAAATCTTCTGGCTACCAATTGCTTTCTGACCGTCGTCAACCTTGTCGGAGTCTGGCGCTGGCTTGGCAAGCAGAGAGCATATGAAGATGGCGCCAAGTCGGCCACGGAAGCGAGCCGACGCTCAGCGCATCCCACGCTTTTCACAGCGACGGGCATCGGCGGAATGCCAGTGACGGCAAGCGACGGTGAGACAATTGGCAAAGCGGTTGACGCACTTGTTACCTGTGATGATGGCAACGTCAGTTATGTCGTCATCGCATCTAGCGGTCTGGGCGGGGTCGGTGAGGAGCTGCGCGCTGTCTCAAACGGCGATATCGCCTTCGGCACTGATTCCTTCCGAATTAAACATCCGCGAGACTGGTTCCAAAACCTACCATTGCTCGCGGAAGGCAACTGGCCTGCATCGCCCACAGCGCCTGCAGCCCAATCGTGACAAATGCCAGCCGGGCGATCGGCCAAACCACGATCCAGCTTTACCATGCGCTCGATAGGGTTGACCTCCTCTATCTTGCCGATGATGAGCAGGAAGCCGAAGCGGTTGCGAGAGCCCTTGCGGCTTTAGCGCCCCAATTTGAGGTAGTGTTTCTTCCATCGAGCGACACTCTGCCCGGTGACGGCGCGCCGGCTTCTCCAGCAAACATCGGTAAACGTATCGCGGCCTTGCGGTGTCTGCGTCGGCTCCGCCAGGAAAGCAGAGACACCAATCTCGCAGTTATCATGAGCGGAGAGGCCGCTGCCCGGCTCTATGCTGATCCCGCCTGCTTTGATGCAGCACCGCCGGTGCTGCGCGCGGGTGACCCTATTGACATGGAGAATTTCGCGCCAGCGATGGAAGCTCTGGGTTACGTGATTGACGATCGTGTCGACGAACCGGGCGAGATCACGGTTCGAGGCGACGTTATCGATATTTATCCAGCCGATGCAGGTTCTCCAATACGGATCGGAGTGCTGGATGGGAAGGTGACTGGCATTCACCGATACGATCCCGTCACTCAACTTACTGAGGAACTATGCGAAAGCCTTGAGATAGGCCGCGCTATCGAACCGGCCGCTATGACGCAGACGACCATCCTTGCGCATCTTGTTCCCGGCCAACTCTTATTCTCACCCAAGGCGGAAGAGCGTCGCAAACGTTTCATCCGTTTTGCGACAAAAGTCGCAGGAGACGGAAGGATCGATGCGGCAATTGAAGAGCAGTGGCAGAGAGCGCTTGAGGAGTGGAATGTTAATCGTGAAGGCTTGACCGAGACGGAAATCGAAACGGTGCCACGCTTCGCGCAGCAGCGCTCCCCCCTCACCGCGCTCAAACGCTTCGCTGCACCGTTGTTAGAGCATGGACGGCGTTTTATCCTGGTCGGCAGCGAGCGCGACATAAGGTTTTTACGGCCAAAAATTGCTAAGGTGCTCGAGCGGCCGATCGAGATGTGCGAAGGCATTTCATCTGTCGACGAACTCGGCGCCAACTCGCTGGCTGCCTGTATTGCTCCCATCGACAACGGCGCGCTCACAGACACGGTAATAATGGTCGCCGCAGCCGACCTTCTCGGCACCCGTGCCATCATAGATGATCAGCAAGAGACGTCCGCAGCCAATTTTCCCGGAGCCGGTGGCGAAATTCGCACAGGTGATGTCGTCGTTCACGAAGATCATGGCGTCGCGAAAGTTTTGGGTCTCGAGCCCAGCCCAGAAAAATTGACGGGAGAAGCTATCGCGCTTGAATATGCTGGCGGTAATCGACGTCTGGTGTCGACGCGTGAAGCGGGCAGGATCTGGCGGTATGGCGCGGAGGCCGAAGCAGTTACACTGGACAAGCTGGATGGCTCCAGCTGGGAAAAGCGGCGGTTGGCTATCAGCGAGGCTATCGCGCAAAGCGCTCGCGAACTTCTTACCCTGGCAGAAGAACGCGGCCGCCTTGCGGCACCCGTGATTGCACCTGCCTCAGCCGACTACGAGCAGTTCGTGGCAACGTTCCCGTATAACGAAACCGCAGACCAGACCCGTGCTATCCAGGCGGTGCGTGACGATCTGGCCAGCGGGCGACCGATGGACCGCCTTATAATTGGGGATGTAGGTTACGGTAAAACGGAGGTAGCCCTGCGCGCTGCGGCGCTCGCGGCGCTTGCGGGCTATCAAGTCATCCTCGCCGCGCCGACAACAGTCCTCGTACGTCAACATCTTCAAACTTTTGCCCGGCGGTTTTCTGGCACGGACATCAAGGTTGCCTCGCTTTCACGCTTATCGAATGCCGCAGAAAAAAAGACGACGAAAGCAGGCTTGGCCGACGGTTCCATCAAGATCGTGATCGGCACTGCGGCGGTTATGGCGAAGGATGTCCAATACGCTGAGCTAGGGCTCGTCATTATCGATGAGGAACAGCGATTTGGCGCGGTAGATAAGTCCAAGCTGCGCGCCCGGGCTGATATTCACCTGCTCACCATGAGCGCGACCCCAATTCCCCGCACCCTTCACCGGGCTATGATCGGACTTCAGGAAATGTCCATGATCACAACCCCGCCAGCGCGGCGTCAGCCCATTCGCACTACTCTTGCAAATCTGGACGACGGAATGCTGCGGACCGCGCTATTGCGTGAGCGAACGCGCGGCGGTCAAAGCTTCGTCGTTGTTCCGCGTATTGAAGATCTCGCACCATTTTCTGACCGCCTGCGGCGCGTAGTTCCTGACCTGCGCGTGCTAGAAGCCCACGGCAAAATGCCGCCGTCCGATATCGACGAGGCCATGGTCGCCTTCGCCGATGGCGATGGGGACGTTCTGCTGGCCACCAATATTATCGAGGCAGGGCTGGATGTCCCGCGCGCCAATACCATGATCGTTTGGCGGCCTGACCGCTTTGGTCTTGCTCAATTGCATCAACTGCGCGGACGGGTCGGCCGCGGCAACCGGCGCGGGCAGATTATCCTTCTTACAAAAGAAGGTGATGTGGCCGAGCGCACGGTGAAGCGGCTCCGGACGCTTGCCACCTACGATCGCCTCGGTGCAGGGTTCGAAATAAGCGCCGCCGATCTCGACCAGCGCGGTGCGGGCGACCCCCTTGCAGAAACTCAGGCAGGTCACATGAAGCTGATGGGCGTCGATCTATATCAGCATCTGTTCGAAGCTGCCCTGCAGCAGGCGCGAGGTGAGGACCCCGCGCGATGGTTGCCCGAACTCAACCTCGGTCTCAGCGGTTACTTTCCTTCGGATTGGATCCCCGATGCAGACATCCGACTGGGCCTTTATGTGCGGCTCGCACGAATTCGCGATGAAGCAGAACTCATTGCTTTTGAAGAGGAGCTTGAGGATCGCTTCGGCGCGCTGTCAGTTGCCGTAGAGCAACTTCTGGAAGAAATGCGGATCGCAATGCTTGCCCGGACCGCGGGAATTGCTCGAATAGACGCTGGCCCGGCTGCGATCGCCCTCACGCTGCGGCCAGGGGGGACAGTACCGAAAGAAGTTGGACTGGTTAAGAAGGGTGATCGATGGATATCAAGAGAGCTGACTGACGAAACCGAGCGATTGCCAAAAATCGTGTCACTCTTGGAAGCGCTAATAAGTAGCCAGAAGTGAGCTTTCAGTCGGAGCCGAACCTGCCTCAGAGTAACAGGGCCACGGCAAACCCTTAGCGGTTCCGCTGCCCGCTAGGCTTCTTCGCGATCTGGCGGAGTTCGGCGATCATCTCCGCGATCTGGCCGCTGTAGAGCGAGGTTCCCGTACTGCCCTGTGATACCACTTCGTCGATCAACCAGCGTCCACCGCTTCGCTGAAAACGAATGGTTTCGCTCTCCCCCCAGTTCTTACGATAGGCAGGGGGTACGACGGTTTCCACCTCGATGGTATCGGTGCCCACGCGGCGCAGCTTAGGCCGCACCTGGGGAATGAAAGGGGCGGGGTCACCGAGGACGGCATCCATGAGAAAAGGCGTTCCGTCGCACCCCTGATCACCCGTCACGCTATAGGCGCCTTCGCCGCCATTAGCGCTCGGATCGGCATTGGCACGGACTAATTCGCACTCAGCCACCAGCGCACGTACGCGTGAGCCGAAAAGCGAACTGTAATCGTCGATCATCTTGATCTGGCGGCCATCGCGCCAGCCATAGATGCTGCCGACAGCCGCTCGTACAGCCGCTTCGTCGGGATCGGTCCCAGTCGCCACCTTGGTCGTCGCAGCGGACGAACTCGGCATAGTCGCTCTGCCTTGTCGCCAGCAGTCGGCAAGTGCCGTCCGCATGGCCGCCGCGGCTCCGGAAAGAGGTGCGGTCCCATAGTTCGCCCCGTCGACCGCCAGCGCAACAGACTGTTCGCTCGCCAGCATATCAAGGATAGCCGGATCCTTTATTGAAGCGACCCACACGCTGGTCATGCCATTGCGAAGAATGCCGAAACTCTTTGATCCAGTTGCGCCTCGCAGCGTGAGAGCGGCGGGATTGCGGCGCGGTGGCTGAGCCAGATTTACGGCGATGACGGCTATCCCCTGCTCACAGGTCAAGCCAATACCCGTCGCCCGCCCGGCCATGGCCACCCTGGCAACCTTGTATCCGCCTGTCTGATCGACCACCTGCCAGGAGCCAGCTTGGGCCCACGCGGATTGCGGCGCAAAGAGACACGAGGCGAAAAGTGCAGGATAGATATAATTGCGCATGACACGCCCCCTCAACGATGCGCCAGTCCACCTCTTCGGGCGCGGAGTGCATACCGTTGCCACGAACATGACGAAATTGTGGTGAATTGGCAAGGAAGCTACGACCTGAGCACGCCGAATCTCTCCAGCAATGCTGCGAAGCGAGGAGCTGGTCGTGCATTGCATCCTGCCCCCACCCCCCTGATCACCCAAAATTCGGTTGATGCATTTGCTCTGACACATGCGCCTGAACTGACAGCTTGCAATTTGTGATCCTTGCTCTATATCGGAGTTGCCTATCGTCGTTTTTGACGGAATTTGATTGCCGCACTGCTGGCCTCCTTTTTCCCTTTCACGCTGCATGGCTCCGCACCGGGACACGCCCGGTGGCGGACGATTATTTGTACGTAAGGAACTGGTTTGGCGAAAGAAGAGCTCTTGACAGTGGAAGGCAAGATCAATGAGATCCTGCCTGACGGACGCTTCGGCGTAACACTTGATAATGAGCATCGGATCATCGCCTACACGGCGGGCAGAATGCGGCGTTACCGGATTCGCTCGGTCGTTGGGGACCACGTACACGTGGAAATGACGCCTTACGATCTGTCCAAGGGACGAATCGTCTATCGTGAACGGACACCCGGCCAAGGGCCAGGCGGCGTCCGGCAACGTAAGATCAGGCGCTGACCCAATTTGAAAAGGCGGCAGCACATCGCTGCACGCAGGGATTTAATGAATTGTATGAATACCGGCGCTGCTAAGCGTCACACCATCTCGCCGCGTAGAAGTTTGGCGAACCAACCCATGGAACGGCACACGACTTTCTCCGCCATGCTTTCGACAATCGAACTGCGACAGCTCGTCGCTGCGATGGTTGACTGATCAGAAAGCACCCGCAGTTAAGCGAAGCATGACCGCGCAAAGGATGAGAGTTTCCATGGATATCAACAAGGAATACGCCGCTCACCAGCATGCGTTGATGCGAGCTGATCATGCGGTTCACCAAGAAGATCGCAAGGCGCATCTTGCCTTGGCTTCCTCCATCGCTGGTCGGATCAACGTCCTCCAGCACGAACTTGGCGCCGCAGCCGCCTGTGCCTGGAGCATGGCACAGTTTTCGGCACATGTGCGCGCCTGACCTAACCCACCAGCAGATGCTGGTGGTTCTATCCTGCTCTCGTTGAAGTTCGACGGGTATCGACGATTTTGTTTCTGGTTGGGGAATTCGTTCCCTTTCCTCCAAGACGACGACGTCCTTTCAAGTAACGACTTGACGCACGACACAGTCAGCAATTGTGCTGACGACCACTACCGTTTCTTGAAAGGAAGCGACTATGACTATCGGAACCGTAAAATTCTTTAACGAAGACAAGGGCTATGGATTCATTCAGCCTGAAGACGGCGGCAAAGACAGCTTTGTCCACATCAGTGCCGTGCAAGCTGCCGGCATGGGTACGCTGAGCAAGGACCAGCGCGTGTCCTATGACGTCGAAACCGGCCGTGACGGCAAGGCATCGGCAGTAAATCTCAGCAACGCCGACTAATCCACTGGTGTCCCGGCATCCCGTTGGGGGGCTGCCGGGACATCTGATGTGCCTGCCCCCCGTACAAGGAGTGGATGATATGGCGCATTCGTATGAATTTCTCATTGAACGAGCGGATCAGGCTGCCAAGGAAGCGGCTGGCTCCCTCTTGGATAATGTGCGGGATCGCGCATTGCGCTCGGAAAAGGCATGGCGGGCAATGGCCGACCAAGTCCTCAACATCGCGCGCAACCGTGAGCTTGCTCAGCAAGAAAAAATCGGTGATCAATTGCTCCTCGTGCCGCAATGACAGTAGCTTCATACCTTACCGAACAGGACCTTATTGAGGCGCATGAAGCCTCCGATGTTTCGGCGATCAACGGGCTTGCCAGCCTTGCCAACATCCTGCGGAAGCGTGGCCTCCTATCCGACGCAGAGACTTCAGCCTTGTACGAGAGCATGAGCTTGCCCCTCGGCCTGCCAAAATACGCCCGCAACCCAGCGGTTCAAGAACTGCAGTCAAACCTTGATGGGTTGTTTGCGGTTGTCGCGGCACCGAAGTAGCAGAGCTGTACGCACTCCAAGGAATTGTGATTATGGCTGACCTCTATTTAAAGGCGCTGGAATCGGAGCGCAGAAGCCTATGGGCGGAATGTCGCTTGAAGGGCTTGCCGAAGGGTACGCCAGAGCGGCTTCGGATCGACGAACTCGACAGACTTCTGGCAGAGCACAAGGTCAAGAAGGATCAGAAGGCGTAGCACATCGCCGTCGCTCTCAAATAGAAGAAGCGCGCCTCTTTTTACCTACGTTTCAATGCACTTGGAACCTCGAAGGTATTGTCGGCTTGATCGCACCTTGTGCACATAGAGCCGCCTTGGGACTGCCCTTTGCCTTTTGGACGTTTAATGCGTCCAATCATCGCCGTACCCAAGGCTCATCAGTGCGTTCAATTACAAGCTGGCCCGCGTAAGGCTGGCACAGCTCAAGCGCCTCCGAGGTGGCTCCAAGCAACCACTGCTCTCGTGTTTCGCCTGAGAGAATGACTGGCATTCGATCATGGATGCCTGCAAAATCCACGCAAGCCTCAGTCATCACCATAGAATATACTGGCCCCCATTCCGCACTGGCGCGCCAGATGCCTGCAACGGCCATCACCGGCTGATCCGGTAACGATATCCACGTCCGGGTCATCGAACCCTTTGCACCCTCTGCCTCGGCAAACGCCTCCACCGGAATCAAGCAGCGCCGCTCTGCAAAACTGTAGCGCCACATGAATGTATCGAGCTTGTCGGCACGGGTGTTGTTCACCGGCTTTGGCTTCAGCGGCTGCCCGGTCTTCTTGCTCTTAAGCGAAAGCGGGAAGCCCCAGGTCATTGACCGCACCCGCCCTTCTGCGACCACGAGCCCCGGATAGCCGGGATAGACCTCTCCCGGGGCATTGCTGGCCTCCGCCGTGGCGTCGAACAGGTTAGCGATTTCCGCAACCGCGCGGTTCATGCGGTACAGGTTGCACATTGCTTGATCCTAGCCGAGCCACAACCGCGCGCCAAGATTGGGATCGATCAGCGAGCCCTCGCCCTCGCTCTGCCCCGCGCCTGCTGACTGCCTAATGGCGTATCAGGCTAAAGCTGGCTACCGTGGGGTCGGCCATCAGGTCGTCCACCAATGCTCGGTCGCTTCCATTCTTCTGCCAAAGAATTATGGTTTTCAGCCCGTGCACGTCTGCGTTAAAGCTCTCAGAGAAAGATAACGTGTCGATGGCGTGTGCTGTCAGGATTGCAGATAAGTTCGCCCAGCCTTTGGCTGCAGATGAGTGGTAGGCTACGTTCAATTCGGCTGTCTTCCTGCGAGGAAGGTATCGTTCAGTCAGGTCCGAGGCAGCCAGCACGACAAAAGTCGCTAGGGTGGCGCCAATGGCTAGCGTATAAAAGCCTACGCCAAAAAGGACGCCGAGTGCCGACGTTGTCCAAAGGGATGCTGCGGTGGTCAGCCCCCTTACGGTGACGCCCTCTCGAAAGATCACTCCGCCGCAAAGAAAGCCAATGCCCGTCAATATGCCATGAGCCATGCGCACAGGGTCGATGCGAATAATTTCTTCAGAGGCGTCGGTGAGCCAATGTATCTGGTGCACCGCCCCCAACATCAACAACGCTGACGATAGCGCGACAAGAATATGGGTTCGGAAGCCGGCGGGGCTCGAGCGATATTCGCGCTCGGCTCCTATCATTCCTCCGGCAATAGCCGCTCCGATCATCGGCCATGCCAATTCCATTAGCTGCATTATGTCCTTTTACCATTCAACCAAGCGTCCGATCCTAGCGCCTGCCATTGACGAAAGTTCCATGAACGGCCCCATCCAGTGCGGGGCTGGCCCAGATCTGCCAACGGAGCGGTGCCGGAACAATGGGCACCATCCGCAAGCTCAAGCGACCTCCAAACAACAAGGGACAGATTCGTAATCGCCACGGCCGGTGCAGCGGCGCGGCACAAAAAAACCGAAGGTGATGGGTGTTTAGGCGTTGGTGACAAGACCAACTCGGCCAACTGGCTAACTGCCGTCGCGATCGGCATCGCAGCAGGGTATGGGGGCAGCCCGTCGGTGACGGTCATTCTGCCCGTGAAATCAGACGCGCGGATTTTCGGAGATGCTCACGCCTTCATCCTCAATCTCAGTCCCACGCCTTTTTAAAAGCCTGCTTTTAATAACCGCAAATATCGCAACAGACGCGAGAGCTATAGCATAATGCCAATTATCAAGTGCCCACGCATCACTAAGCATCAATGATTTGCTAAATGTCTCGATAAATTCTCTTTGCCCCATCAGCAAAACAATTACCTGCATGATTACCATGATGAGGCCAAATTTACGGAAAAATGCCAGCACTAGCTCAACTTTCCTGTAAGAGCATGTTGGGCTCACCCAGCTTCTGCTTCTGCACGTAGTCTGTCATAAAAGTTATGTTATCGATTATTCGTTGATTGCTCGGCGCGTAGGCCAACGCCTTGCGCGCGTGATCGATAGCAACATCGTGCAGGCCAATATACCAGGCTCCGAGGCTCGCCAGGTCGTCAGGCAAGTAACCATAACAACGCCCGTCATAAATGTAGCCGTCCGGACGCTCGGTAATTTTCAAAGCCCTCACCGCAGTCGCGTAACAGCTTGGCCAATCCTTTTTAGCGTAATAATGCTCTGCCAATACGACGAGAGGTTCGCGATTATTCGGTTGGACACCGTTGGCCCGACTCAGCCATGCGCTTGGATCTTTGCCTTGCGCAATCAGACACCTGCCAATGTAAACCATGGCAGAAACTTGTTCGCTAACGTAATAACCATTCAGGTCTAAATAGCGCTCGAACTCTGAAATAGCTTCGTCATAATTCTGGTTATAATAGTATTCACGCGCCAGATAGAATGCCATTCTGGTACTGCTAGGGTCTTCCTTTACGGCACGCTTTAACATCGGCAGATAGATGCCGCGACTTTTGGTATCATCAGGCAGATGATCTACACATAAATCCGGGAGCGCAATCCGCACCTCCTCTATCCCATCAGGATAGGTGGCCTCATGGCAAATATGCCGCCACGTATAACCGAAACGACTGTGTATCCGCTCGTTCATGAAGTGGATTCCAGGGGAGCCATCTTCCAAACGGCTGCACACCATCATGTGCGAAGCGCGCGTAGTACCCTGGACCCAAGCCGCCTCGAGTTGATCTCGCCACCCCTTGGATGGAACCTCGTCAATATCTAATGAAATACAGATATCCACGTCGGCGGGGACTAGTGCAAGCGCGGCGTTGCGCGCACTATCAAAACGCCAAGGCTGAACCCTGATATCGTGAACAAGGGCGCCGCGCGCGCGAAAAATATCAGCAGATCCATCGGTGGAGCCAGTATCTGCAATGACAATATAATCAGCATCCGCACAGGCATTCATAAACCTGTCTGCGAATTTCGCTTCATTTAATGAAATCGCATACACCGCTATCTTCATACACCCCCCTAGACATGAATATTACACGTCAGATCATCAGCTTATTCAAAGGCTCAGCCAGACCTTACGGACCAACTGAGCCTTTGACTTTCTAACCCGGACCCATCGCACCAGTTTCTCCGGTAGCACCGGTAGCTCCGGTAGCGCCGGTATCACCCGTCGGGCCAGTTGCTCCGGTAGCACCCGTCGGACCAGTTGCTCCGGCATCACCCATTTGACCAGTTGGTCCGGTAGCTCCGGTAGCGCCGGCATCACCCGTCGGGCCAGTTGCTCCGGTAGCGCCGGTATCACCCGTTGGACCAGTTGCTCCGGTTGCTCCGGTAGCGCCGGTAGCTCCGGTATCACCCGTTGGACCAGTTGCGCCGGTAGCGCCGGTAGTGCCGGTAGCACCAGTTTCGCCGGTATCGCCCGTCGGACCAGTTGCTCCGGTTGCGCCGGTTGCGCCTATCGGACCAGATGCTCCGGTAGCTCCGGTATCACCTATCGGACCAGTTGCTCCGGTTGCGCCGGTTGCGCCGGTATCACCTATCGGACCAGTTGCTCCGGTTGCGCCGGTTGCGCCGGTATCACCCGTCGGACCAGTTGCTCCGGTAGCTCCGGTAGCTCCGGTTGCGCCGATATCACCCGTCGGACCAGTTGCTCCGGTTGCGCCGGTTGCTCCGGTTGCTCCGGTATCACCTATCGGACCAGTTGCTCCGGTAGCTCCGGTAGCTCCGGTATCACCTATCGGACCAGTTGCTCCGGTAGCGCCGGTAGCGCCGGTATCACCCGTCGGACCAGTTTCCCCTGTGGCACCTGTTTCACCCGTCGGACCAGTCGCCCCTGTGGCGCCCGTAGGGCCTACGACCCCGGAAATGTCGTGCTTCAGACGTTCTGCTGCCAGAACCGTCTGATCCAAAGTCAGGTAACTTGTCTTCACCCCGGTGCGATGGCGCGTTTTCAACGACGAGGCAGAGCCGCCGAAATTGATGCGCAAGCCAGCCATAAGAGAGCGGGCTTGAGAATCGCTGTAGAGACCTTCGGTGAAAAATGAGACCGGGGCCTTGCTATCACTATTCAGCTGGATTTCCAGCCCTGCCGCACCATAGTGCTGTCCGCCGCTGTACCGATGCCCGGCAGACAGACGAAAATTATCGCCTGGATAAAATGCCAGATCAGCAATGGTGAAAAGCCGAGTTTTAACTGTTCCGCCTTCCACACCGGCCAAAGCTTCAAGGCTGAATTGATCAGCATAAAGTTCGCCTCCCAAACCAAAACGGGCAAGTGAGTAGCTGGCTGATGCACCGCCAATATCACGGTTGGAGAATGCGTTAGCAAAGGAATAGCTGCTATATATCCCAATGGCGCCTCTATCCGCATCCCGCGCAAATAGCTGCGCTACGATGCCACCGTAAATGGCATCCGACGAGGCGGCGGTGCCGCCGTCGAACTGGACCCAGGTCTTCTTGCTAATCGGTACCGCAACTGCGCCCGCCAAAGCACCCGCGCCGTCACTACCACCCAAAACCCCGCCAGAGACGCCGACACGTCCTTTTACATCGCTCGAGTTAGCATTGCGATTTGCTTCAATTTGAGCCGGAATATTGGCCACCGCGGCCTGCGCACTCGACGCCATTTCACCGGTCTTCGCCGCACTGCCTTGAATCGAAGTTAGCTCTTCCCTCATCCGCGCATTATCCGCGCGCAACTCCGCTATTTGCGACTGCATTTCGCGCAAAATTGCCGATACATCATGCTCACTGGAAGTCTGTGCGCTCGCCCCTGGGGCATACGCCGCCATCGCCCCACCACACAAAAGCATGGCAGCAAATCTTAAATGCATCACTCAACGGCCCCTTATTAATTCACGCACAAAGGCGAACACCCCCCCACAGGAGTCTCCAGAGCCGCTCTGCAGACGAGAAGCTAATAAGGCCTTAACTTTGCACACTAAAAACGGAGCTGCCATCTGTGGCGGCGCTGGGGCTGTATTCAGGCGGCAATCTAATTCACACCATCAGATACTGGGACCAAACCTAGCAGCTCACGCGATTTCTGCTCCAGTATCGCGGGATGTCGAGCGGGCCTTTCAATCCCGGTGATGCCTCACAGACTGCCGGTACGGCGTTGATTACCGGCATGGCGGATAAAAGGCCGCCGTCATTCCCGAATGCAAGTTCCAGGTCGAAGCCGGGCTTGCCCACCACCTGAATCCTATATGCGAGGTCGACGTCGGCGTGAGGACGGTTCCATTTGGGATCGATGTCCCGCGTCACGCAGTCGACATGTTCCAGAATGATTACGGGCCGTCCGTTCACCAGCGCCTGCAATTCGAAATTGACGACGCAACACGTTCCGGCCTTCACCGTTCCGAAGCCGGTTTCGATGTCTTGTTTGGCGAACTCCCGATCCCAGACCAGCCTGATTTCCTCAATCTGAACGCCGAGGACTTCAGCGAGTTGATAGAGCGTGGGCGACCAGTTCTTTTCAATGAATCCGCCGCTTACAAAGATAGGCGTAAAGCTCTCGTCCTTGCCGAACCCGAAGTACTCGCGCATCGCCAGTTCGGCGCTGTACATCCCGAAATAGCCGAGTTCCGACATGCGCACGCATTCGACCTGATCGGCGACGGCCAGAGCCGCGATTGCAAGGTCCGTCGTCGCCCAGCCCGGATCGATCCCGGTGAAGAAGCACGTGCTTTCACCTTTCCGGCAGGCGTCCTCGATCATCTCTCGTTGGGCAGGTGGCGTGGTGGGGGGATGGGCCAGTGTGAAACCGGAAAACGTAACGACATTGGTTCCCGTTTCCAGAAAGGGCACGAGATCCGCGATCGCCTCTGTTTCTCGACCCATGCTGTCACCGAAATAGATCAGGCAATCGGCCTTTAATGCGACAAGGTCCCCCCAGTCATTCGTCGCCGTAACGCCTGTAAGCGGGAGACCGATCAGTTGACCGGAATCCTTGCCTGCCTTTCCTTTGGAGCTGACGTAATGACCGACCAGTTCGAGATCGGGATTGCGCAGGATCGCTTCGAGTGCATGCCGTCCGACATTCCCCGTACCGCAATGTATGACCCGGTATGTCATCGTGCCCCCGCCGTTGTCTCTGCCATAGACACCGCGCGCCGCGTGAACGCGCCGGTGCCGACGATCTGCGGCAAATCCAGGAACGTGCGAATGCCAGGTTCGGCGGCGCAGACCGGGGCAATTGCGTGGACTGCGTGCATCGCGGTGCCAAGACATGCCTGATCGTTGTGATCCTCGCCATGAATGCCGATTTCACAACGCAGCGACATCGAGGGCGAACCGTTCACCGTGATATGCCAGCCGCGTCCCTGAGGCCATTCGGGCGCGATGTCCTCGCCCAGCCGAGTGACATGTTCGATCGTCATCGCGGGGCGCCCCTCAATCATGGCCGTGAAGCGATAACGCTTGCCCGCGGTGGTCCCCGCATCCACCTTGATTCCTCCAGCGTTGCGCGCCGTCGCAGCGACTGCGACTTCGCACTCGAACCGGATGTCGTCGATGATTGCACCCAGCGCATCGGCGACCATCACCAAGGGGGCGACGAATGCGCCGCCATGGCCCATCGGGACGGAAACGTCCGCGATCGGGGCTGGCGGAGCGCCAAAGCCCATTGCGGAGATCATGTCCGCCGAAGGGTAGGTTGAGTAATCCATGATTTCCTGCACCAGCAGATGATCAATTCGGCTGAACAGCCCTGACATTGCAAGCGGCAGAACTTCGGAGGCCCAGCCCGGCTCGATGCCGGTGGAATGAAATGAAACGCCGCCCTGGCGGCAGGCTTCCTCAAGCCGCTGCACGACCTCGCTTCCACAAGCTTTCGGATATATCAGCTCGGTCAGTGCCGTGGACACGACGTTCTTGCCGGAGGCCAGAAAGGCGCAGACATCGTCGAGAACCTGATCGCGCTTCCCTTCGCCTTGCGCGGTATAAAGCACGCAGTCGGCGGGCATGGCAATGATCAGTTCCCGTTCAGCGGAGGCGGTAATTCCGGTTGGCGGAATGCCGCAGATCTCGCCGACATCACGCCCCGCCTTTTCCGGATCGTAGACATGAACAGCTACAAGTTCCAAATTTGTTGTGCCAAGAACCGCTCTTACGGCGTGTTTTCCAACTGTTCCGGTGGCCCATTGGATGACTTTTAGTGTCTTCACAGGCGTTCCTCCCATTGTTTTTATTAAACTTGCTCAGCAAGATTAAAGATGCCTAATGATTTTTGCTAAGAGTTTCTCTGGGTTATTCATGGGAACGTGGTCTGGTTGCCCGATCCGGCTCTGTCACGGCAGAGGCAATGGGTTGTGAAGCGGGCGATTTGGATCAGGTGCGGGCGATGCCAAATATGGCAATCCGGCCGATATTCGTCGCCATTGCTGGCTTCAAATGGTGGGCAGTTCTTGTTGTTCGGCAGGCCGAAATGGGCGGGCAGAAGCTGGGATGATCTCCATTGCAAGCACTCCTACCTTGAACGCCGGCGGCGGAACTATGTGGTCCGACATGAGGTTATGAGACAAGCATCGGCTCGCGGGATCTGCACTCGATAAAGGACGGCTTTGCAATTTCCTCGGCCGAGACCTTTGGAATAGGAGATGAGCAATTGAAATGTGGCCCCTGTGTAATGCTTCTACTCGCACCTCTTGCGCTCCTCGGATGTGGGAGCCCGGAACCAGCTGATAACAAAACAGTGCCGGGTGAGGTTATTGCGAAGCAGCTCGACGACGCGGCTGAGCAGAGCCGGCCCGGCGCAAAGGAAGTTTTAAAAGAGGCAGCAGACGAAGCCGCCCAGCATGATAGGTTAGCCCCTGCAGGCGAGCCGGGATCTTTTGCGCAAGAAGCGATGGAAGATGCTGGCGAGGAACCCGAACCCCGAAACTAACGAGCCCCCACCCACCGAGCATGCTCGGCCGCGCCGGGAGAGGCCATTGGTTTTGATGGCGACCCATCGGTCTCAATCGCTCAGTTGCATGCAGTCTAGGAGTGAACGTGCTCATGAAACAACAACCTCTGGGTCCGAAGACCGAACACGGAGCAAGGGGTAATGATCTCCCTGCATACGTTTCAAACGGGGCAGTTGGATTGCGAGTTCGCGAAGTGGCGCTTCTACCGGGCTCAGCCATTGTCAGCGGCGTGGTCGGTTTGCATCAGGACGATGGGCTGGAGGCGGCAATCGGAGTGCCTTACCCCCTCGCTGGGGATATCGGGATCGGCGAAGCATGGCTGTCAGAGCAGCCGTGGGCCACGAATAACCTGCAACAGCGATACGCTTTTGCGACGGGTGAATTAATCAGCAACTTTACCTATCACGTGGGTGATGCGGCGCTGCGGATCGAAGTGGTGACCTTTGCGAGCAGAAGTGATCCTAGCCTCACACTGCAGCGGGTGGAGTTCGTTTCGGACACAGTATGCACTTTCAAGCTGCGGGCTATAGTTGCAAAAGCCGAAGCGCGCGGAACGGTCGGCGAGCGAGATCTTGGCAGAAAGATCGAGAATTGCGACGGTTCCATTCTCTGGATTCCTGAAGGCGGCATGAGTTCATGCGGCATTGCTTATTACAGCTTTTGCCCGGCGGCAGTGAGCGAGCCCTCATTTAGACATAAGCACGGTTCAGGGTCTCTCATCACCGAATATCAGGTTACATTGAACCCGGGGCAGTCGGTCCGGCTTGACCAAATTGCAGCGATTATTTCATCAGTTAGTCATAATCGCCCCAGAGAGGAGGCGGTTCGCCGTCTAGCCCAGGGCGTGGCGCTCGGCTTCGATGTGCTGCGGGAGCGCAATCGGGAATGCTGGGAAAACCTTTGGAAGGGACGCATTCGGGTTGAAGGTGCAAGCGCTGCCCATCAGCGGCTGATAGATGCTGGCTTTTTCTACCTTAACAGTTCCGCTCACGTTTCTTCGCCAGGCGCCACATCGATGTTCGGCTTGGCCACATGGGCCAATTACAACTATTATTACGGACACGTGATGTGGGATATCGATGCGTTCTGCATCCCGCCATTACTGATGCTTCAACCCGAAGCTGGGCAGAGTCTGCTGGACTTTCGCTGGAGACATGCAGGCGCAGCTCGCGCCAATGCGAAACTCGACGGCCATCAAGGGTTGCGTTTTCCTTGGCAGACCGCTCCTACCTCCGGTGAAGAGGCCAGCCCAGCCTCCGGCTCGGCAGCAGCCAACGCTGCTCACGCGTCGGTTCATGTCGCGCGGGCATTTGCGCTGCATGCCGATATCACTCGCAACAATCGCTATTTATCCGAGCGCGGGTGGCCGGTTCTGAGCGGGGTGGCCGACTGGCTGGCTTCCCGTATGACAATTACGGATCGCGGCGCCGAGTTGTTTAACGCAACCGGACCGGCGGAGGTCGCTGACCCGCCCGACAACGATGCGTTCACTGATGGCTGCACACGATTTGTTGAGGCGCACGATACGTCTGGGAAAAACTATCGGTGCCGAGATACCCGGCCTATGGCAGCGGATTGTCGACCGGACTTACCTGCCACTGCGAGCGGACGGGATAATTGCCTCACACGATAATTTCCGGCTCAATGAGCAAAAGGGCGCAACGCCCTCGCCTTTGGCGGGACTGTTCCCAATGGATTACCCCGCCTCGGACCGTCAGGCCAAAGCCACGCTTGCGTTCTATTTATCGTGTTGGCGCGACTACGCGGGCTCACCAATGCTTCCCGCATTTTATCCTAGTTGGGCTGCCATGGCCGGCGACAGACACCTTGCACTCGATCTATTCGAAGAGGGCTACGCAGCTTACGATAAAGGGCGGTTCCATCAGTGCCTGGAATATCGCGAAGACCATCCCGATTCCGAAGTACCGGCAGGTCCCTTCATGGCCAACATCGGAGGCATGCTAATGACAATGCTTCTAGGCCTGCCGGGTATTCGGATCAGCAACGGAAATCCGGAAACTTGGGGGTGGCGACCGGTCGTGCTTCCGCAAGGATGGACGCGCATCGAAGTTGACCGAATTTGGGCTGGCGGTCGACCGATGCGGTTGATCGCAGAACACGGCGCACAGCGTGCTCAGCTTCTTCCTGAGTATTGAGTCTGCGCGCCAGTGGCGCTTCCACTCGGATACCAACCAGCTTCCGTCCCACACCCCCTCGCACATGCCAGCGCCGCTGATTCACAGATAGCCAGAGGCCATGGCCTCAAAAAAACCCATTCCTCAGTAAACGTAACAATCTCGCCATACTTTGGGATGAAATTCGCCATATCCTCCATAGCCCCGCCTGCGATCATTGTGCGCAGCGCAGCGATTGGTCCGCAATGATACACGACTAGGGAGGCGCCCGACTTATCAAGAGACGCCCATGCGGTACTAACGCGATTTAGCTCTTTGCCGGTTTCCCCTCCCCCATCAATCGCATTCACGCCATGATCGACCTACCACCACTTGCCGCGATGTTTGCAGTTAAGATCGAGACGAAGTTGGCTGAGACAGCACCAAAGCTACTCACGCCATTCCATTTGTGCATTAGGCCGTTGGTAGCCGGTCATAATATGCCAGCGCCCGGATCCCGTTAGTTCGATGTACGTTTGGCTTGCAAAGCCCGGGATCCGACTGAAGCAGGCTCACGCTGAACCTCCTCGCACCGAGAACCCAAAAACACCACCTCTCGACGTCACCAAGATTCGGTCCGTCCAGTTTGTCTCTGCCCAAGCAAGACTGCACAAAAAATACGTGCACCGCTTTCAGTTCAGGCTTGCGTGCTATGTCTGAACGGGAGCCAAGCCCGCTACGCGGTCGATTACCGAGGTAACTGCCACATTCATTGTGACATTGCCCAGCGTGCGGACCATGTCCGGCAGCATTTCCACCGCAATCAGCACCGCAAGAGGCTCGAGCGGAGCACCCATTACCGTCGCGACCGGTATTAAGCCTCCGAAGAAGCTCACTGCGGAAGGCACCCCGACAATTCCAATCGAACATAGTACGGCGATGCCCGCTGCACCAGTCATGGCTATAGCGTTAGGCTCGACGCCGGACATGCGCGTTACGTAATAGGCGACTGCGAAGTTCATCGCCGGACTGGTCGCCTTGAAAAGCGCAACCGCGAGCGGCAGCACGAACTCTGCGCTGCTATCTCGCAAGCCTAGCCTGCGGCAGGCGACAATCATCGCTGGCAGGCTGGCGAGTGAAGATTGCGTGGAGATCGCCACCGTTTGCGCGGGCAGCACTGCGCGTGCGAAGGCGAGGAACGACTGGCCCCCGGCCAGCGACGCCACAACATACGCCCCGAGAATCACCAAAACCCCTGCTGACGAAACCACCGCTATGTAATGCGCCAGCGTTGCCATCACTGCGGTGCCACTGGCTATCGCCATCCCGAAAGACAGTGCGAACACTCCCACCGGTGCGAGCGCAAGAACCCAGCCGACGATCACCATCATCGCAGCTGCTAGGGCAGCGAATAGAACCTCCAGGGCGTTGCGGTGTCTTGCGCCGAGCCGAGCAGCTGCAAGAGCGAACAGTACGATGAACACAACTAGCGGCAGCATCGCGCCATTCGCTGCGGCCATCACCACATTCTCCGGGATGATCCCGGTCAAGAAATCTGACGCACTCACTGCCGTGGGCAGGTCCGCTCCGGACCGGGCCGCGAGCGCGCGCCTCGCCTCTAGCGGGATTGGAAAAGCCGTGAGCAGCGCGGGAATTGCCAGCAGGGATCCCGCAGCACCGACAACGAGTGTCAGTGCAAACATTTCCAGCGTGCGGCGCCCCATCGGTCCGGCGTGCGCGCTCGTCACAGCTCGCGCCGTGCCGGTGAACAACAGGCCCGCAATCAGCGGCAAGATCGCCATCTTAAGAGCGTTTAGCCACAGGCTGCCGACAGGTTCTGTGATCGCCAGCACCGGCGCCTCTGCGCTGCTGCCCCGCAGCGCAATGCCTGCGACGATCCCGATCACCAGCCCCACAAAGGTCAGCAACGCGGGGACGCGAATTTTCGGTAATACCTCACCGATTGATCGGCTATCATTTCCATTCATCACCGTCCCCCGTTGCTGCTCAGCCGATGACATTACGCAGCCGCGAGGACATGGCAATTATCAGGTTAGGACAGGAACTGCTTAAGGAAGCGAGGGGGCATAGGCGTGCAGGTTCTTCTGATATCTGGCGTCCGCCACTGATCTTGGGATGAAGCGTTATGCGGGATCGTCAGCATCGCAAACCCACGGCTTTGCCAACAGACTATCAGGAACAACGTGCCGGTCTCTGAACCCGGCAAGACATGGCGCCGAGACCGAAGGCGAGTTCGCGCGGGTCGGTCAGTTCTGCCGCCAGCAGTTCCTCATTCCAGCCTGCGCTGAGGGCGAGCTTGTTGTCGGCGTTCACATAAGCCCGCTTCTTCGCTTCGGGCCAGCTGCCGCTACCATCACGGGTACTTCGTCCAGACCCAGCATGCACGCTGCCTCCGCCGTGGCCAGCGACGATCATGCCCTGCTCCTCTACCAGCCCCGGAATGGTCCAACCCCACTCGCGTATGGACGCGGTAATTTGACCCACCTGCGCCGGGCCATGAGGTCCGGGCATTGCGGGCGCAGGGCAGCGGCAAGCCTGCCGGTATGCCCAACGAGATGGTTGATCGCCTGAAGACGCTGGAACGCGAGCTAGGCGAGCTAGGCGAGCTAGGCGAGCTAGGCGAGCTAGGCGAGCTAGGCGAGCTAGGCGAGCTAGGCGAGCTAGGCGAGCTAGGCGAGCTAGGCGAGGCTGCGCCATGCCCACTCGTTCACGTCAACCGGCAGTTCCATGCACCGTCACCGAACATGCTGTGGGTTTAGGGCTTCACCTATCTCGCGACCTGGGCGGAGTTCATGTCACTTTCGTCATCGACGTTTATGCCCGATATATCGTGGACTGGCGCGTCAGCCGGACTGCCCATGCTAGCTTCGTGCTGGATGCACTGGAGCAAGCGCTGCACGATCGCAGGCCAGTTCATCGCGGTGGCCTGGTTCACCATAGCGACCGCGGATCGCAATACGTGTCTATCAAATAAAGCGAACGCCCCGCCGAGGCCGCGATCGAGCCCCCGGTCGGCAGCGTCGAGGACAGCTACGACAACGCTTTGGCATCTCGACGAAATGGTGGTCCGCATCGACGGCAAACGAATGTTTATGTAGCGAGCCGTCCACAAGGAAGGCGAGGTTCTGGACGTGCTCGTCCAGAAGCGCCGAAACAAGGTTGCCGCCCTGAACTTCTGCCGAAAACTACTGAAGAACCAAGGCTACGTGCCAGACCAGATCGTGACCGACGGGCTGCCTTCATAAGGAGCCGTGATGAAGGATCTTGGCTGTAAGGCGCTCCACAGGCCCGGCCGATTGCAAGATAACAACCGGGTCGAGAACTCGCATCTGCCGGTCCGACGACGAGAGCGGAAAATTCAGCGGTTCAAGTCCCAAAGACAGGCCCAGCGCTTCACCTCCACCCACTCAGCGATCTACAATACCTTCAACACCCAACGCCACCTCGTCGCTCGAAATACCCTGCGCAAGTTCCAATCCGCCGCCATGGAGGAATGGAATGCTGCGTCCGCTGCTGCAACATGAGACTAGTCACTGGGCCTTCGCTCACCCGACGGGCGTTAACCTGACAATGCCCGCACCATGCTCTGGTGCACTTATCTGACACGGCCTTCAACGCCATCTGTTCCTCCTCGGCGGTTAAATTCCAGACCAGAATGGCCCGCCAAGGAGGTGTCAGATTGCAAAGAGGTTAGAACTTGAAGTTGATCCTCGCCGACCCACCAAAGCCCTGACGGTCTCCCCCGTCAGAGTAGCGCAGTTCAAAGACGCCGGTGGTCTTTGCATTCGGTTCGCCAATATTCAGGCCCACCATGGTTTCGACATAGTCGCGCTCTGCGGAGTTCGCGATCGGGGTCGTCACGCCGCCCCTGCGCAGATCCACCCGGTCGTCGCCTGCAAATTCGTTGACCCAGTTGGCGCCCACGTACAGGTTTGTGCCAGAGAACCCGCCAAAGCCGACGCGGCCGCCGATCTTACCAAGCAGACCTTCGTCTTCCACGAATTCCATCGAACCCTGCTCTGTCACCAGTTTGTCGAGGTTGGACCCGACATAGGAGATTGAAGCTGCAGGCTCAGCGTAGAAGCCGGTGGATGCGTCTCCAAAGGTCAGGCCAACTTCGGCGCGCGCACCATAAACCCCGCCCTCCAAAGTCTCGTTGAATGCACCAGCACTGCGGGCATCGGCCCAAACGTGATCGTACTTGGCGAGCACGTTGGCGAATACAATCCCGCTGGTGACACCCGCGTAGGCACCCAGATTGACGGAGTTGTACTTCACCCGGTCTGAAGAGCCGTTGAACTTCTGCACGCTCGACAGATAACCGCCGGTAATGCCGAAATCGAACCCGGTTCCGCTGTTCAGATGAACGCCCATCTGCGTACCGAAGTAGTCCTGGTTGTAGCCCAGGTCATAGGTCACGATATTGTCGTTGAACGCGATTGTGCGGTTGTTGTCACGTTCTGAGAACTCGCCCACGGCGGACATCCAGTACGACGTGCCCGGTTCGACCGGCGTGCTGCGCACGCTGGCCATGTGCCGCGACCAGCTGTCAGCGGTCTTGTACCAGATGTTGCGCATACCTTCGGCATACATGCTGGTCCGGTACGCGGCAAATGAGGGCCCCAGAACCAGAACGAAGGTGCTGGCGGCATCATCATACTTCACGCCAAGACTGAGGAAGCCTTGCTGCTCAAGACCATTTGCGATCGTGAATGCCGATGCGGAGCTACCAGCACCTACATCCACGAGTACGAGGTTCTCCAGCCCAATTTCGTTGCCAGCACTGCCCAGTAGATTGATCACGATTCCGGTCTGGCCAGTGGCCGCACCGGTAATAACCAGTAAGTCGGCAGTCGCTCCGGATGTTGCGTTCTCAACGTCCATGGCAAGCAGCGCATTGCCCGAACCGGCGTAATCGCCTGGAAGAGTCAAAACTGTGCCCGTCTGACCGTTCCGCAAATCGATCAACCCGCTATTGTTGAAGGTTTCCAGACCGGTCAGTTCCACCGGAGCCTGGGTAGTGACAGCCAAAGTGCCACGGTTGGTGAACACGTCCGTTCCGGCGCCGAAGTCATTTCCAACACCGGCGTTGAAGACACCCGTGTTGTTGAACTGATCATCCCCGTCCGTCAGAGTGACGAAGCCGTCCAGCCTGCCAGAGTTGTTGATCGTAGCCGGCGCGCCAAGAGCAAGGACTGCCGGACCATTGGTGGCTGAAAGGGCCCCGGAGTTGTTTAGCGTGGAGCTTCCGGTGCCATGGTTCTCCAGCAGGACGCCCGCGCTACCACCAACGACGGTGCCAGTGGTGTTGACCACCAGATCACCCATAGCGCCGCCGACCGGGCCAAGAGCGAACATTACGATGCCCGAGCCGATGGTGGCGGAAATCGCCGGGCCCGACTCAGCGGTGACGTTCTTCGCCGTGATTGTGATGTCGCCAGCTGCCGCCTGGGCCAGAATGCCAACCTCACCGCCAGTCACCGTGCCGCTGCTGTCGATGACAATTCCGCCCTCGGAGACGAAACCATTGCGAGCTACAATGCCACTGCTCTGGCCCGTCACATCTCCGGTTGTAATGGTAACGGAGCCGACACCTTCGTTGGAGGCAACGATACCGGCAAATTCACCGGTCACTCGACCGGCGCGCGTGTTGATCGCAATATCCCCCGCTCCGTAGTAGCTACCGTTGCTTGCGGCCACACCGACGATGCCGCCAGTTACATCGGCAGTGGTTATGTCGACGTTGCCCAGACCTTCGTTTACCGCAAAAATGCCGATGCCAGGCGCGGTTACGGTGCCCGCGCTGCTGTCAATGACAATGTCGCCGCCCGATGGGTTCATATTCTGCGCAAGAATGCCAGCGCCTACCAACGGCGAGTATGACTCTCCGTAGCTGCCGTTCGTCACGGTGACATCAGCAGTAGTGATGCTGATCGATCCGAGACCAGCATTCATGCCGAATACGCCTGCGTAGCCGCCGGTCACGGCGCCAGCGCTGGTGTCGATCGCGAGGTCACCGGATACTGCGCCTTCCCCATAATAGCTGCTGTTGATACCGACTACGCCGAAGAAGCCGCCATTCACATCAGCCGTAGTGATATCGAGGCCGCCCTCGCCCAGGTTTACCGCATAGATGCCGAAGCCCTGCGCGGTTACCGTGCCCGCGCTGCTGTCAATGACAATGCCACTGGTGGATGCGCTGCCATTCCGTGCGCGGATGCCCATGCCGCTGAATGGCCCATCCGGCGCGTCGTCTATGCCTGCGGAAACGTCCGCGGTGGTGATGCTGATCCCGCCAGTACCGCTGTTAATGACAGAGATGCCGGCTTCACCGCCGCTAACAGTGCCCGCGACCGTATTGATCGTAACACCGCCCGCCGAGTTGCCGCCGTTGTCGACATCGATGCCGACACCCTCGCCGCCGAGAACGATGGCGGTCGTAATGCTGACCGCACCCGCACCATTGTTGCCTACATCAATACCGCCATAGAACCCATCGACAGTACCCGCGACGGTGTTGATCGTAACACCGCCAGCCGAGTTATAGCCATTGGAAACTTCAATGGCAGAGTCGCCGTAGGTATAGGTTTCGTCGTAGTATGAATAGGTTGTACCAATCGAGGTGACGTTGGCAGTCGTAATCGAGATACCGCCAAGACCATCGTTGTCGACATCGATAGCGTTATCTCCACCCGTGACACTTCCCGCCACAGTGTTGATAACAATGTCACCGCCGACAGCGGTAGAGCCATAATAATAGCCGGAATCGACTTCGATCCCGTCACCATAAATACCAACCACATCAGCGGTTGTTATGGTGACACCTCCCGGACCGCGATTGTTGACGTCAATGCCTTCATCATCGCCCGTAACAGTCCCGGCAGTGGTATTAATGACAATGTCACCGCCGACCGCCGCGGATGCTTCGCCAAAAGCGGAACCCGATTCAACGTTAATCCCGTCGTCACCAAATCCGGTAACGTTCGCGGTTGTAATGGAAACGCCGCCCGGACCGCGATTGTCGACTTCAATGCCGTCATCATCGCCCGTAACAGTTCCGGCAGTGGTATTGATGACAATGTCACCTCCGACTGCTGCGTATGCTTCACCGTAAACGGAACCCGATTCAACGTTTATCCCATCTCCGTCGGTGCCGATGACATCCGCAGTCGTAATGGTGACGTTGCCGCTTCCGTTATTATCCACGATAATACCGTCGGCGCCTGACACCGCACCGGCAGTGGTATCAATTACGACATTCCCGGCAGCATAGCTGGATGTCCAGGCGTAGATACCCGCCCCGGATCCACCTGTTACGTCCGCCGATGTAATACTGATTCCGCCGATCCCAAATTGATCGACATAGATGCCGTAAGTTCCGCCCGTAACCGTGCCTGCGGTGGTGTCTACGATGACGTCACCGCCGCCGCGTCCGTGCACGCTAATGCCGCGATCAGAAACCGCGTTGACATCAGCCGTGATGATGCTGGTTATGCCGGTCCCATAATTGTTCGCCTGGATTCCACTTTCACCGCCCGAAATCGTGCCTTCGGAATTTATCGTCAACGCCCCGTCGCCGCTGGTGACGGCAGCATACACACCCACATCCGTACCGGTAACAACCGAGCCCGCATTGGTAACGGTAAGCGACTGAGCGCCAGCCCCCACCATCTCCACGGCGATCAAAGACTCTCCGGAATTCAAAGTGGTCGCGGTATTCACATCACCGATAACAACGGTGAGATCTTCAACTCCATCGCCAGCGGGGCTGCTGACGCGGCCATCAATCGTACCGGGGGCGACGCACAGGATCGTGCTGCCCGATGCAAGCGGGCTTGGGGTAGTGGTGCAATCAGCAGGCACCGACTGGGCCGCCGCCGCGCTGCTCAGTGCAATGGCGCAGGCAACCGCGGATGCTG
>JAZQRJ010000066.1:0-5762 GCA_045629505.1 Novosphingobium sp.
GAGAGCACCGAATATCTGTTGGCCGTTGCGGCTGCCGTTGGCAAAGTCGCCGGTGTCAGTCACATAACGGTGGCTGTCGAAATTCAAATAACTGAACCCCAGCAGGCTGTCGATATATACCGGCCCCGGATGGTAACTCCCATACAGGGCGACACTGAAGGCGCTACCTTTGCTTTGCGTACCGGAAGAGGCGATGTCGACATTATCGCGACCAACCCCGATCCCTACACCCGCCACCAAGGCCGGGGAGAACCGGTAATCGCCGCCAGCGCTAAGCCCGACCATGGTGTGGTCGAGTCGAACGCTGTCACGGTGAGAGGCGACGAAATTGACAAAGCCTCCGGTCCAGACCACCAGGTCGTCATCACTGATCCAGTCCTGCAGTCCCGGCTTTGACTCTGCGGCCGGTTCTTCGGAAACAACCTCGGGGGCGTTCGCTCCATTCGAGGCACGTCCTTGGCCGTTACGGTTTTCCGCGTTGCCTGGCAGATTGACACTGACGTTGAACACTTGCGAGCGTCGTGCCTGCTCATTGTGCAGATGTGTAATGACCCAGCGATTCCTGCACAGGTCAGGCTGCTAAAGCGAATGTCTCAGCGGGTGTTTTCATGCCGAGCGCTTGGTGGGGACGTCGGTTGTTATAGAACGCAATCCAGTCTCCAATGGCGCGGCTCGCATGCTGCAAGGTCTCGAACCGATACCGATGCACGCATTGCTCCTTCAGGGTTCGGATCACTCGTTCGACCATCCCGTTCTGTTCAGGGCAGTGCGGCGTGATGAATTCCTGCTTCAGGCCGTAGCCGCGGACCAGTCTGGTGTAGCTGTGACTGGTGAAGACGAGCCCGTTATCCGACCTCAGCAGAAACGGCACAGCCACCCGACCCAGCGTACCGAATCGAGCAATCAACGCTTGCTCCAAGGCTGATTCAGCCGTCTTTGCCTTTCCGGAGCGCGACAGATGCCACCCCAGCAGTTCACGCGTATGGCAATCGATCACCAGGGCCAACACGGCCCAACCATCGCGTCCTGCCCAGACTCGGCATAGATCGGTCGCCCAACGCTCGTTCGGCGCCTTTGCCACCGAAGGCAAGGCCTGTACGCGTGGCCGAAAGCCGATCGGCCGCTTGCGGACCTGCCAGCCCCTAAGCTGGAAGATCCGCTGCACCGTGTTCTTGTTGAAGCCCAGCAGGTGCGCCACCGTCCTGTAGCCAAACGACGGTTCCTCGGTGATCATCGCCTTGATCGGGCCGGCAAAGCGTTCCTGGACCTTTGGCGTAGCCTTGACCGGCTTGTAGTAGACGGTACGCCTTGGCACCGCGAACCACTGACAAATCTTGCTGACCGAGACGTCGAATCCATCCTGCTTGAGTCCCTGGCGGATCGTCTCGATCATTTCTCGTCCTCGCCCAACAGGGACTGCAATTTTTTTCTGGCACGCAGCTCCAGCATCGCTTCGCCGTACGCTTCCTGTAGCTCCTTGAGCTGCCGCTCGTATTGTTCCTTCACCTCCAGCGGCTTGGCGCGCAGTGCGTTCTCCATCCCGCGCCTCCCTTCGTCGACCCATTCCTCGATCTCCGAGGGCGGCAGGTCAAAGGCCCGGCTGGCCTCGGCTACCGTCGTCTTGCCCTGGATGATTTCGGTGACCAGCGCAGCTTTCCGCTTGGCCGTCCAACGCTTGAATTCCTCTTCCATTACGGTGCTCATGTCATCTTCCTTTCGAAATTATGACCTGAGCAGGTTTTCAGTGGGTCATTACACTGGCGGCACTGAAGAAGCGCTGGCCATGGGTGAAGCACCTGTTTGCCGATGCAGCGTACGACAGGCGCCGGCTGTTGGACGCGGCAACGATGCTGGGTTTTGTCGTCGAAGTGGTGCACAAGATGGTCAACCAGCACAGTTTCGTGCCTTTGCCAAGGCGCTGGGTGGTGGAGCGCTCATGCGGCTGGATGATGCAATGGCGCCGGTTGGTACGTGACTATGAGCGTCGCATCGACGTCTCCATCGAAATGTTTTACGTCGCCATGGGCAACCTGCTGCTCAAACGCTTATTCGAGAAAAACTAGTTTTCAAACAGGCTGTTAGATGCCATAGCAGGTGTGGGGTTGGCGGTTAGCGCTTTACGGACAGCCGGGAAAATTTCTGCTAGAGAAGCGATTTTTGCAATAAAAGACGGAGCGCCACCCAGCGAGATTGCATTTCAAATTAATAATTTTTATAGAGATGGTGCTCCATCAGATTTGTTGCAGAAAACATTTAATCAAGCAGCACAATCTTCGACTCATAACGCAGCCTCTTCAGAGGTTGTATTGGGGAAGCACATATTGGGTAGTCCGCAGTCGTATGAGGCCATTGCTAGGGCGCGTAATGCAACCTATTTTTCCATGTCAGATTGGACGGCAGTTGAGGAAATCTTAGGGGCAGATAAAATGTGGAATATCAATAAGGCATTTTTGGATCAGCAAATTGCGCAAGGAAAGAGCTTTCTGTTCACGGGGAATCCAGCAGTTTCAACGGCTGGATATTTTACTAAGCTTGAGTATCAACATTTAATTGATAGCGGATATAAAATAGTTCGTGATGGAGAATACTATCGTGCAATCAAATAACAATTCAGAGAACTCCTCAATTCTCTACAATGCAGTAATCGATTTTTACAGGGACGCCAATAGGAGTGTTCTTATTTTTGAAGAAGAATCATGTAATGAAGGATTTTTAGTTCGTTTTTTAGTTGATAAAAAATATGTATTTGAGTATAAGATTTGCATTGATAGAGAGGTGAAAATTGCGATTCCATCATTGGCAATAGGTCCTCATTTTTTTAGTCCAGGTGAATTTTGGGACTACGAAAATTCTCAGCGATTTACTTTGGAACCAACTATTGAGGGTTTGCAGAAAAATTTGAAGTTAATGGACGAATTTATCATGTTGTCCCGTCCAAACGATGTCCCGTCCAAACGTCCACCCCACGAGCCGTGACCGTCAGAAGTGACAGAATTATCAAAATGGCGACCTGCGGGTCGCCATTTTTTGCGCACCAGCAATAAAGGCAACGATGAGCCTGATTCGGTTGCTTAAATTTTGAGCAGTCTCACTTTTCTTCGTGCTGTTCAGCCACAGAATTTCCTCACCAATGTGGACGGCGATATTTTCCTGGTACCTCGATAAGAATTCCTCGCAGGTCCGCTACCTGTACCTGATCCGAACCCCGGTAAGCAAACCATCCCACGCTTCAAACCATTCGATGCGCTTCGGTTTGTTTTGGTATGGATCAATCCCATGCCAAGCCTCGAACGGCGTCGTGTAATGACCCACTAAAAATCTGCTCAGGTGATTCATTTGGAAAGGGCATGCTTCGTCCTGCCCCGCCTTGGCGGCGGCATGAATGATGCCCAAGACAGCGCAGATAAGCAGGCCGGTGACTTTTCCATCATTGTTCGCAGGGTTGACGGTTGTCCTCACGGCACCAAGGCACTCTGGAAGAAGCCACGCGCCGCAGCGAGGCAAAACGGCGGCACCAGCGAGCCGTGGTACTTCTCTGCAACCTCGGTAGCCGGGTCATCACCATCGCTGATGGCGTCGTTGATGACATCTGTCTTGGCCTGGGCAAAGCCGGTCTTGATGGCAGCGAACGGATCGGCGGCCCCGGTCGGTGCGGTGTCAACGTCGAGCACGGTCAATGCAGCAGCCGGCATGCCTTGGGACAGGAAATATGCTTGGGTTGACTGCGTGCTGGCGAAAAACACGGTCGGATCGGCATTGCCGCCGCACAGGAATACGGGCACGGTGGGCACGTAATTGCGCAGATCGTTCCTCACACCGAGCCTGCGGAACGGGTCGGTCGGGTTGCAAGCGAGGGGCAGTGTTGTGACCGGATCGTTGCAGGGATTGACGGCGGCATCGGTCAGGTATTGCCTGCGGTAACTGGTCTTGATCAGGTTGCGCGGACCGAAGAACGCCTCAAAGCCGGGCGCTGGTTGCGGCAGCGTCGGTTCCAGCGCGAACAGTGCCCGCTCCGGCAGCTTGCCGTCATCAATCAGATCGTCGAGGTCCTCATCGTTCGGCAACAGCGATTCAATGCCGCTGGCGTAATTGCTTTCATAGATGTCAGACGGAGAGTTATACAAGCCGCCGTAGGATTTCTGCCAACTGGTGGTGATCATCGGCAGGAAGATCGTGCCACCGCCATTCGGGGTCTGGTTGAAGACGGCGTCGCCCAGAAGCGAAAGTGCATACGGGCCCGACATGCCGGCCAGTGCGGTGACGGTGAATTCGTTGGGGTAGCTCAATTGCATTGCGCGTTGTGTCGCCATCGCCACGTAGCCGCCTTGTGAATAGCCGGCAAGCACGAGCTGGCCGGAATCCTGTGCACTGATATTCGGGAAGGCCTGACGGGCCGCACGTAATGCATCGACCATGTCGTTGGCCTGTTGTTCGCCGTTCAAATAAGGGTGATAGGACAGCGATGACCTGTCATAGCCGGCGTAGTTGGGGGCGACGACAATGAACCCCTGTGCGGCGAACATCGCGGCGACCAGCGCAGCTTCGCCGTTGTCGTCCAAGTCTGCCATGTTGAAATCCTTGTCGGTCGACGTGCCGTGCGCGTACAGCAGAACCGGGCGCGGGCCGGAACAGGCTGCATCGCTCCCTGAGGGCGCCATGATCGCGCCGGTGGCGTCGGTCTTTTCGCCTGCGCCGCCGACGGTGCCGTATTGCATGTAGTACGTGGAGATTGCGCACTTCGGTGTGCCCGTTATTTGCGTGAGGCCGCGCTGTGCGGCTTCCAGTAACAGAGTGATGACCGCTGGCTCCAGAGTCGAGGTGGAGCCGCCACCGGGAAGCGGAATCGACATGCGGGTAGGCGGGTTGGCCGCGAGCGCGCCGCGGGCCAGGCTGTTGTCGACAGGCGGGGCGGAACTGCGTCCGCCTCCATCGCTACCGCCACAAGCGGTAAGGGCGGCTGCCATCACGGCGATGGCCAACGCGGCCAATCCAGCATTGAATCTATGCATGTCTCCTCCGGGGGCGGGGTAGGTCAATTAGCGAGCGGCCGACCGCTTATTGGTTGAAAAGCCTCAGCGCAATGCAGACCTCGCGGGCTGAATGTCACTGCGTTGCAGCTTTTCTAACCCTGTACCAAAGGACAGGTTACAAGGCTGCGTTGTATCAATAGAGTGGTGCTCACCGAAAGCCGGAATGGAGCCGCCTCAATTGAATTGCAAAACCAACTCGATCATTGCCGTCGTGGAGAACGATCCGGCGATGCTCAAAGCGCTGGAAAGACTGCTGCGCGCCTCGGGCTACGCGCCGGAGACGTTCGTCTCCGCAGAGTCGTACCTGGCGCGCAGCGGCTCGCCGGTCGGTTGCCTGCTGCTGGACATCGATCTGGGCGGCATTTCCGGTCTGGCTCTGCAACGGCGGCTGGTCGATGCGGGAACCGCGCCGCCGATCATTTTCATCACGGGGGAAACCGACGCCAGCGCGCGTTCGCAGGCGATGGAGCAGGGTTGCCTGGCTTACCTGCGCAAACCGTTCGAATCCGCCGCGCTGCTGAGTGCTTTGCAGGGCGCGCTGGAAAACGGCTGATGAACAAGGCGCCACATGGCATGGACATCTGCGCGCCGCAAGAAGCGAGCGAACAGGACGATGAGTTCATCGTATTTGTGCTGAAAGACAAGGAATACGGCATCAGCACCGCCAAGATGCGCGGCTTGCTTTGCCACGCCGATGTCATCCCGCTGCCCGATGCGCCAAGTCGGATGCCA
>JAZQRJ010000067.1:0-15361 GCA_045629505.1 Novosphingobium sp.
TCCTCAACGGAGTCGATCGCGACGCCGGCCTTGCCAACGTCGCCCACCACGCGCGGATGATCACTGTCATAACCGCGATGGGTCGCAAGGTCGAAAGCGACTGAGAGACCCTTCTGACCCGCAGCAAGATTACGGCGATAGAAAGCGTTCGATTCCTCAGCGGTGGAGAAGCCCGCATATTGGCGAACCGTCCATGGCCGCCCGGCATACATCGAGGCACGCACACCGCGCGTAAACGGAGCAAAACCGGGAAGGCCCGGATCAGCCACCACGTCCTCTGCAGTGTATAGCGGCTTCACCGCGATGCCTTCGGGCGTGTGCCACGTTAGATCACGGCCTTTGACTTCTTTTTCAGCCGCAGCCTGCCAAGTCTCGATAGTGGGTTTGTCGCTCATCGTTCCGCTCTCGAATCAGATTGTGCGTTCAGTGGGCGCCCTTGGGCGTTTCCATGATTTCGGTAAGTTGGCCGCCCATGTCCTTTGGGTGGACGAAGAAGATCAGCGTCCCATGCGCGCCAATGCGGGGTTCACCCAGAACGCGCTTGCCTTGGTTTTCAAACCAAGCCTTGGCCTCATGGATATCGGGCACTTCATAACATATGTGATGTTGCCCACCGAGGGGGTTCTTTTCCAGCCACTTACCTACGGCCGAATCCGGCGTGGTTGGCTGAAGCAGTTCGACCTGCGTTCCGGCCGTGCCATTTTCACCCGGTGTATTGACGAAGCAAACCCGCACCTGCTGGCTTTCCAGCACGAACGGCTCGGTAATGTCCGTCGCGCCCATAACGTCGCGGTAAAAGGCGATCGATGCATCGAGATCAGGCGTAGCAACGCCGATATGGTTCATGCGGCCAAGTTTCACGCCGCCTTCTCCTGCGCCTGAACGCCAACCAGATTTTCAAGCACGATGGCGATACCCTGTCCGCCGCCAACGCACATTGTGGCAAGGCCATAGCGGCCGCCGATGCGTTGCAATTCATAGATCAGCTTGACGGTGATGATCGCACCCGAAGCGCCAACCGGATGGCCAAGCGAAATGCCTGATCCGTTAGGATTGGTCTTGTCTGGATCGAGCCCAAGCTCGCGCGCCACGGCACAGCTCTGCGAAGCGAAAGCTTCGTTGGCTTCAATCACGTCCATGTCAGCCAGCGTCAGCCCGGCACGCTCAAGCGCTATCGGCGCAGCCTTGACCGGTCCGATGCCCATGATGCTGGGATCAACGCCTGCATAACCCCAACCGATAATCCGAGCCATCGGTGCAATGCCCTTGGCTGCAACTGCCCGCCCGGATGCAAGCACCAGTGCCGCTGCACCATCGTTAAGACCCGATGCGTTGCCCGCCGTTACCGAGCCGTTCTTGTCGAAGGCCGGACGCAGCTTGGCCATATCCTCCAGCGTAGTGCCAGGGCGGAAATGCTCATCCTTCTTGAATTCGACGACGCCCTTGCGGGATTTGATCTCAACCGGAACAATCTGGCTATCGAAGCGACCTTCCTCCCACGCCTGCGCCGCACGGCGATGGCTTTCCACCGCCAGCGCGTCCTGATCTTCACGCGTGATCTGATAACGGGTCGCTACATTCTCTGCCGTGACGCCCATGTGATAGTTCTCGAACGGGTCTGACAGAACGCCGATCATCGCATCGATGACCTTCATGTCCCCCATCTTGTGACCCCAACGGCTGGAGGTATGGACATAGGGGCTTTTGCTCATCGTCTCGGCACCGCCGGCAACAACGACATCCGCCTCGCCCAGAGCAATGAGCTGCGAACCAGAAACGATCGACTGCATTCCAGAAGCGCACAGCCGGTTGACAGTGAGCGCAGGCGCCTCAATCGGGACGCCCGCCTCAACTGCGGAAATGCGCGCCAAGTAGGAATCGCGCGGCTCGCTGGGGATGGCCTGTCCCATGACCACGTGCTGAACGTCGCCAGCTTCGATTGCCGCCCGCTTGATCGCTTCTTCAATCACGATCTTACCAAGCGCCGACGGTGCGACATCTTTCAACGTACCGCCGAAATCACCAATCGCAGTACGAACAGCGCTGAGGACGTAGATCGGTTCAAATTCTGCCATTTTTTAAAACCTCTAGCGCTTACAGCGGGATATTGTCGTGCTTCTTCCACGGATTTTCGAGCTGCTTGTTGCGCAACTTGCGGAGGCCAAGGGCGACCCGGCGACGCGTGGAGTGCGGATAAATCACTTCATCAATGTAACCGCGCGATGCGGCGACGAAGGGATTAGCGAAGCGTTCTTCGTATTCAGCGGTACGGGCGGCGATCTTTTCAGGATCGTTCATGTCCTGACGGAAGATAATCTCAACCGCGCCCTTCGCACCCATCACCGCAATTTCAGCGGTTGGCCAAGCGTAGTTCAGATCGCCGCGCAAGTGCTTTGGCGCCATAACGTCGTAAGCGCCGCCATAGGCCTTACGAGTGATGACGGTGATCTTCGGAACGGTTGCCTCAGCATAAGCGAACAGCAGCTTCGCGCCGTGCTTGATGATGCCCTTGTGCTCCTGATCCGTGCCCGGAAGGAAGCCCGGTACGTCAACCAATGTAAGGATGGGGATATTGAAGGCATCGCAGAAGCGCACAAAACGTGCAGCTTTGCGCGACGAATCAATATCCAGAACGCCGGCCAGAACCATCGGCTGGTTGGCGACGACGCCAACGGTGCGGCCTTCTACACGGCCAAAGCCGATGATGATGTTTGCCGCATAGGTCGGCTGAAGTTCGAAAAAGTCCTCTTCATCCACAATCTTGCGGATGACTTCCTTCATATCATAAGGCTGCGCGGCGCTGGGCGGAATGATTGTATCCAGGCTGTGTTCAATCCGATCGTACGGATCGGCGCTAGGCCGCTCAGGCACATCTTCACGGTTAGAAAGCGGCAGGAAGTCGAAGAACTCACGCGCCGTAAGCAGGGCTTCGATATCGTTTTCCAGAGCAAGGTCGGAAACCGAAGTCTTGCTGGAATGGGTGATCGCGCCGCCCAGTTCTTCTTGCGTGACAACTTCGTTGGTTACGGTCTTGACCACATCAGGACCGGTTACAAACATGTACGAGCTGTCCTTCACCATGAAGATGAAATCCGTGATCGCAGGCGAATAGACCGCTCCGCCAGCGCACGGCCCCATGATCATGGACAGCTGCGGGATCACGCCGGACGCCAAAACATTGCGCTGGAAAATCTCGGCGTACCCACCCAGCGCATCAACGCCTTCCTGAATACGCGCACCGCCCGAGTCGTTCAGACCGATGACCGGCGCGCCTACCTTCATCGCCATGTCCATGATCTTGCAGATCTTCATAGCGTGAGTCTTGGAGACAGCGCCGCCAAATACGGTGAAGTCCTGAGCATAGACATAGACCAACCGGCCATTGATCGTGCCCGAACCGACGACGACGCCGTCGCCCGGGATCTTTTCCTGCTGATCCATGCCAAAGTCAGTGCACAGGTGCTCAACGTAGGCATCGACTTCCTCGAAGCTTCCGTCGTCGAGCAGGATGTCTAAGCGTTCACGCGCGGTCAGCTTGCCCTTGGCGTGTTGTGCATCGATGCGGCGCTGACCGCCCCCCAGCCTTGCTAGGGAACGACGCTTTTCCATCTCGGCGATATTGGCTGACATGCGCTGGTGTCCTCAAACGGTAACGAAAAGTCGCAAATGCCTAGGCAGGTTGAAACGCCAGCGTCAATAGCCGCAAACGATAGGAAAGTGCAGCAAAGCGACAAATCTATCCTGCATTGCACAATCCCGTAACGGTGCAAGGCACTGCGAATCAGCAGATTTACGCCTTCTAGCTCGAAACCCGGCGATCTCCGCCTAAAAGGGCAAATCTTCTTACTGGATTTGTCCGGACATTATAACATCTGGGAGCGAATCTACGCCGGGACTGTTTGCGAATGGACAGGCATGATCGCTGCAATGCGGCACGAGGGGGCGTACATCATGGCCAAAGCAAATTTCAGATTTCAAAGAGCAAAGCTTGCCAAAAAGAAATTGATTGCCTTGCATCGTTACAGGTGCCGCGCTTTCGTTAGCTCGAACTGAGCCCGAATCCGGGAAGAGCAGAGGATGCAGGAGCAATGGGGCAAATGACAGTCAGTGTACCTGAGTGGTTTGAACGTGCGGTTGGCCTTCCGGGACAAAGCCACGTCGTCGAAGTGGAAGGCTGCGAGATTCATTACCTTTCATGGGGCAATCCTGCCCTGCCCGGTCTGCTACTGGTCGGCGCAAGTGGCGGACACGCACACTGGTATGACCATATCGCCCCCATGCTGAGCGATCAGTTCCACGTTGTAGCAATCGATCTGGCGGGCTGCGGCGATTCAGGCAAGCGCGAAACTTACACGCGCGAACATGTCATTGCGGAGATCGCTGGAGTGCTGAGCGATTCCGGCATGCTAGATCACGACGTTCCACCGGTAGTGGTTGGCCACAGCGCAGGGGCACAATGCGCGGTGCGTGCAGCACAAGTCCACGGCAAGCACTGGCTCGGCGTTATTGCCGTCGATGGCCTGCGCTATGCCGAGCTTGAGACGGACGATGCGATTGCTCACTTCCGCAACCTCGATCCCGATGCACCGCCACCGCCGCGCCGTGCGCCCAAGGTCTATGATAGCCTTGAAGATGCCACCGGCCGTTTTCGCCTTTCACCGCCACCTCGGATCGAAGTCGCCAATGACTTTATCGTCCGACACATTGCGTCTCATTCATTTCGGCCAGTGGAAGGTGGCTGGGCGACGAAGTTCGATACAGCGCAAACCCGTTCAATCGACTTGGCATTCGAACTGACGGGCGCGCTGAAGGATTTGGAGTGTCGAGCAGCGTCGCTTTACGGAGAGTTCAGCCACCTGACTGACGAAACGGCGGGCCCGACCGTCTTGGCAATGAATGACGGGCGGATCACCAGCTTCACCATTCCGGGGACCAGCCATTACCCCCAGATCGACAGCCCATTTTCCTTCGTTGCATCGATCAAGGGGATCGCTCTTTCCTGGATGGCAGAGGTGCGGCGCGCGCGCGGCTGATCGGCGCGCACCCGCTTAACGCATCAGCACCAGTTCCTCTGACATGGTCGGATGAATTGCCACCGTCGCATCAAAGTCCGCTTTTGTCAGCCCCGCCTTCACGGCAACAGCGGCCATCTGCATGATCTCAGGCGCTTCGGGTGCGATCATGTGAACGCCGAGCACGCGGTCTGAGTCAGCGTCGCAGACCAGCTTGTAGAGGCTGCGCTCGGTCCGCCCCGCCACAACATGCTTCATCGGGCGGAAATCGGATTCGTAGATTTTTACCGCACCGACCTGCTGGCGCGCTTCCGCTTCGGTCATGCCGACAGCAGCAATTGGCGGATGGCTGAACACTGCGGACGGAATACAATCGTAGCTGACTTTCGTCGGCTTGTTGCCGAACACCGTATCAGCAAATGCTTGACCTTCACGGATGGCGACGGGTGTCAATTGCACGCGATCAGTAACGTCTCCCACGGCGAAGATGTGATCCACGGATGACTTCGAATAATCATCCACGATTACCGCGCCGTTGTCGTTGAGTTCGACGCCCGCTGCATCCAGCCCCAGACCCCGCGTGTTCGGCAAGCGGCCCGTCGCATAGAGCACGCAGTCGAATTCCATTGGCTCGTTACCGGTAGATTCGACACGCAAGGCGCCGCTATCGAGCTTCTCGATCTTCTGGATTTGCGAATTGAACAGGAACTTGATGCCCTTCGCCACGGAAATCTGAAGCAGCCGGTCACGAAGCGAAGCGTCATAGCTGCGTAGCAACTGATCCGATCGGTTAATGATCGTTACATCGCAACCGAACTGATGGAAGATGCCTGCGAATTCGTTTGCGATATATCCCGCCCCGGCGATCAGGACGCGATCAGGAAGCGCCTCGAGATGGAACGCCTCGTTGGACGTGATCCCATATTCGCTACCTTCAAATTCCGGAACGTGCGGGTGGGCGCCGGTTGAGATCAGAATGCGTTCCGCAGTTACGATCTTGCCGCTGCTCAGCTTGATCTCATGCGGACCGACCAGCGTGGCGCGCTCATGGATGATCTCAACCCCCTGGTTGAGCAGGTTCTGCGTATATATGCCATTAAGCCGGTCAACGTCTTTCAGAACGGTGTCGCGCAGCGAAACCCAATCAAACGTGGCTTGCGGAATATCCCAACCGAACTGCCGCGCGTCAGCCAGATCTTCGGCGAACTGGGCACCATAGACCAGCATCTTCTTCGGCACACAGCCGCGGATCACGCAAGTTCCGCCAACGCGGAACTCCTCTGCAACGGCTACTTTCGCGCCGTGCGCGGCAGCTACCCGGCTGGCGCGTACTCCGCCAGACCCAGCGCCAATCGTGAACAGATCATAGTCAAAATCCGGCATGGCCACCTCTTGTTGAGCGGGGCGATATGGCAAGTACGCCCCTCTCTGCCAAGTGAAAGTGGCGCACGGCCTTCAACTGACGCCTTAGCGATGAAGTATCAAATGTTCTTGGCCAGCCCCACACGGGCCAGCAGCGCCTCGGTAGCCGGATCGAATGTGGTATCCCCAGCCTCGATCTGCCGGGCTATGTCCTTGCCCAATTCGACACCGAACTGATCAAATGGATTGATGCCCATCAACACGGCATTTGCAAAAGTTCGATGCTCATAAAACGCAATCAGCGCGCCGAAAGTGGCGGGGGTCAAGTCATCGATCAGGATCGTCGCAGAGGGCCGGTCGCCCGGATAGCACCGCGCCGGATCGTCGGTTTGCCGACCCGCCATCAAAGCAGCTCCTTGAGCGAAACAGTTGGAGAGCAGGATGCGATGGTGCTCATCATCCAGGTGGTGCCCAGGTGTGATCGAGGCGATGAACTCGATCGGCACAAGGTGTGTTCCTTGATGCAACAACTGGAACACAGCGTGCTGAGCATCTGTGCCCACCCCGCCCCACGTAATCGGCGCAGTCGGGCCATCGACAGGAGACCCGTCAACTTTCACCGACTTGCCATTCGATTCCATTTCAAGCTGCTGCAGATAATCGGGCAGCAGTTTCAACCGTTCATCATAGGCAAAGACCGCGCGCGTTGGCGCGCCGCGCAATCGCGAATAATAGAGATCGGAAAATGCTGCGCGCAGCGGCAAGTTGGCAGCACCTTCGGCTTGCGCGAAGTGTTCATCCATCGTCGCGGCGCCATCCAGCATTTCCGCAAAGTCCGGCCAACCCAGCGCAATTGCCACGGGAAAGCCAATGGAAGACCACAACGAATAGCGCCCGCCTACAGTCTCCGAGAAAGGCAGTACTCGGGTTTCATCCACCCCCCATTCGATGGCTTTGTCCTGCGCGGCCGTGATGGCGACGATGCGGCCATAGGGATCTGGAACGTCGTTCTCCTTCAGCCACTCGATAACGCTTGCAGCATTGGTCATCGTCTCAATGGTGGTGAACGTTTTTGATGCAACAGCCAGCATCGTCGTTTGCGGATCGCAAGCGGCAAACGCCCGCTGGAGTGCGCACCCATCTATGTTGGAAACGATGTGCACGTCCACCAACGCCCCATCGCGGATCAGCGCGCTCAGGGCGAGCGACGGACCCAGCGCCGATCCGCCAATGCCCACGAAGATCACGTGTTTCACGTCGCCCATGGCTCCGCCTTGGATTGCCTCAACGACAGCTGCCATACGGGAATGATATCCCATCGCGCGTTCCACGCTTTCGGGATTGCCCATCCCGCGCTGAGCGGTATGTTCCGCCGCGCGGTTTTCTGTCGGGTTCACGATCTGGCCTGTTAGCAGACGCTCCCGCGCCCCCTCAAAATCCGCCGCCTCGGCCAGCGTTTCAAACGCCGCTGTGTGCGCAGCATCAAGATGCGTCTTCGACCAGTCGAACAAGATGCCATTTTCCTGCATCTCGAAGCGGCAGGACATCTTATCGACGCGCCCTGCGTCGCTATCAAACAAGCCGGTCAGCGTCGGCTTTGGCAATTTCCTTAACGCGTCCCAGGCATCCGCGATTGAAACCTGCATACGTTTCCTCTCTTAATTCCAACACTTGTCCACATTCCCGCGTATCATGCTGCGTCTGCGTAAGCCAAGGTAATAGCTGTGGTGAACCGCCGATTACATGGCCTACAGGCTTGACGAATGCCAGCTTGCCTAACATGGACAAAATGATGACCAAAATCGCCCATGCTGACAGCAGGAATCAAGCCGGGAAGCCGGAAAAGAAGCAGGACAGCTTCACAATGTTCCTGCTTAAGCTGGTCGTGATAGTGTTCATATTCCGCAGCTTCTTTTTCTCACCGTTCAATATTCCCAGTGAATCGATGCTGCCCCGCCTGCTGGTGGGTGATTATCTGCTGGCAGCAAAATGGCCCTATGGCTTTTCACGCTATTCACTGCCGCTGAGCATGCCGTTGATCCCCTCGCGGATTCTGGCAAGTCAGCCCGAACGGGGCGATGTCGTAATCTTCAAGGCGCCGCCAAGGAACGATCTTGATTACATCAAACGCGTGATTGGCCTGCCGGGGGATCAAATTCAGATGCGCGCGGGGCAACTGTTCATTAACGGCAAGGCCGTCCCGAAGAAGCGGATTGAGGATTTCATCCTCCCGGTAACGCCCAACACTCAATGCTATTTTGAAAGCCTGAGGGACCGGCTTCCCGATGGGGCTGAAATTTGCCGCTATCCCCAGTATCAGGAAACGCTGCCGAATGGCCGCAGCTACAACGTCATCGATATTGGTCATACGCCGCAAGACGACACGCCCGTGGTCGTGGTGCCGGAAGGCAAGATGTTCGTGATGGGTGACAATCGCGACAGTTCGCAGGACAGCCGCTTCCCCGCCGTTCCCGGCCAGGGCGTTGGCCTCGTTTCACAAGATAACCTCGTCGGCAAAGCGAGTGTAATCATGTTCTCCACTGATGGCAGCGCAGAATGGTTCAAGCCCTGGACCTGGTTTACTGCCGCGCGCTGGAACAGAATTGGCGGAACGTTCTGAAATGACCCTTCCGGTCGAAACGCAAACGTTCATCACTCAACACACGGGGAGCGCGCCTCGCAACCACGCACTTTGGCGTGAGGCACTGACGCATGGCAGCACGGGGCAGGAACGCAATTATGAACGGCTTGAGTTCCTGGGAGATCGGGTCCTTGGCCTCTCTATTGCCGAGTGGCTGTTCGAAAGCAGTCCGGAAGCGGAAGGCAAGCTCTCGCAACGCCTCAACGCGCTCGTCAGCCGGGTCACTTGCGCCCGCGTCGCGCGCATGATCGGACTTGGGCCGTACATGGTGCTGGGCAAACAGGCCCGCGAAGATGGGGGAATACACAGCGACAATATTCTGGGCGACGTGATGGAAGCACTGATCGGCGCTTGTTTTGTCGAAAACGGATTTGAACAGGCCCGCTCCATGGTCCGCAAGTTGTGGGCCGAAGAAATGGGCGGCAAGGCGGGACAGCACAAGCATCCTAAGTCCGCGCTTCAGGAATGGACCGTGGGCAACAAGCGCAAGCTGCCCGAATATGTAATGGTCGATCGGGCCGGTCCGGATCATGCCCTTCGCTTTACCGTCAAGGTTGAAGTAAAAGGCGTTGGCGAAGCCCAGGCTACATCAAGCAGCAAGCAGGATGCGGAAACGCTGGCGGCTGAAGAGTTTCTAAGGAAATACGCATGACAACGCGCTGCGGCCTCGTCGCCGTGATCGGGGCGCCCAACGCCGGCAAGTCCACTTTGGTCAACAACCTTGTAGGGCAGAAGGTGGCGATCACTTCCGCCAAGGCCCAGACCACGCGCGCCCGCCTGCTGGGTATCGCGCTACTTGATGAAACGCAGATCGTGCTGGCTGACACGCCAGGTATATTTGCCCCCAAGCGCAGGCTGGATCGCGCCATGGTCGCCGCAGCATGGGAAGGCGCGCAGGAGGCTGATGCGATCCTGCTGATCGTCGATCCCATCAAGAAGCGCCGGCATGAACTGGAGCCGCTGATCGAAGCTTTGAAGGATCGGCCCGAACCTAAGCTGCTCGTGCTCAACAAGGTTGATGCCAGCGCGAAGGAACCCTTGCTCGACCTCGCCCGCGAGCTGAGCGAGAAGGCAGAATTCCGTGAGGTGTTCTTCGTTTCGGCACTCACCGGCGATGGGATGCCGGAATTGAAGCAGCATCTCGCCGATGCCATGCCCGAAGGCCCATGGCTCTATCCCGAAGACCAGGTGTCCGATGCCAGCGAGCGCCTGCTCGCCTGCGAAATCACGCGCGAACAACTATACCGCCAGCTTCATGACGAACTGCCTTATGACAGCGCAGTCCGTCCCGAAAGCTACACCCAGCGGAAGGATGGTTCGGTTGAAATTCGCCAGCAGATCGTGGTGGCGCGGGATAGCCAAAAGCCTATCGTGCTCGGCAAACGCGGCGCAAGAATCAAGGCGATTGGCGAAGCGGCGCGCAACGAACTAAGCGAACTTCTGGGGCAAAAGGTTCACCTGTTCCTGCATGTCAAAGTTGAAGAGGGGTGGGACGAAACCGCCCGCGACATATACCAAGAAATGGGACTCGAAATGCCGCGATGACGGCATAAAGTCCAAAAGGGGAGGATACAACGGAATGGCAGGCGTACTGGAAGGCGTGACCGTAGTAGAAGTCGCGCAGTATGTGTTTGTCCCCGCGGCTGGCGCCATTCTGTCGGAATGGGGCGCGGACGTGATCAAGATCGAACATCCCGAACGGGGCGATGGCGCGCGCGGAGCGCTGACGATCAACGGGACCGTGATCCAACCGGAAGAAAACCCAATGGTGCAGCACGCCAATCGGGGCAAGCGTAGCGTCGGGATAGATATCGCCACACCCGAAGGTTATGCTCTGCTGCTGGAAATGGTTGCCAAGGCGGACGTGTTCCTTACCAATCTCCTGCCTCCCACACGCCGCAGCCTGAAGATTGAGGTTGAAGACCTGCGCAAGGTCAATCCCGGGTTGATCTATGCCCGGGGCAGCGCCTTTGGGCCCAACGGCGAGGATCACGAACGCGGCGGATACGATGGCTCGGTCTACTGGCTGCACGGCGGCGTTGCCCACGCAATCACTCCTGAAAGTTCGGAAGGCCCGCTGACGTTTTCAGTCGGGGGCTTCGGAGATTCCGTGGGCGCGATGAACCTTGCAGGCGGTGTGACGGCGGCTCTGTTTCACCGTGACCGCGGCGGCGAACCGCAGGTGGTGGACGTATCGCTCACCGGTACGGCAGCGTGGGTAACTGGACTCTATACCAACACCGCCCTGCTAACGGGCGTGGCACCGCGTGCGCGTGATGCGAAGATGGGGTCCACCCCGGTCAACCCCTTCATCGGATACTATAAGGCATCCGACGGGGTGATTTTTGGCCTATTCATGCTGCAGCCCGGTCCGCTGATCCAAGATACTTTCGCTCACTTAGGCATCCCCGAGGCGGCAAACGACCCCCGCTTCTCAACTGCCGAGGCGTTGCTCAGTAACGTGGAAGCGGCAGGCAAACTGGTGGAAGAGGCCTTTGCGACCCAGTCTGCGCCTTACTGGCGGGAAAAACTGCGTACGCTGAAAGGCCAGTGGGCAGAATTCCGTACCACGCTCGATCTCGTCACAGACCAGCAATCGGCCGATAACAACATGCTGGTCGAAGTAACCACCGCCTCCGGCAAGCCGATCAAACTGGTGCGCGGCCCGGTCCAGTTTAATCAGCAACCAGCATGTAGCAATGCTGCGCCGCAAGTGGGCGAACATACCGAAATGGTCCTGATGGAGATGGGCGTCGATTGGGACCGGATCGAACAGCTTAAAGCGAGCGGAGCAATCACGTGATCGGACGGCTGCGAGGTGCTGGCATTGCCAGCGCCGCGCTAGCCATCGCCCTTACCGGATGCGCTGCCGGACCAGAGCCAGGTGCGGCACCACTCGCTGCCAAGACTCACTACGTCGCGATGGGCAGTTCCTTTGCTGCAGGGTCTGGATTTGGGCCGATAAAGCCAGACACACCGCCACGTTGCGGGCGTAGTACGGAAAATTACGCGGCAGTGCTCGCTCAGCAATTGGACTTGGCACTCACCGACGTGACATGCGGCGGCGCAACCACCGCCCACATCCTGGGCAGTTGGAACGAATTGCCACCCCAGATCGACGCGGTGACGGCAAATACGGCGCTTGTCACAGTGACCATTGGCGGAAATGACATCGGCTATGTCGGCTATCTGCTTGGCCAAAGCTGCCAGCGAGCGCCCATCATGCTGCCGGGCGGCATCCAGATGCCCTGCAACGAAACGAAAGCACCGGCGGAGCCCCAATATCAGCGGCTGGAAGCAGATTTGCGTGCCCTTGCCAGCTCGGTGAAGGCGCGTGCACCCAAAGCCCGACTGGTCTTTGTGCAGTATTTCCCGATGGTGCCGGATACACTGTGCGATGCAGTCTCCCTATCGCCGAAAGCTGCTGAAGCAGCACGCACCATCGGCAAGAACCTTGCCCGGATCACGGCAACGGTCGCGCAGGAGAGCGGAGCAATCGTGATCCCGGTCGACACGATAGACGAGTCGCACATGCCCTGCGGCAGCGACCCATGGGTCACCGCACATCCCGCTGAGCTCAAACCGGGAGACGCGTTTCCGTGGCATCCCACCCGCGCCGGGCATGCTGCAATTGCCCGCGCGCTGGTGGAACTGCTGAAAACGTGATTACTCCTCCCAAGGCGCCTCAGCCCCTTCCGCAGGTGCCTCAGCTTGTTCCGCGGGCGCCTTCTTCGTGGCAGCCTTTTTCGCCGGAGCCTTTTTAGCTGCTGCTTTCTTGGCTGCCGGCTTTTTAGGAGGAGCTTTTTTCGCGGGGGCTTTCTTCTTGCCTTTGGCTGGTGCCTTCGCCGCCCGCTCGTCAATCAAGCGGATCGCAGTTTCCTCGTCCACATCTTCCGGCTTCATATCGCGGGGGATCGTGGCGTTGGTGGTGCCATCCGTGACATACGGCCCATAGCGCCCCGCAAGCACCTTCATTTCACCTTCGGACGTCGGGTGTGCCCCAAATGTCTTGATTGGCTCGGCCTTTGCGCGGGCTCCCCCGCCCTTGCGATCAGCCGCTTCCGCAAGCGTCGTAACGGCAGAGTTCATGCCCGTTTCGAACACCTCGGTGGTGGAACGGAGCCGGGCATATTTGCCGTCATGTGCAAGGTAGGGGCCATAACGCCCGATGCTGGCGGTGATATCTTTGCCTGTTTCCGGATGCTGGCCAATGGTGCGCGGCAAACTGAGCAACCGGATCGCCCAATCGAGATCGGGATCTTCCACGTCCTTGGGAATGGAAGCCCTCTTCGCCTCTTTGCCCTCGCCCAACTGGAAATAGGGGCCGAACCGGCCGGACTTGCGCATGATCGGCTCGCCAGTTTCGGGATGCGTGCCCAATTCCTGGTCTTCAGCAGCTTCGGCATTGCCGCCCGGCTGCGCAAACTTACGGGTGTACTTGCACTCCGGATAATTGGCGCAGGCCACGAATGCGCCATAGCGTCCACCGCGCAGCGCCAGCCTGCCTCCACTGCGGCCCTCAGCTTCACACATCGGGCAAACGCGCGGATCTGATCCATCTTCACGCGGGGGGAACAGGTAATCGGAAAGGAAGGTGTCCAGCTCTTCAGAAACCTCGGAAGGTTTGCGCTCCATCACCTCGTCGGTCTTGGGTTTAAAGTCCCGCCAGAACTCTTCCAACACCTTCTTCCACGCCGCCCGACCACCGGAAACGTTGTCGAGCTCGTCTTCCATCTCGGCTGTGAAATCGAAACCGACATAGCGTTCGAAAAAGCGTTCAAGGAACGCAGTCAGAAGACGTCCCGATTCTTCCGCGAAAAAGCGGTTCTTTTCCATGCGGACATAGGAGCGATCCTTCAGTACCTGAATGGTCGCAGCATAAGTGGAAGGCCGGCCGATCCCCAGCTCCTCAAGCCGCTTGACGAGGCTGGCTTCGGAATAGCGTGGCGGCGGCTGGGTAAAATGCTGATTAGCCTCCACGCCCTTCTTTGCTGGCATATCGCCTTTGCCGATGTTGGGCAGCAGTCCTTCATCCTCATCGCTATCGCGATTGTCCTGCCCTTCCTCATAGACCGCAAGGAAGCCCGGAAACTTCACAACCTGTCCAGTCGCCCGCAGTTCGTTACGCCCCGTCGCATCACGCAGCGTGATGGTGGTGCGTTCAAGACTGGCAGACGCCATCTGGCTTGCCATGGCGCGCTTGAAGATCAGGTCGTAAAGGCGCCCTTCATCCCCGCCGCCATAGCTATCGCGTGAGAAATCGGTTGGCCGGATCGCCTCGTGCGCTTCCTGCGCATTCTTTGCCTTGGTAGAATAGTGGCGCGGCTGTTCGGGCAAGAAATGCCCATCATACCTCTCAGTGATCGCCTTGCGGGCCGCAGAAATCGCTGATCCATCCATCTGCACGCCGTCGGTACGCATGTAGGTGATCGCGCCCGCTTCGTAGAGCTTTTGCGCCACCCGCATTGTCTGACTGGCAGAGAAACCCAACTTGCGCGCTGCTTCCTGTTGCAGCGTCGAAGTGGTGAACGGCGGGCTTGGATGGCGCTTGAGCGGCTTGGTTTCAACGTCCTCCACCTTGAAGGCACCGGCCTCCACCGCCGCCTTTGCGCGCATCGCTACGCCCTGATCGCCAAGGCTCAACTTTTCAAGTTTGTCCCCGTCAAAGCGCACCAGCCGGGCGGGGAACTGCGTTCCATCATGCTCCAGATTGGCAATGACAGACCAGTATTCCTGCGGCTTGAAGACCTCGATCTCGCGTTCCCGATCAACGATCAGACGCAGTGCAACAGACTGTACGCGGCCGGCGCTTTTGGCGCCGGGCAGCTTGCGCCACAGCACTGGGGAGAGTGTGAAGCCAAACAGGTAATCCAGAGCACGGCGCGCCAGATAGGCATCGATCAGATCCTGATCCAGATCCCGCGGCGCCTTCATCGCGTCCGTCACCGCCTGCTTGGTGATGGCGTTGAAAGTGACGCGCTGCACATCTTTGGGCAACGCTTTCCGCTTTTGCAGCAGTTCGCGCACATGCCAGCTAATCGCTTCTCCTTCACGATCAGGGTCAGTTGCGAGGATCAAGCGATCAGCCTGTTTCGCGGCGTCGGTGATGGCCTTCACCTGCTTCTGCTTATCCCCGTAGAGATCCCAGTCCATGGCGAAGTCCTCGTCCGGACGCACCGACCCATCTTTGGGTGGCAGGTCGCGGACGTGGCCATAGGATGCGAGAACCTTGAAGTCCGAACCGAGATATTTCTCGATGGTCTTTGCCTTGGCGGGTGATTCGACGATGACGAGTTGCATGGGTGTCCTGATAGCGTCCTTACGCATATATGCACGCACGAGAGTG